>JAFUOM010000086.1 GCA_017481885.1 Ruminococcus sp.
AAACGTCGTGAAACCACAAACGCTCTGGCACACGACATCAAGACACCATTGTTTATCATTTCAGGCTACGCACAAAACCTTAAGGAAAACATAAACCCCGAAAAGCGTGACCACTATATTGACAGGATTATCGAACGCACAAACGAAGTCAATTCGCTTGTTCACAAAATGCTGGACTTCTCTCGCCTTTCTACAGTTGACCAGCCACTCAGACTCGAAAACGTTAATGTGTCACAGCTCATACAAAAAGCACTCGAAGATTTTGAAACCTTACCTGACAACAAAACAATCAGCCTAGACTTGGATTCAAAATTCGAAATAAGCGCTGATGAGGTTTTACTCTCCCGTGCTATCGTTTACCTGATTGATAACGCTGTAAAATACTCAGACGATAACAGCAATATCGAGATTTCGTTAAACAGCAAAATGCTCAGTATTTCAAACAAGTGTTCAACTATCACAAGCGGTGATGTCAAACATTTAACCGAGCCGTACTATCGTGTTGAGAAAAACCGTGAAAGCAACGGCAATGGTCTTGGGCTCTCAATCGTTAAGTCTATCACTGATATGCACAACTTCAAACTTGATATTGAGCTTATTTCAGACACCATTACATTCTCGGTAGTTTTTCATAAATAACACTGCTTGAGGCATATGTTCAGCTAACTCCCCTAAGTTCAGCCCTGTGTAAAAAACACAGGGCTGTTGCTTTTTTGCAACAGCCCTTTAACTAATTACATATTAACATTCATTCTGTGATTTTTTATGATTGCGTTTTTCTCTTCGTTTATCACGCTGGGCAATATAAGCACGCTTAAGCTTTTTTAGCTCCTCTTTTAGCACTGCGACAGTTTTCTGATCTTTAGGAAAAATTGCACGCATCAGAAAAATTGCGATAACAACGGTAAGAATCTTTTCAGGTGTAAACGGAACCCAAAGAAGGCTCATATAAGCCGTACCTGTAACCACCATCCACGTAATATCGAGTAACGTTCCCAACGCTACAAACACATAACTCCAGCCGTTTGTTATCATCCATGCTACAAACAAGCACAACAGAAGTCGTGGATTAAGCACAACCATAATCCATTTCTTAATCGCATTGAATATTCTCGTTTTTAAAGGTATTTTTTCATAATCTCTATCCATAAGTTTTTCCTTCCTTATGGTCAGTATAACGAAATAATCCCCTTAAATCAATACAATTTTACGTTAATTTACAGAATATTCCTTTTGTTAACAATTTAGTAAAACTCTCTATCAAGTCGCTAAATTGCCACGTATTATTTTTTCTCTTAAAGGCTTAACCATCATTATTGCAACGACACCTAAAATAGAAATAATAAGTTCAAACAACATATATGAACCATTGTAAACAAGAGAATACAGCACTGCAAGGAGTTGCCCGTTAAATGAACTGAGCATAAAATTACCGAAAGAATTGCTCAAACCTTCAAAAAAGCTTGCGGCATAACCTCCCCATAGTATCCAACCTGAGAAAAAGTGACACAAAAACCTCAGAAACACTGCAAACGTCGAACCCAGAACAACAGAAAGAGTTTGGTTTTTCATCTTATTTTTAAACACGCCAGCAAATCCCAGTACCATAAATGCAACGATGTAGTCAAGCATAGCCATAACAGGTACACTAATACCATTCACACCTGCAAACGCCTGTGTAGTTGTAGCACCAAGAACCATCTGCAATACACCGTAAACCGTACCACACAAAAGACCCCATCTAACACCATACATATATGAAAGCACGAAAATCGGCACCATCGAAAACAGTGTTATCGAACCACCAAATGGTAATTCAAACACCTTAATCATAGACAGCACGGTAGCAAGTCCTAAGAGCACACCACTTGTTACAAGTCGAAAAGTTCTTGCTCTTACCTTTTTCATAAAAACACTCCTTTAAAACACAAAAAACACCACACTTGCGTATGGTGTTAAGCACTTTAACTACTCCCTACGCCGGCATTATCCGTATCAGGTTCGCGACTTTGTCGCAGGGTCAGGAAAACATCCATTCCAATCTCAGCCGACTTTTGCATCGGCACCCCCTGTGGTGTTTTATTTTTTGCAAAATAAGGATACAATACACAAAACTGTTTGTCAAGATATTTTCAGTATCGAATAACTGTTTTGACATTCCGTTTCTACTGTAATATAATGGAATACCTTAAACAAAACTGTAAATATAAATGAGGTTTTATTAAAGGAAGGAGTATGAACTATGTTCTGTTCAAAATGCGGGGCACAAATTAACCAAAACGACAAGTTTTGTCAAAATTGCGGTGAGTTGGTAGATAACAACAACTCAGAAAACGCAGTTGACAATAGTGAAAACAATTATTATCAGCAGCAATCAACAACAAATTATCAACCAGCCGAAACCGATTACAATCAAAACACTGCTTACAACCAAACCCCGACTTACAATCAGACAAATACACAATACGCACCAAATTATGATAACAATCAAAAGAAATCAGGTAATGGTGGCACAGCTTCATTAATATTAGGTATAGTTTCCTTTTTCACTGCGTTTGCGTGCTTTATATCTATACCAATCGCTATTGTCGGTTTAATACTAGGTATAAAAAACCGAACAAAAAGCACCCTGAGCAAGGTAGGCATTGTCTTAAACTCAATCGGTCTTTTCTTTACAGTTATCTTAATCGTAGGTATTTTAGTTTTTGCCATAATGCCATCTGACAACACATTCTATGGTGATGGTTTCAACTTACCTTATGACAGAAACTGGTCAGAAACAACTATGGCTAGTGAACAAAATGCACTTAAATATAAAAACGAAAACTCATATTTAATACATATCGGAACTAGCTGTTTATCTGATTCAACTTCTGATTTCGATACAAGCTCAGGTAAGGACGAAATGTATGAAGCTTTCTACGATTACTGGTACCACGGTGTAGATTCAATGACTATTTACAGTGGTAGCGATGGTTTCAGCGAATTAACTGACGGTATTTACTGCGCTACATATAACTACGGCACTTCTGAAGATAACATCAAGGGTAAGTACATTTTACTTGTATGCGAAGAACAAGACGCAGTATTATCGTTTATGACTAACTCAAGCGAAAATGTAGAAGAAAATGACGAAAGAGCACTGGAGCTTTTAGAGGGCATCTACATTTTCAATCAGGAGCCTGAAACAGAGGAAACTCAGTCAGAAACTTCAAATGAAAATGTAATTTATGACGAAGAATTGTATGGTTATCTGGATTCTATGCGTAACTGGAATATGTATTCCGAGTTAAGAGAAGGCGATTTAGGTAAGAAGAAAACCATCAATGGTGGTTGGAGAGTCCTCAGCGATTCAGAAACTTACTGGGAATTTAAAGATGGTGAATTCTGGTGGTACAAATCAGCTGATGATTTAAAGGACAATTACTGGTACGGAACAACCGAGGTTCTGACAGGAAAAGAAGGTCTGGCATCAGCAGGGCTGGATGAGAATAAAATCGACGTAATTTTCAGTAACAGTTCAGGAACCGTAACAGCAGATGATGTATACACTATTGTTTGCACACCGACAAAAATCATTTCAGGCGGTGAAGACAAAAGCTCCACAAATATCCCTGATGGCACAACATGGACTTATGTATGGATAATTGTAGACCACGGCAGAGAAGGTATCGAAGCTCAGGTTCTCAATCTGGTTAATTACGAAACAAGTTATTACGTTAAGATCAAAGACTAAAAAGAATATTAGCGTATACGCAAAAAGCCTGACAGCTATGAAACTGTCAGGCTTTTTAAGTGCCTATATAATTACTGTTTGTTATCAATCCAAAATGAAACTGACCAATTACCTTTTATGTTAGTACCACAGGTTGTAAATTCTCCGTACACCTCATACTCTTCAAACTCCTCTGGTGAAACATCAAAAACGTCATCATCAAAGCTTCCTGTACCCTCTTCATCCCAAAAAGATAAGCTGTAATTATAATGAACCTTTTCTCCATACGAATCAACCAGATACACAAAACCGTGATTATCATATTCAAGTATGTTTTCGTAATAGGTTTGGATGTGAAGTTTGTTATCAATAAAGCCGTAACCTACAACTCGTACACCGGATACAGGTGAAAATCCCTGTTCCGGAGTTGTTTTCAGTATAGGATGCGGAGCATCAATATCAAGGCTAGCATCACCTGCGCCACCTCTAACAGGAAGGTCTGTTGAGCTGACAAAACCTTTTGTAATCTCCAGTTTATCGGTTATATCAAGTTTGCAATGCGTTTCAGTTTTACCCGTAATCAACTCTGAAACTGAAAACTTCATCCTTTCGCCGACAATAGGTTCATCCTGTTCGATACTAATAAGAAAAGTTTTAGTTTTTGTTTCTTCATCATAGGAAACAGACTCGCACCCTGACATTGAATCAGCTGTAGTATGAATACTGTAACTATCAAACAGGTCGGTTGTTTCGTCAATTCTGTCACCTGTTAAATCTCTGAGTGAAATATAAATATCAGCTGTGTTACCGTCAATATTAACAGCTTCAACTGTCATTTCAATACCGTTATCAACACAGGATTCGTTGACCAAAGCAAGCTTTTTTGCCATACCTGCGTTGACGGAATACAACATTTTGTATGCTGTGTAATTTTCTGCCGCAGTAATAGTCAAACTGGCAAGCACAATCGAGATTACCGCGGCGATTGCAATCACTTTGTTCCATACCGATTTTTGCCCTTTTTTCTTAACAGCTTGAGTGTCGCCAATATCTGCCAGAGCCTCTTCTATGTATTTATCGTCAATATTTGTCAGTGCTTTATCAATAATTTCTCTCACAAAAGTTCCTCCTTACTCAAATGTTTTTTCAATCGTGCCTTTACTCTATGCAGATGCACACTTACATAGTTTTCACTTTTATTTATGTTTTGAGCAATTTCGGGAATATCCATACAAAACCAATACCGCTGTAAAAAAAGTTTTCTGTCTAGTGGTTTCAATGTTTCTAAAAACTCGTTGATGCTTAGGGATAAAACATCTGCATCCATCTTACTTTCTACAGAAAAACTACTCGCTATACAATCACCTATCTCTTCTATAGACGTGTTGTAAAAACTGTTTCTTTTCTGTGCTGTATTATTTCTGTATTTTTTCAGAGATAGATTGCGTGCTATTTTGCAAATATACGCAGATAGCGAAGCGGGACTTTCAGGCGGAATTGAGTTCCAAACCGTAAGAAGTGTATCGTTAACACACTCTTGTGCGTCACTTTCATCCCCCACTATCTGATAGGATAATTTCTGACAGAGCTTTGAATACTTCTTGGAAGTCTCAAAAATTGCTTGCCCATCACGTTTTGAAAACAATTCAATTATAAGATGATCATCCATTAAAAAACCTCCTTCCACCTAATAAGTACCCTTTTGTGTTAAAATATTACAGTTATTGTAGAATTTTATAAAACACACTAATTTCGGCATAAATCTATAGTAGTAATTTCTTCGCATGGTCGCCTTCGAGTCCCCCTCAGCTTGCTATGCGTCAGTAATAGAAAACAGCCGTATACCATTTGGTATACGGCTGTTTTCTATGGCGCGCTGAGAGGGACTCGAACCCCCGACCTACTGGTTCGTAGCCAGTCACTCTATCCGGCTGAGCTATCAGCGCAAAGTGCGGTCTTTTGACCGCAAGTGATATAGTAACACACTTTTTTCAAAAATGCAAGTGTTTTACGAAAATTTAGTTAAACAGTGCATAAAATGCCTTGTAAGCCATATAAATATCGGCTTTTGATATAATTTCGAACGGTGCGTGCATACAAAGTACAGCTACACCAAGGTCAACTACGTCAACATTCATATTAGCAACGTACTTAGCGATTGTACCGCCACCACCGATGTCAACCTTGCCAAGTTCACCAATCTGCCACTTGATAGAATCGTTCTCAAGCATTGCTCTGATTTCAGCCATATACTCCGCAGAAGCATCGGATGTGTCGTACTTACCGCCGTGACCTGTGTACTTAGAGATAACAACGCCCTCGTTTAAAAAGCTTGCGTTCTTTGGCTCATAAGCACTGCTAAATGTAGGGTCAAATGCAGCGTTAACGTCAGCAGAAAGGCACTTACTTTTTGAAAGAACATGGTAACCCTCAACTCCATCTGCTTTTGCTAAATCGTAGATAAAGTATCTGAGGAAATCAGACTGCATACCCGTATTTCCGTCAGAACCTGTCTCCTCCTTATCAGTTAGATAAGTGATAACTGTTGACTCAGGAGCCTCTGTGTTTAATACAGCCATCAAAGCAGGGTAAGAACAGCAACGGTCGTCGTGACCATAACCACCGATTAAAGAGCGGTCAAAGCCGATATCTCTTGTTTTGTAGCAAGGCACAAAACAGAGTTCGCTTGAAAGGAAGTCATCCTCAGTGATGCCGTACTTCTCGTTTAAAATACTCATAACGTTGAGTGCTACAAGACCCTTTTCGTTATCATCAGAGAAAGGACGTGAACCAACAAGAATGTTGAGGTCTTCGCCTGTAAACGCTTTGTTCATTGTCTTTGTTGCCTGTTCTCTGTCAAGGTGTGGAAGCAAATCAGTGATACAGAAACAAGGCTCAGCCTCATCATCACCAAGGCGGATATCAACCTTAGTGCCGTCAAGCTTTACAACTGTGCCGTGGAGTGAGAGCGGAATTGTTGTCCACTGATACTTTTTAATACCACCGTAGTAGTGAGTTTTGAAAAGTGCAAGGTTGTTGTCTTCATAAAGTGGGTTTGGTTTTAAGTCAATACGTGGTGAGTCAATGTGAGCGATGGCGAGCTTAACACCGTTTTTAGTACCATTCTTACCGATAACAGCAAAACCTACTGCCTTGTCACGGTTAACGATGTATACCTTGTCGCCTGCTTTATAGGTTTTTGTGCTGTCGTACTCAGTAAAACCGTACTGTTTTGCAAGCTCTACAGAATATACAACAGCCTCTCGCTCTGTGCGTGAAAAGTCCAGAAACTTTTTGTACTCTACGCAAAACTCATCAGCTTTAGCTAAATCTTCTTTTTTATAATCAGCTGCGCCTTTTCTTTCTTTCATCATAATTTCTTCTTTTAAAAGCTGTGCTTTTGTTTTCTCAGACATATCTATTCCTCCTATGGTTAATTATTGTCATAATAAAGCGATTCATACATTGCCTTTGTTTTTTCGACTCTTTCGACATACTGTGATGTCTCGCTGTACGGAATTTCGCTTAATGTTATACCGTTGTGTGAATACTGCTCATCAGAAAGCCAATTATCAACATTTGTCATACCGGCGTTGTATGCCGCTACGGCAAGCATTTCGTTGCCATCATAGTGTGAAAGCAGATAACTCAAAAAGTATGTTCCGTATTCAATATTTATCTCCGGACTCAAAAGTTCTGATTCAGTGTAGATTATCTCGCCATCTTTCATATTCTGGAGCCATTCAAAAGTTTGGGGCATAATCTGCATAAGTCCCATGGCACCTGCACTGCTTTTGACCTCTGCCCTAAATCCGCTCTCTGTACGAATAACAGCGTAAACAAGCGACTCTTGGACACCGAATTCTGCACTGTATTCTTCAACCTTATCGCTATAGTTTTGAGGATAATACTCCATCAAAACTCTGGTTTTAACAGAATCAAGCACATCTGTTGTAAACGCAAGCAAGCAGACAATTACAAGACACACCAGAATCAGCGTGAATATGCCACCGCAACAGCCGTGACCTTTTCTTCCTGTTTTTTCATATCGTGCCATCTTTCGCCTCGTTTAATCGCTCAACAACGTTTATCACTCTAGACTGAAGGTCAGAAAGTGTGCTGTCGTTATAAATAACATAATCGGATTTTTCGGTATAGTAACTCAATTCGTGTTGAGCTTTAATTCGTTTCTGGATTTCAGCAAGCGGCATATTGTCCCTTGCTTTAACTCTTTCTATTCTGACTTCTTTTGGGGCTACAACAGAAACAATCTTGTCGCACAGCACATCTGTTTTGCTTTCAAACAAAAGAGGTGCATCGTAAACAATTTTATCAAATCCCTGTGTTTTGTAATCTTCAATCCTCTTTTTGACAAGAGAAACAATAGCAGGGTGAGTTATAGAGTTTAAAAGCTCGGTACCCTTTTTTGAAGAAAAAGCCTTCTGAGCCAAAAGTCTGCGGTTTAGTGTGCCGTTATCATCAATAACATCATCGCCAAATACTTGTGATAACAAAGCTAAAACAGGCGAATTTTTTTCAACTATCTCACGAGCAATTTTGTCAGCGTCTATCACTTTGTAGCCATTATCGGCAAAAATCTTTGCCACAGCACTTTTACCACTACCGATAGGGCCTGTGAGTCCCACAACTAATGCTTTACTCAAGGTCAATCACCTCAAACGATGCAGCCCTGATAAGGCGGTTGTAAAGTGCCATACCCACACCTGTTTTTACAGGACAATGAGCGTAAACAGTTGTAAAGCAATCAAGCTCATCAACCTGTCTTAGTGCATCAAAAAGCAAGTGAGCCTGCGTTTGTAAATCATCAGTCTTGCCGATTGGAATAGTCTTTGCGTTAACACTTTCTACATCTTCATCGTAACAGATAACTCCAACGGTGTTATCCTTTTCGAAAGCGTTGTTTACAAAGCTGATAAACTTTTCACTCTCACCATTTAAAAGTACAACCTTGGCTTTTGGTGCGTAGTGCTTATACTTCATACCTGGAGACGATACCTTCTGGTCACTTTCGAGTTTAAACAACACTGCGTGGTCAACGTCAATCTTTCCGATTACTTTTTCAATTTCTTCAACCGTAACAAGACCCGGACGCAAAAGTCGAGGTGTTTTTGTAGCAAGAGTTATAACTGTGCTTTCCAAACCAACATCGCACATACCGCCGTCAACAACTGCGCTAATGTCACCGCTCAAATCATTCATAACGTGCTGTGCCGTTGTAGGACTTGGCGAACCGGAACGATTGGCTGACGGAGCCGCAAGCACTGTACCGCTCGCCTTAATAAGTTCACGTGCAACCCTATGACTTGGAAGTCTTATCGCAACAGTAGAAAGTCCTGCGCTGACCTCATCAGGGATAATATCCGATTTATTCATAATAATCGTGAGCGGACCAGGCCAGAAATGCTGAGCTAAAGCCTTGGCTTTCACTGGAAAATCCGACACCAGATTAAAACGCTCGATGTCTTCGATTTCTGATATGTGAACAATCAACGGATTGTCCATCGGTCTGCGCTTTGCAAGGAAGATTTTCTTAACCGCTCCGCCATTTAAGGCATCAGCCGCAAGACCGTAAACTGTTTCTGTCGGCATACCAACAATCGAGCCGTCTTTTATAAACTGAGCGGCAGTTTTTATATCTTCTTTTGAACTACTTAATAAAAGTGTATTCATACTCTTAATTTTCCATACTTTCTTTTAGCTGTTCGGCACGCTGAGCGGTGATGAGTGCTTCAATCACTTCGTCAAGGTTGCCGTTTAAAATATCATCAAGTTTGTATAAGGTAAGACCGATTCTGTGGTCAGTAAGACGACTCTGCGGAAAGTTATATGTTCTTATTTTTTCACTTCGATCCCCTGAGCCTACCTGTGATTTTCTGTCGCTTGCAATTTCGGCGTTCTGTTTGTCCTGCTCAACTTTTAAGAGTCGGCTTTTTAACACCTTTAACGCCTTGTCTTTGTTCTTATACTGGCTTCGCTCGTCCTGACACTCAACAACCATACCTGTTGGCAAGTGAGTGATACGAATAGCAGATGAAGTCTTGTTGATATGCTGACCACCTGCACCTGAACTTCGGAACGTATCAATCTGCAAGTCACTAGGATTGATGTCGATTTCAACATCGTCAGCCTCAGGAAGCACCGCTACAGTTGCGGCTGATGTGTGAATTCTACCACCGCTTTCAGTCTGTGGCACACGCTGAACACGGTGTGTTCCTGACTCGAATTTAAATCGTGAGTAAGCACTATCACCATTAATCATAAACGAAATTTCTTTATATCCGCCAAGCTCAGTTTCGTTAGCGTTTAAAATCTCAACAGAAAAGCCCTTTTTCTCAGCGTACATAGTGTACATTCTAAAAAGGTCACTAGCAAAAAGTGATGACTCTTCACCACCAGTACCACCACGGATTTCCACAATTACGTTTCTGTCGTCGTTAGGGTCTTTTGGAAGCAGTAAAATTTTGAGTTCATCTTCAATTACCGGAATTTTTTCCTTTGCATCACTTAGTTCAAACTGAGCAAGGCTTTTGAGTTCGTCATCACAGGAGCTGTCTTCGAGTAATGACAACGCATCATCGATACTCTCCTTTGTAGCCTTATACTCTCTGAACTTTTCAACTATCGGAGTGATACTGCTAAGCTCCTTGTTAATCTCTCTGAAAACTACAGGGTCGCTGGCAACATCAGGCTCGTAAAGTCGCTTATTAAGTTCTTCAAATCTTTTATCGAAAATTTCGAGTTTATCAAACATAATCTGTCCTCACTCTTTTATTCTTCTCTAACAATCTGCTTGATGTTTTTTTCTACCTTTTTCCTAGGCAACATAACCTCGTGCGAACACTTCTCGCACTTAATTTTAAAGTC
The DNA here is from genome assembly GCA_017481885.1 of Ruminococcus sp. GTDB lineage: Bacteria > Bacillota > Clostridia > Oscillospirales > Acutalibacteraceae > Ruminococcoides. The sequence goes on from JAFUOM010000086.1 coordinate 10,601, forward strand.
CATACCGATTCTTGTTACAAGAAAAGTGTTGCATCCACACGGATGTGGTTTTTTCATAATGAGCTTATCGTTTATTCTGACATCCATATTCGTGCCTTCTCCCCCATTATACTTATATTTTATAATATCATACAATTGTTAACATTTCAAGAACGTATACTGCTACCATAACAAAAGCGGCACACCTTATCAGTGCGCCGCAATTTTGTATTTTCAGTGATGTTTTCCTTTTTGTTTCTGGTGGTGGAAACTATGACCTTTAGTTTCACAGGATTCGTTGCCGTTTTGAACATTATACTCCGTTTGTGTTTCTGTAGAGTTTTCTGCGTTTTCAAAATTATCTGTTTCAACGTTTTGCTGTTTTGCCGTTGTGTGGTGTAAACCGCCCTTATTTTTGTTACAATGCTCGACGTTTTTCATCATCTGAGAGCATCTCTCTTCATTGTCACTGACAACAGAAACTTTAACATCATTTTCTTTTGATTGTGGTGTTTCCTGCTCGCTTGCAATTACATAGTCAACCGCATCGACATATTTGAGATTTATCAGCTCAGTTTTCTTGAGTTCTCCAGAACTTTTAGCAAACGCTACCCTGTCAAAAACATTGACATAAAGCTCGGTCCGATTGCCCGAGTCAATTCTGATGCTCGCAACAGGCACAAAATAAAAAATACAAGCCACAACAAATATTAAAGCTACACATGTAAAAGCTACTGCAGTATATTTAAATCCAGAACGTTTCTTGCTTTCGTATCCGTTTGTTTTTGTGAAAACAAACGCTTTTGTGCTGTCTTTCAAAGACTGCTCGGCTTCGATTTTTGCAAACGCATTTTTCAATTGTTTATTCATCAAAGTCACCTCCGAGCATTTCTTTCAATTTTTGCTTTGAGCGATTTAAAAGCGTGTAAACTGTATTCACATTCTTGCTTAGTAAACGTCCTATTTCAACCGCTGAGTATCCTTCGTAATAGTAAAGATACACTACTTCACGGTATTTTTGTGGAAGACTGAGCACCGCTTGAAGGACTTCTTTTTCCTGACTTTCAATATGTACTGCACAAGATAAAGCCTCGCTCAAAGGCACAGTTTTTCTGACAAAAAAGCTTTTGAGCAGGTCTTTGCACTCATTTATTGTAACCCTTACAATCCATGCTTTTTCGTGTTCATCACTTTCAAAAACAATATTGCTCAGCGCGTACTTCAAAAATACATTCTGAAAAATATCCTGAGTGTCTGCGTAGTTTTTCAAATGAACCATACACAGTCTTCTGACCATATCAGCGTACTGCTCAATTGCTGTATTCACTTGTTGTTCACTACGCATAAAATCACCTGCTTACGCTTTATCTGTTGTGGCGTCCTTTTGAATGACCGCCGTGGTGCTGGTTACCGAAATATTTACTGTCGCCATAATTATCACAAACGTTATCATTGTCCGCATCCTCATAATACCCGCCGTTGTTGCAGTTACCATTTGAGTAATCGTACTCGTAACAATCGTCATTATAGCAATTTTCATTGTTATAGGAATCACCGCAATATGAGTTCTTGTAACAGTTTCCATTTCTGTGTTGATAACCGTAATTATTATCACACTCACCTGAATTGTAACAGTCGCCGTAGTTTTCACACTCATTGTTCTCTCTGTTGTCGCAAATTGAATTATTGTTGCTGTCAACAAATTTTTTCTGTGTGGTCACAGTTTCTAAAGTCACAGACTGAGTCCAACATTCTGTCTGCGCACATGTTTCAGCTACTGGAAGTGTTTCATTAACTGTCATCAGTTTTACGTCTTCTTTCTTGCTAGCAACCGCAAAAACACTCACCACTGAAATCAAGAGCACAAAAACAACAGCTAAAATTAGAGTAATTGTCTTTTTCATAAAAATATCTCCCTTTGAAATAATCGTCATAGACTTCATATACAATACGATTCAAAAGGCGAAATCCTTTCACTACAATAAAAAATTTATTTATTAAAAGCAAAGCGGCACAAAAACTGCACCGCTTAAAATTTATTCAATCACATATTCTCTAAGTCTACCGTAGGTTGCCTCGTCAATCAAAGCTTCGACCACAACTCCGTCCGCTGTGTATTCTTCGCTGTTGACCGTTGAGGTTGTTCTAAGCTGTGCCGCAAGACCAGCTTTATCAAACGGGAATAAAAGCTTTACGCACTTCACTCTAAGAGGTAGATTATCTTCAACCGCTTTGAGTAATTCGTCGATTCCTGTACCGTGTTTCGCACTGATTTTCACGCTATTGCTGATACGCATAATATCCATATCATCACTAAGCAAATCGCACTTATTGAGCACAGGGATAATCGGTGTATCAACACAGCCTAAACTCACAAGCAATTTTTCTGTAACATCAAGGTGAAGTGAAGCTTCGTCAGAGCTTGAGTCACACACGTTGAGGATGATATCAGCCAAAGCAGCTTCTTCCAAAGTTGACTTAAATGCTTCAACAAGATGGTGAGGTAAACGTCTGACAAGGCCAACGGTGTCAATCATCATAACAGAAACACCGTTAGGGAGCTTGAGTGCACGTGATGTCGGGTCAAGCGTTGCAAACAACTTATCCTGAGCAAGCACTCCAGCCTGAGTTAAAAAGTTCATCAAGGTTGATTTGCCTGCGTTTGTGTATCCGACTATCGCAACGGTGATTACATTGTCCTTCTTTCTTCTGCGACGAATGAGCACACGATGCTGTTCAACCTCTTTAAGCTGTTCTTTCAAGGTTTCCATTTTGCGACGAATATGACGCTTATCGGTCTCGAGCTTTGTTTCACCAGGGCCACGAGTACCGATACCACCACCAAGACGGGACATTTCGACACCTTTACCAGTTAATCGAGGAAGCATATATTTGAGCTGTGCAAGTTCGACCTGAAGTTTACCTTCTTTGCTCTTTGCTCGTTGAGCAAAAATATCAAGAATCAACATTGTTCTGTCAATTGTGCGTACGTCAGTTGCAGTTTCAATATTACGAATCTGCACAGGAGACAACTCAAGGTCAAAAATAAGCAAATCAATTTCGTGCAGTTCACACGCTTCTTTTATTTCAATGAGCTTACCGCTACCAACACAAGTGCCTGGTTCTAAGTGGCTGAGTTTCTGCTCAATGCTTAAGACAGGGTCTGCTCCTGCACTTTTAGTAAGCTCGAAAAGTTCAGACAGCGAACTTTCTGCATCATAATCGCCTGTGTCAACGCTGACAAGCAACGCTTTAGGCAGTCTTTCTTCCAATGTGTTTTCCATATTATTCTCCATATCGTTTTATACATTAAGTATAGCCTAAGTTTTTTACTTTGTAAATATTCAAATAGTTAATAATTACTCTTTGTAATTTAGCATTTGATTTTTGACAAATATATAGTATAATGATATGTGGAGAATTTTAGCTGGTGCAAATCAGCAAAAAGAGGTTATTTATGGATAAAAAAAGAATTGTTATAAAGGTTGGTACATCCACCCTTACATACGAAAATGGTAAGATAAATCTTAGACGAGTTGACACACTTTGCAAGGTGCTCTCTGATTTACGCAACTACGGTCACGAAGTTGTACTTGTTTCTTCAGGTGCTATCGGCGTTGGTATGGGTAAACTGTCACTTCCGTCTCGTCCTGATACAACAAGAGAAAAACAGGCTTTGGCGGCTATCGGTCAGTGCGAGCTGATGTTTATGTACGACAAGTTTTTCTCTGAATACAACAACACTGTTGCTCAGGTACTGCTTACAAAGTATTCGGTTGACTCTGACCATAAAAAAGAAAACGTACTGAATACATTCGACACACTTTTGCAGATGGGAATTATCCCTATCGTTAACGAAAACGACACTGTTGCTATTGACGAGCTTGAAGGCAACAACTTCGGCGACAATGATATGCTTTCAGCTATCGTTTCTAACCTTATCAAAGCAGACACTTTGGTTATCTTAACTGACATTGACGGACTGTACACAGACAATCCTCGTACAAACAAAGACGCAAAGCATATTGACGTTGTTGAGTCTATAACAGACGAGATTATGGATATGGCTCACGGCTCAGGCTCTAACCGTGGTACAGGCGGTATGGCTACAAAACTGAAAGCCGCAAAACACGTTACAGAGCAGGGCATCGACTGCATTGTATTAAATGGTGAAGACCCAAAAATACTTTACGATGTGCTCGAAGACAACAAACAGGTCGGCACATTATTCAAAGGACAAAGGTGATAATATGTTAACAGTACAGGAATTAGGATATAACGCAAAGAAAGCTTCTCGTGTACTTTCAGTTGCAAAAGCTGAGAAAAACAAAGCTCTCAAAAATATCGCTTTAGCACTTGTTGAGAATGCAGATTACATAATCGAGCAGAACAACATTGATATTGCAAATGCAAAAGAAAATGGTCTTTCTGATGCTATGATTGACAGATTAAGACTCGATCTTGAGCGAATCAAAGGTATTGCTCAGGGCGTTGACGAAATCGTTGCTATGCCTGACCCTGTTGGTAAAGTTCTTTCAGGCAACAAGCTTTCAAACGGTCTTGACATCACAAAGGTTACTGTACCGCTTGGAGTTATCGGCATCATCTTTGAATCACGTCCAAATGTTACCGCTGACGCTGCTGCACTTTGCCTTAAAGCAGGTAACTGCGTAATCCTTAGAGGTGGCAAAGAAGCAATCAACTCAAACAAAGCAATCGTCAAAGTTATGAGAGAAGCTGTCGAAAAAGCAGGTTTACCTGCTGATTGCATCAATTTGGTTGAAGATACAACCCGCCAGAGTTCAATTGAGCTTATGGGACTTACAGAGTATCTTGACGTTCTCATTCCACGTGGCGGTGCTGGACTTATCAGAGCTGTTGTTGAAAACGCAAAGGTTCCTGTAATCGAAACAGGTGTTGGTAACTGTCACGCTTTCGTTGACGAAAGTGCTGATATAAAAATGGCAACAGACATCATTTTCAACGCAAAAACATCACGTGTTTCTGTTTGCAATGCACTCGAAACAATGCTTATACACGAAAAAATAGCAGACAAAGCTTTGCCTGCCATTTATGATAAATTAAAAGAAAAGAATGTTGAATTAAGAGGTTGCGAGAAAACTGTTGCAATTTTAGGTGACAGCGTAAAACCTTCAACAGAAAAAGACTACGAAACTGAATTTCTTGACTACATCTTAGCTGTTAAGGTTGTATCATCCCTTGACGAAGCACTCGACCACATTGCAAAGTACTCTAGCGGTCACAGTGAAACAATCATCACAGAAAACTTCAAAAACGCTGAAAGCTTCTTGAACAAAGTTGACTCTTCTGCTGTATACGTTAACGCATCTACTCGCTTTACTGACGGTGGTCAGTTTGGTTTAGGTGCTGAAATCGGCATTTCAACCCAGAAGCTCCACGCTCGTGGTCCTATGGGACTTGAAAATTTGGTTTCAACAAAGTTTGTTATCCGTGGTGACGGTCAGATAAGATAACTATATTACTAGGTACAAAAGCGCAAGTATCAATGTTGTATCAGCCTTTTCGCTTATCAGTATCACGATAAGCAACAGTATCAGACTTTTTTCTTTGTCTTTCATAAAGATATCGAGAAGATTTTTACTTTCAGGTTTATGTATGGGTTCAGTCCTATTCTCTCTTATGTCATCAGGATGTTTTGATGCTTTCTGTGATTTACTTTGTTCAGGTTGCATTTTCTCCCCTGTGCTTTGTGCTGGAGTTTTCGAATACATCTGCTTAAATCTTTGAATAGCATCGTCCTGCATTCTGTCTGCCACTGTATCACCTCTTACAAAAACGAATCAAGCACGCCGAGTTCTTTTACCATTGGTAATAGTTTCATTATCTTGAGCAACTTGTTTGCCTCGTCGAGTTTCTTTTTTCTGTCATCGGATAAAAACGGACGGAGTGCATTAAGCAGTCGTTGCGTATCATCTTCTTTTGATACATCAGACATAAGCGGAGCTATTTTTGAAAACATTGACAGCATATCGGGCGAAAAGCCGGAAGAAGGAAACAGAGAATTGTTATTTGCACTCTGTTTTTCTTGCTGACTTAAAAACGAAGCGTTACTAAGGCCGAGCTGTTCCCCAAGCCCTTTGAGCTCACTCAACGCTTGGGGGTCACTCAGAATCTGACTGATTTTTGACTGTAAATCGTCCATTAACCCATAAGTTTTTTAATCAGTGCTTGTGCCTGTGGTGTGGACAAAATCTTCTTGGATTGCTCAGGGTCGTTTAGAATCTGTCCGATTTTCTGAGCCTGCTTTTGGTCCATATTCATAAGCACTTTGTCAAGATTGCCTTTTTGCAAAGCAGCTTTTACATCACCGCTGTCCGCATTAAGCCTTTGTGACAACTGTTCTATGAGTGAATTTATCTGCTCGTTATTCGCCATATATAACACCTCTGTATTATACTATGCAAAAACTACCTTTTTATGATAGGTGATTTTATGAAAATACTTGTCGTATCCGATACACACGGGAATTTTTTCAATTTTAAAAAAGCTGTAGAAACGCACAGAGATGCTCAGATAATCATCCATTGCGGTGACTCTAGGGATGAGCTTGACGACATAAAAATGATGTACCCTGACAAAGCGTTTTTCTGCGTAAAAGGCAACTGCGACTTTGGTTCAACTCTGCCTTTGGTAGAAGAAAGAGTTATTGAAGGCAAAAAATTCTTTATTACTCACGGTCATTTGTACAACAATAAATTGTCACTTTACCCAATCTGCTGTGCAGCAAGAGAAGCAAAGGCTGACATCGTGATATTCGGGCACACGCACAACGCTGTCGCTGATTACGATGACGGACTGTACATTCTAAATCCAGGTTCTTTAGGCGGTTACGCTGCAACTTACGCTATCATTGATGTAAGCGAGCAAGGCATTGTGACAAATATAGTTAAATTGAAATAATTATAGATTTTTTACACCTTATATGATATACTTTAAACTCAAAAGGAGGTATTGCGGTGAACGACTTTGCGCTAATAAAAAACGTGTTTTCTGATTTAGTCAGTTCTCGCAGAGTGCCTCACGCTGTGCTTGTTGAAGGAGCAACTGCCGAGAAAAGGCAGATTGCCGCTAAATATTTGTCTATGTACGCGGTGTGCTCAAGCAACAACTGTCCTTGTGGAGAATGCAAAAACTGCATCAAAGCTAAGGGTATGGGCCACAGCGATATTTACACACCGAAATTGTCCGGTAAAACCAACATAATTTCGGTTGAAGCTGTGCGTGAACTGATAAAAGACGCAAGCATCATTCCCAACGAAGCAGACACCAAGGTGTTTATACTCTACGATGTTGACAGATGTATGCCTGAAATATCGCAAAATGCGTTTCTCAAAATTCTCGAAGAACCGCCACAGAGCACCTTGTTTATATTAACGGCTGAAAGCTCTAAAAAATTGCTTTCGACCATCCTGTCAAGAGTACAGATTTTTACTCTTAAAAACGAAAAAGCAGACGATGAACAAACGGATGCGCTCGCTTTAGAAATAGTTGAGGGGATTCTGTCATCAAGCGAAAAGAAACTGCTTTTGGCAACTGCGAAACTTAACAACCGAGTTGTGTTTAAAGACACAATAAACGCAGTAAATGAATATTTAAGGCAAGGGCTGAGCTATTCTGTCGGCAACAAAACCGACAACGAAACAGCAAAGTCCATTGCTAAAAAACTAACAAAATCTAGGATAATCGGGCTTATTGAGCTTTCGTCAAAAGCCGCAATAAGAGCCGACCGCAACGTCAATATGGCACTACTGACCACTTGGCTGTGCGGAGAATACAGGAGGATTTCATGGCAGAGGTAATCGGCGTAAGATTTAAACAGGTCGGTAAGATTTACTATTTCGACCCTGTTGATATAGAGTTTACTACCGGAGAGCAAGTAATTGTTGAAACAGCACGCGGTGTTGAATGTGGCGAGGTTGCAACCGCTAACCGCGAAGAGCCTGACGAAAACATTGTACATCCGCTCAAAAAGGTTATCAGAAAAGCAACTGACGAAGATTTAAAACATCTTGCAGAAAACAAATTAAGAGAAAAAGATGCTCTCAAAACCTGCGAAAAGTTAGTAGCTCAGCACGGTCTTGAGATGAAACTCGTTGATGTTGAATACACTTTTGATAACTCAAAAATTATGTTCTACTTCACAGCAGATGGCAGAGTAGACTTCAGAGCTTTAGTTAAAGACCTTGCTTCTGTTTTCAGAACAAGAATCGAGCTAAGACAAATCGGTGTCAGAGATGAAGCAAAAATGCTCGGCGGACTTGGCGTTTGCGGCAAACCATTTTGCTGCTCAAGCTTTTTAGGCGAATTCCAGCCTGTGTCTATCAAAATGGCGAAAGAACAGGGACTTTCCCTTTCTCCTGTTAAGATTTCAGGCACCTGTGGCAGACTTATGTGCTGTCTTAAATACGAGCAGGAGGCATATACCGATCTCTTGAAGCGTACACCTAAGGTAGGCGCAATTGTTAAAACTCCTATGGGTAAAGGCTTGGTTGTCGAAAACAATTTGCTAACCCAGACATTAAAAGTCAAGATGGATAACACTCCTGACGAAGCCGCTCCACAGACGTTCAAAGTAAAAGAGGTTAAGCTCTTAAAAGACGGCTACATCAAGGTTAATAAGAAAGAACTTGACGAGCTCAAAAATCTGGAATAAAAATTTTTGCCAAAATAATTGCTTTTTTTGCAAAGTATGCTACAATATACTTGTATCATTTAATAAGGAGGTTTATTTAAATGGCTTACGTAATTGATAAGGATACTTGCATCGGTTGTGGTGCTTGTGCAGATCAGTGCCCATGCGAGGCTATCGCTGAAGATGATGGCAAGTTCGCTATCGACGCAGACGCTTGTGTTGACTGCGGTGCATGTGCTGGTCAGTGCCCAGTAGAAGCTATTGCTGAGGGTTAATTTTACTTAATACAAAAAGCTCACGGACATCCGTGAGCTTTTTTGTTTGCAAATTCTAAAAAACGGGGCGACTAAAAAGTCGCCCCGTAATTATTATACCGAAACATTAAACGGAACAAAATCAAAGCCGTTACGATTTGCAAACGCCTCAGCCTCTGTTCCCGCATAACCGTAAACTGCAAATGACTCTGCACAACCATCAAAAGCACCGTTAAGGATATGTCTTACTCCGTGTGGAATAATGATGCTTTCCATTGATGCGCATCCTTTAAAAGCATAACTATCAATACAGTCTAAGTTTTCAGATAGTGTCACGCTTTTTAATGATTCGCAATTAAAAAACGCATAGTTGAAAATTAGCTCAACAGTGTCAGGAATAGTTATACTTTCAAGTGAAGTGCAATTACTGAAGGTACTATTATCAATCCACTTGATACCATCAGGAAGTGTGATTGTAGATATATCAGTGTAAGCAAATGCGTACTCTCCAAGATATGTAAGAGTCTTTGGCATCTTAACACTTGTCAATGAATTACACTGACAAAAAGCGAGGTCATCAATCTTTGTAACCGTATCAGGGATTACCACGCTTTCAACATCACTGAATATGAATGACTGGTCGCCGATTGATGTTACCACATAACCGTCAACAGTTGATGGAATTTCTACATCAGTAGCATTTTCATAATAGGTGCTGATTTCTGCTGTACCATCTTCAAGGACTGTATATGAAAACTCAGCACGTCGAATTCCATTTTCCTTTGCAAAACTTGATGCAGCTGTATTTTTAAAGCAGTAAATGGTCAAATCATCAGAATTATTGAAAAAAGCGTTTTTGACGATGCTTGTTACACTACTTGGGATTGTTGTGTTGCCTAATGACTCGCAGTAACCGAAAGCGTAGTCACCAATTTTTGTTACACCGCTTGGGATTTCCACGCTTGTTAGTAAACTGTCCTTGAGGAAAGCAGAGTTACCAACGGATGTTACCTTGTGTCCATCAATTGTAGATGGAATTACAATGTCGGTTGCTGTTCCTGTATAGCCTGAGATTTCTGCTGTACCGTCACTTAAAACTGTATACACAAAATCTGTTGCAGGAGTTTCAAACTTAGTATTCACAGCGTTAATTTGACCACCTGCCGCAAATGCAGGCATTGCACACACTGATATCATTAAAACCATAACCATCATAAGTACTGCAATATTTTTTAGTAATCTTTTCATAGTCGTTTTCCCCTTTTATTGTATTATTCAAACGTATTGAATTATAATCAAAAAATAACACAAAAACCGTAGGCAGACACAAACAAGGAACAAATGAGCATAAAGCGGAAATTACTGTTGTTTTATATCAGCATAAATGATATAATCAGTAGTAATTGCGAGGTGATAGAATGTACAAAGAAAACGAAAGAATAGAACCGCTCGGAAATGGTGTTGAGATAATTGTCAGCGACAACTATCATTTTTCGACAGATACAATCTTACTTGCAAATTTTGCAAGTCCCAAAAAAAGCGACTGTGTTGTTGAACTTGGCACAGGCTGTGGCACAATGCCGCTACTGTGGACAAGGGAAAGTTCCTTAAAAGAGATTGTTGCAATCGACATTCAAAAAGATGCTGTTGATATGCTCACACGTTCTATCTCTCACAATATTGATAATGATAAAACTAACTGCTCTTGTATCACACCGCTTTGTGCTGACCTCAAAGATTTGAAAGGTAAACTTCCTTTTGGTCGCTACAATGTCGTTGTATGCAATCCACCATACAAGCTTTCAGGCTCAGGTATAGTCAATCCCGACAAAGAAAAGCTACTCGCAAGACACGAAGAAAGTTGCACACTTGATGATATATGCGAAGCGGCATCACATTTGTTGCAGTATTCGGGAAGATTTTGCATCTGCCAGCGACCTGAAAGGCTAGCAGACGTTATGGAGTCAATGCGGAAATTTTCAATTGAGCCAAAGCTTTTGCGACTTGTACAGCAAAGGGTATCAAAAGAGCCAAAGCTGTTTTTGCTTGAAGGCAGATACAAGGGTAATCGTGGCTTTATGCAGGTACTTCCTACCCTGTTTATCGAAAACGAACAGGGCGATTTTTCAGACGAAATGAAACAAATCTACGGTTTATATAAAGAAGGTAGAATATGAGTATTTTATACGTAGTGGGTACTCCAATCGGCAATCTGGGTGACATCTCCCCTAGGGCGCTAGAAACACTTGAGCAGGTTGACTTTATCGCCGCTGAGGACACACGAGTTACCCTTAAGCTATTGAATCACTTTGAAATCAAAAAGCCGATGGTAAGCTATTTTGAGCACAACAAAGAATACAGAGGACAGATTATCTGCGACAGAATCAAAGCCGGTGAAAGCTGTGCAATTGTAACTGATGCAGGTATGCCTTGCATTTCTGACCCAGGTGAATTACTAATTAAACAATGTGAAGAATACGGCATCAAAACTGTTGTTGTGCCTGGTCCATCAGCTGTTATCTCTGCACTTTGTGTTTCAGGTCTTGCAACAGGTCGTTTCTGTTTTGAGGGTTTCTTGTCTGTTAACAAAAAAAGTCGTATGGAACACCTTGACGAACTTGTAAACGAAAATAGAACGATGATATTTTACGAAGCTCCTCACAAGCTAAGTAACACGTTAACTGACTTGTACAAAGCTTTCGGCGACAGAAAACTCACAATTGCAAGAGAGCTTACAAAACTCCACGAAGAAATCATTCGAACTACTACAAAAGATGCGGTTGAAAAATATGGTGACGGCTCACTAAAGGGTGAGATTGTTCTCGTTTTAGAGGGCAAAACTGGCACAGATGAAGAAGAAAGCTACACACTTGCTGATGCTGTGAAGATGGCTGAAAAATTCATCAGCGACGGTATGCGTCCTACAGATGCCGCCAAAGAAGCCGCAAAAATCACTAAAATCCGTAAAAACGATATCTACAAAGAATTGGTCTGATACTATGACATACAACGAAGCATTAACCAAAATACACTCACTCGACAAATTCGGCTCACGTCCCGGTCTTGATAGAATACAAAAGCTGTTTTCACTGCTAGGTGATGATTTATTGAAACAAAAATTCATCCACGTTGCTGGTACAAACGGCAAAGGTTCAACCTGCCAGATGATATCCCGTGTACTGACTGAAAGCGGCTACAAAACAGGACTTTTTATATCACCATACATCACAGATTTCTGTGAGCGTATCCAGATAAACAACGAGCTTGTTGACAAACAGGTGCTCGCTAACGCAGTTTCATATATGACACCGCTCCTCGACAAATTAAACGAAGAAGGTATCATAATAACAGAATTCGAGTTTCTGACAGCTGTTGCTTTCTATATCTTCAAAAAAGAAGGTTGCGACATAATTGTGTGTGAAACAGGTCTTGGCGGATTACTCGATTCAACCAATCTGATTGAAAAACCGGTGTGCTCAGTTCTTACGAAAATTGACCTCGACCACACCGCTATTCTTGGCGATACAATTGAGCTTATTACAGAACAAAAATGCGGTATTATCAAGGATGGTTCAATCACAGTTTCCGCTTTACAAAATGAGGTGTCACGCAAAATCATAGCAGATACAGCAAATCACAAAAACAATAAACTCTACCTTGGTGATGAGATTGAGCTTACTGACATAAAAACAAACATCGACGGTAGTTGTTTCAAATATGGTGACATAGAGCTTTCTCTGCCACTTATCGGTGAACATCAGCTTGACAACGCAAGAACTGCTATCGCTACACTTTACGCACTAAAGGAAAATGGTGCTATTGATTTTACAGACAGTGACCTTAAGTATGGATTTAGCAAAGCCACAAACCCTGCACGCTTCGAATTACTCTCAAAATCGCCTGTTATCGTTCTTGACGGTGCTCATAACGTAAACGGTATGACAGCGTTCAAAAACGCCACAGAGCAGTTTGTAGAGGGCAAAAAAGCACTTTTAGTTGGAATGTTAAACGACAAAGACGTAGACAGCTCGCTTAGTTTGCTTAACGGTCTTTTTGATGTCGCTGTCGTTACCGATGTACCAAACCCACGAAATATGGATTGCTATGCTCTTGCTGATATATGCAAAAAATATATCGACAAGGTTATTGTGTGCAGTACACCATCCACTGCGTTTGACACAGCTTACACCTTAGTTTGTGACAACGAGTACTCACTGTGCATTTGCGGTTCGCTCTACCTTGCTGGTGAAATTCGACCGCATATTATAGAAAAGCTTTCAAAATAAGCTTTATCGACAACTGAATAAAACAAAAAAATCAAGCCTGTACTTATAAAATTTTAAGTACAGGCATTTTTATTAGGAAGTGAAAATTATGGTAGAAACCAAATTCAGCGACAATGTGCTTACAGCTAAACTGTACGGTGAGATTGACCACCACAAAGCCCCTGCTATAAGGCAAAAAATTGATGGACAAACCGAAAACCTGCGACCAAAAGAGCTACATCTGGATTTTTCGGGGGTGTCGTTTATGGACAGTTCAGGAATCGGACTCATAATGGGCAGGTATCGTCAAGTAAGTCTTATAGGCGGTAAACTCAAAGTAATAAACGTTCCGAAGAATCTACAAAAAATCATCAGCCTTTCGGGCATCGACTCACTGGGGGTGTTAAAATGAACATAGTAAACGAAATGAACCTGAACTTTAAATCAAGAAGCTCCAACGAAAGCTTTGCACGTGCGACGGTGTCTGCCTTTGTGCTGTGCCTTGACCCGACAATTGCAGAGCTGTCGGACATTAAAACAGCTGTATCCGAAGCGGTCACTAACTGCATAGTTCACGCCTATCCCGACACGATAGGCACAATTTACATAAACGTCAAAATTACTGACAGCAACAAAATAATAATCAAAATCCGCGACACAGGAATCGGTATCAAAAACATAAAACAAGCTATGGAACCGCTGTTTACCACATCTTCTGACGAAAGAGCAGGTCTTGGATTTGCGGTTATGCAAAGCTTTATGGACAACATAAAAGTCCGCTCGAAAGAAAACAAAGGCACAACCGTCACAATGGAAAAAACTCTCTACCGCACCAGCTATGACAAGAGATGAGCTTATAGAACAAAACCTCGGACTTGTGCACTCGTGTTGCAAAAGATTTCTTGGTCGTGGAATTGAATACGACGACCTGTATTCAACGGGTTGTGTCGGACTGATAAAAGCTATCGACAACTTTGACGAAACGCTTGGATACAAGCTATCAACCTACGCTGTACCTGTAATACTAGGCGAAATCAAACGGCTATTTCGTGACGGCGGTATGATAAAGGTCAGCCGAAGTCTTAAGGAGTTGTCGCTTAAAGCACAAAAAATAGCACTCGATTACAAGCAAAAACACAACAGCGACATTCCTTTGTCACTGTTGTCAAAAGAACTCGGTGTTGATGTTTACAAAGCAAGTGAAGCACTCAACCTCTCTACCCCTGTATTGTCGCTGACTGTAAGCTCTGAAGACGGCGAAAAAGAGCTTGACATCCCAACGGTTTCCATTGAAGAAAACCTGATTGAAAAAATAACGTTGCAAAGCGTTCTGTCATCTCTTGATATAGCAGACCAAAAACTTATTAATCTGCGATATTTCAAGCACAAAACTCAGGTGCAAACCGCTAAGGAGCTGGGACTTACACAGGTACAGGTGTCACGAAAAGAGAAAAAAATACTGGCTGTTATGAGACAAAAACTAGTGTAGTATTAAACAAAAAATGCTGTTTCGCATCTGCGAAACAGCATTTTCTCATTCTTCAATTTCAGTTGCTTCATCGTATAGCTTTTTGAGGTCTTCAAGGTCATACGGTGTCTGCTGATAAAGATAGTAGTTGAGCCAGTTGTAGTAAAGCAAAGCCGCACTACTGCGCCAACACATCTCTGGCTTTTTAGTAACGTCGTTGTTTGGGAAGTAATTGTACGGAATCTCAGGATTCATACCCTTATTCTTATCTCTGAAATACTCGTTTGCAAGAGTATCAACATCATACTCAAAATGACCGAGTATAAAGAACTGTCTGCCGTTTTTATTACTTACAATCGACACACCTGTGGTATCTCCTGCCGCCAAAATCTCAAGCTCGTCAATATTCTCAAGGTCGGCTCTGTTGACCCCTGTGTTTCTCGAATGAGGACAGTAGAAAACATCGTCAAACCCTCTAAGTAAAGGATGTAACATATTAAGCGGACGATGACGATACACACCGCTGAGTTTCTTATCATATGTGATTTTTTCAACACCATAATGATAATAAAGCCCAGCCTGTGCACCCCAACATATATATAGTGTTGAGTAGACATTCTTTTTAGCCCAGTCGAAAACCTGTGTAAGCTCTTCCCAGTAGTCAACACTCTCAAAATCAAGCAACTCTACAGGCGCACCTGTCACAATCATACCGTCAAACTTCTGGTCTTTTATTTCGTCAAAAGTTTTATAGAATGTTGTAAGATGCTTTTGTGATGTATTCTTGCTTTTGTGAGTAGCCATCTGCAAGAGTTCAATATCTACCTGAAGTGGAGAGTTACCGAGCAATCTCAGAAGTTGAGTTTCAGTCACGATTTTTGTCGGCATCAGATTTACTATGATAATTTTAAGCGGACGGATGTCCTGTGTCATAGCACGCTTTTCAGGCATAACGAAAATGTTCTCTGATTCTAAAATTTTAGTTGCTGGCAAGTCGTTTTTTACTTTAATCGGCATTCGGTACCTCCTTGTATAAAGTTTATTTTACAGACAAGGGACGACTTTGCATCGCCCCTTGTGACAAAAATATTCAATTAAAATATTAATACTGTTTGCCCCAGTAAACCAT
>JAFUOM010000010.1 GCA_017481885.1 Ruminococcus sp.
GGAGAGATTGACGACGCACAGCACTTCCCAGCATTTAGTAGCGTTATTTCAAACGTAGCTGACATTGACGGCGAAGTTTACTACAACTACTCAAACTACAAGGGCACATCCCTTGAAAACAAGGTTGTATTCACAGCTCAGTTCAAGGTAACTGCTGCTAGTGGTACATACAATATCACAACTAGAATCAAGACAATGGCTGACACAGATATGAACGCTCTTGTTTATGATTTTGAGAAGAAGGGCGACTTCACACAGGAGTCAGGTCTTGTTGATTATGTAGAGCCAACAAATCCAACAAAGCCAACAGAAGAAGTTAAGCCAACTCAGGACGTTAAGCCAACAGGCAACGTAGGCGGTAACCTCTTCCTTGATATCGACGGCACAAAGTATGCTGTTGAGCAGGGCGAGATTTACACATACCAGTTCAAGTTAAACGTTCCAGGCGTAAAGATTTCTTCTTTCGACGCTCAGACATTCTATGAGACAGAAGGTCTTGACATCATTCCATTCACAACAGAGGATGGGGAGATTGACGACGCACAGCACTTCCCAGCATTTAGTAGCGTTATTTCAAACGTAGCTGACATTGACGGCGAAGTTTACTACAACTACTCAAACTACAAGGGCACATCTCTTGCTGACAAGGTTGTATTTACAGCTCAGTTCAAGGTTACTGCTGAAAGCGGTACATACTCAATCACAACTAGAATCAAGACAATGGCTGACACAGATATGAACGCTCTTGTTTATGATTTCGAGAAGAAGGGCGACTTCACTCAGGAGTCAGGTCTTGTAGGCTATGTTGAGCCATCAACTTCAGATGAGCCAACTGAGGATAAGCCAACTACAGTTGTAGGCAAAGAGCTCTACCTCAACGTTGACGGTACAAAGTACGCTGTTGAGCAGGGCAAGACTTACACATACGAGTACAGATTAACTGTTCCAAACGTAAAGATTGCTTCATTCGATGCTAACACATTCTATGATACAGAGGGTATCGATGTAGTTCCATTTATGGACGGCGAGTACGTTGACGACGTTAAGCACTTCCCATCATTTGCAAGCGTTATCTCTAACTTCGACATCGACGGCGAGATTTACTACAACTATTCAAACCACAAGGGTATTACTGTGGACGACGCTGTTATCTTCACAGCTCAGTTCAAGGTAACTGCTGAAAGTGGTACTTACGATATCACAACAAGAATCAAGACAATGGCTGATACAGCTCAGAACAGACTCGTTTACAACTACGAGAAGTTCGAGGAGTTCACAGAGAAGTCAGCTCTTGTTGACTACGTTGCTCCAACAAAGCCAACTGAAGAAGTTAAGCCTACAGAAACAACTAAGGAAACAGAAGATGTTAAGCCAACAGAAACAACAAGGCCACAGCCAGAGTACACACTCTTCCTCAACGTTGACGGCGAAAAGTATCCTGTTGAGCAGGGCAAGACTTACACATACGAGTATAAGATTACAGTTCCTGGCGACGGCGTGAAGATTTCTTCATTCGACGCTCAGACAAACTACGATACAGCTGGTATCGAGTTAGTACCATTCACAGTTGATGGCGAAATCGATGATTTACAGCACTTCCCAGTATTGAAGAGTGTTATCAGCAACTTCGATATTCCAGGCGAAATCTACTACAACTACTCTAACTACAAGGGTGTTAAGCTCAGCGATGCTGTTGTATTTACAGCTCAGTTCAAGGTAACTGCTGAAAGCGGTACATACGACATCACAACAATGATCAAGACAATGGCTGACACAAATATGAACGCTCTTGTTTACGATTATGAGAAGAAGGGCGAATTTACAGAGAAATCTGCTCTTGTAAATTACGTTAAGCCAACTCTCCCAACCCTTCCAACAGAGCCAGCTCCAACAACTCCTCCAGGACCTCAGCCAACACAGCCAGAGCCTGTTGACGAGCTCTTTGTAATAGTTGACGGCGAGCTCATTCCTGTAACTAAGGGTGAGACATACACATACACATACTACCTCACAGTTCCTACTAAGGTTAGAGCAATCGATGCTTCAATCTGGTACGACACAGAGGGTCTTGATGTAGTTCCTACACTTGATCACATCGGTGCTGAGGACGCATCTAAGATGTTCCCTAACCTCCCATCAAGCTTAGTTTATAACGTATCTGGCGAAGATGGCGAAATCCTTTACAACTTCTCACACCTCGGCGGTGTTGACTTCACAACTGAAACTGTAGTATCTAAGATTAACTTCACAGTTACAGCTGATAAGGGTATCTACGAAATCGCAACTCAGTTCAGAACAATCACTGACATCAACGGTGACAAGTATGTTTACGGTTCTGAAACACTCAAGGATACATGGTCAGGCAGAGGCGAGTTCACACTCTATCAGGAAGAAGTTGAAGAGCCAGAAGACGGCCTCTTCATCAAGATTGACAGAACTTACTACGAAGTAGAACAGGGTAAGGAATACACATTCGCTTACTACTTACAGGTTGAGAACAAGTCAATCGACTCACTTGATGCTCACATCAAGTACGACACAGAGGGTCTTGAGTATCTCCCAATTCTCGATGATGACGGCGAAGACGATACAAAGAAGATGTTCCCAATCATCAAGAACCCAATCTATAACGTTAAGGACGGCACAATTTATGTAAACTTTGCATCTGCTAAGGGTGTACAGTTCAGCACTAAGGAGAGCGTTCTTGTTCAGTGCAAGTTCAAGGTAACTGCTTCTGAGGGTGTTTACGAAATCACTCCTGAAATCTACAACCTCGGCGACGAAGGTAATAAGGATTACATCGTAGTAAACGGTATTGTTTGCGGTGACTACTATGATAAGGGTGTTATCACAGATGCTGAAGTTTGGACACCTGAGTCAGAGAAGCTCTTAATCGGTGACGTTAACTTCGACGGTTATATCACAATCTTCGACGTAACAGCTATCCAGTTCTATGCTGCTGAGTACGAAACATTTACTGACAAGCAGATGATCGTTGCTGATACAAACAACGATGGTTACGTTAATATCTTTGACGCAACAGACATTCAGCTTTACATTGCAGGTCACATTTCAAAATTTGAAAGAGAGTCCTAAATAATAAGGGAAGCGGAGGCATTAGCCTTCGCTTTTCTTTTTAGTGCATCAAACATAGACAAACAGGGCGTCCCACTGAAGTGAGAAGCCCTGTTACGTTGAATTATAGTTTATCTGTTTTAAATATTCTATTAAACTTAATTGTTAGATGGAGGCTTTTGTGTGCGTCAAACCTCATTGTATCACCACTCGTAGGGGATGGCGACTCGACATCCCGCGTGCGTAGCACCCATAAAACTACAAATCAAAAACGTTGCTTAATATTAAAATTTTATCTGTGCAACAAACATAAACGAGTAATATATATAAACGCTCTGTATCGGTACGTCAAGGATGCCGTACCCTACGACTTGTGTTTCATTTGAGTTTTGTTACACAGATAAAAAATGATATTCAGGAATGATTTTTGGGGTAATTAGCTGTGCTAAACTTTAATTTACCTCAAAACAATAGGCTGTCTTACTACCTTACATAGTAAAACAGCCCTTTGTGAGTTGAATATTGATTTGTTATTAACCGATGAGGTAGTCTTTCATTTTTGTAACGTCGCCATCCATTATTTTGTATTTACAGATAAGCTTATGACCCTCAAGCGGTGTGCTGATTTCCTGATGAATGTAAAGTCCGTCAAGACCAACAGCGTGTGCGCCCTGCATATCAGAGATGCAGTCGTTACCAATCATAATTGACTTAGTCTTGTCAAGATTGTATTTCTTTAAAAGCTTGTTGAAGAACACCTTTGATGGCTTGCAACAAGCACAGTCGGAGCTGATGAAAATACCGTCAAAATACTTTTCAATTTTGAGGTCGCACATCTCGGGATATGTAAAGCAACGTTGAGCGTTTGAAAGCAGATATACCTTTTTATTGGCTTTTTTGAGGCTTTCGAGCAGGTCGATAACACCGTCGTAAAGCTTGAGCAACTGAGTTGAAGCCTTGCGGAATTTTACCGCTGTGTCCTGAATCATCTTATCGGTAGGCTTAACACCCTTGCGTGTGTAAAGACCGATAAAAACGTTTTCAAGATTGATTTCAATTTTGTCGTAAGTTAGGTGCTTAAGGCGTGTAAGGCGACTCTCACGTTTTGAAAGTTTGTGGTAGTAGATCTCAATTTCCTTGCCTGTGTAATCTGCACCGTAGCTTTTGTAAATGTCCGCAACTGTGTTCCAGAAATCCTCGCCGGATTCGTCTGTACGAATGTCAATGAGTGTGCCGTAAAGATCAAAGATACAATTCTGATACATATAGGTTTACCCTTCCATTAAACAATATGTGGCAATTATATACCTATTAATGGCAAAAATAAAGTGTTTGAGATAAAGAAGATAATATGTTACAATAGTAATATAAAGTAGGTGAAAAAATGACCAAAAAACAGATAGCGCTAAAGGCTGTTGAGGCACTGAAAAACGAATATCCCGATGCAATTTGCTCGCTGACCTATGATGACCCGCTTCAGCTTCTGATTGCGACCCGCCTTGCCGCTCAGTGCACCGACGCACGAGTGAATATGGTGACTCCGGCACTTTTTGAGCGATTCAAAACAGCCGAAGATTTTGCAAACGCAACCTACGACGAGGTAGGGGAATACATCAAAACCTGTGGCTTGTACAAGACAAAGTCGAAAGACTTGGTGGAGATAGGAAAAATGCTTGTGAATGACTACGACTCAGTTGTGCCTGATTCACTTGACGAGCTGATTAAACTGCCGGGTATTGGTCGAAAAACCGCAAATCTTGTTATGGGCGACATTTTCAAAAAGCCTGCGGTAGTTGTGGACACCCACTGTATCAGAATTACAAGAAGGCTTGGACTTCACACTGAAAAAGACGCTAAGAAAATTGAGTTTATTCTGCGTGATTTGTTGCCACAAACTGAGTCAAACGACTTTTGTCATCGCATTGTACTTCACGGCAGAGCGGTTTGTACCGCACGAAAAGCTATGTGTGATAAATGCTGTATGGCGGATTTCTGCAGAAAGAAACCTTAAATACGCAATAATGAGTAATAAAATACGCAAAAACAGCGACGGATATCCGTCGCTGTTTTAATGTTTAATCAAATGAAGTTTTGTTATTCAATATATTGTGCCCACACGCTGTTGCAGTTATCAACTGCCTGAATAAGAGCAACAACATCAGCGTAGCTTATCCCTAGGGCTGTAGCCAGTGCGCCTGCTGTTAAATCGTCTGCACTATATGCATTGATAGCCCATACAGCAATTAAGCCACCTGCGTTGGTAACTGCAATTTCAGCAGCTTTAAGGTCGTCAACCGCTTTTGCATAATTTTGAATAGCAAGACTGTCAATCGGGAAAGAACGATATACAGTTACGCCATTATTAGTAAGCTTATATTCCAATGGTCCAACCTGTTTGTAAGAAAAATTCAGGTAGGTTTCTTTACCATGAGTGTATTCGCAAGAAGCAACCCCTATAGCACCAGTTGGTAAGCCGGTACCAAGCTCAGGCATACGGATTAATTTAGTGGAGGTCATTGTGCCGGTTTCGTCAAAAGTTTGTGTAGTCAGTTCGTACACTACTTTGTCAAAGGTGTACACATACTTTACTCCATCAATATATTCTGTTGCAATGCGAGTGATAGAATCATCCTGGATTACTTTGTAGGAAAAATTACTTTCGGCGCTAAATGCCTGAACAGACATTGCAAAAAGCAGGGTTAAAGTAAGAATGAAAGCAAAAAATCTTTTCATAAAAATACTCCTTATTCTGACTTCCGCAATAGTCAGTTCATTTTAAATTGTAATTGCTCACCGCATTTGAGCTAGGCTAATATAACACGCACAACAACTATTGTCAATGCTTTTACTTGTTTTCATTAAAAGCACTAGTTTTTTGGAAAAGCGTGGCTCGGGTTTTATGCAATAAAAAAAGCTCCCACGGTTTAAGGGGAGCTTTTTGTATATTGGTCTGCGACAGCGATATCACGCCTCGTTGCTCTTCGCTGTTCCTCAAAAGTCTACAGTCTCGCATTGATTTTCTTCATCGACTTTGCCGATTACGAAAATGTAGACTCGACTTTGACTTTGTGAGGGCTACGAGCCTCGGCGCTTAAGATATCACGCCTCGTTGCTCGTCGCTGTTCCTCAAAAGTCTACAGTCTCGCATTGATTTTCTTCATCAACTTTGCCGATTACGAAAATGCAGACTCGACTTTGACGTTGTGAGGGCTACGAGCCTCGGCGCTTAAGATATCACGCCTCGTTTGTCTTCGCATCTCTTTCAAATCTCTTCTGTTCCTTGCTCTCATGCTAAAATCAAAGAATATATTTACTCTTTGATTTTTTAACGCGAGAGCTCGGTCACATTAAGATTTGAAAGGCTCGGACACTCGGACGCTTAATCCAGCGCCTCAATTGCGGCTTTGATGAGAGCGATTTTTTCTCTTTCACGCTGAGCCTGTCCTTTGATTTTCTCAATAACAGCCTCTGGTGCTTTTGCCATAAAGCCTGCGTTGTTTAGTTTGCCTTCGTCCTGAGCGAGCATCTTCTCAACGGTCGCTAACTCTTTGTTAAGACGCTTGAGCTCTTCTTCCTTATCAACGAGGTCGCTCATTGGGATGTAAATCTTTGCGTCGTTAGTAACAACAGTTACAGCCTTTTCGAGAGTGAACTCGTCGCCGATTTCGATTTCAGTAGCAGAAGCTAACTTCTTGATGAACTGGATACCGTGTGTGAAAGTGTCCTTCTTATTGGTTGCGATGAAGTAGTTTGCTTTCTTTGATGGTGGAACGTTCATTTCGTTACGGCGTGTACGGATAGCTGTGATTGCTTCCATAATAACTTCCATCTGCTTAGCTTCATCGGTAAAGTTGAGAGAATCAGTATACTCTGGGTATCTTTCGAGCATAATTGTCTCGCCATCGTGTGGGAGAGTCTGCCAGATTTCCTCAGTGATGAATGGCATAAATGGATGTAAGAGTTTTAAAATCTTGTCGAGAACGTAGAGGAGTACCTGTCGAGCGTTTTGAGCTGAAACAGCATCATCACCATTAAGACGGGATTTTGCAAGCTCGATGTACCAGTCGCAGTAGCAATCCCAGATGAAGTCGTAAAGCTTCTGTACAGCGATACCAAGCTCAAACTTGTCGAGATTGTCTGTGATTTCTTTTGCCAAAGTGTTGAGTGTTGAAAGAATCCACTTGTCTTCAAGCTCAAGTGTTTCAGGGAGTGTAAGAGGTACATCGTGGTCGTCGATGTTCATATGAACAAAACGTGATGCGTTGTAAAGCTTGTTAGCAAAGTTACGGCAAGACTCAACTCGTTCTTCTGAGAATCTCATATCGTTACCAGGTGAGTTACATGTAGCAAGGAAGAATCTTAAAGCGTCAGCGCCGTATTTGTCGATAACTTCGATTGGGTCAACACCGTTGTTTAAGGACTTACTCATCTTTCTGCCCTGTGAGTCACGGATGATACCGTGGATAAATACAGTGTTGAATGGAACCTCACCCATATGGTGCAAGCCTGAGAAAATCATTCTTGCTACCCAGAAGAAGATAATATCGTAGCCTGTAACAAGAGTGTTGGTTGGGTAGAAGTATTTTAAGTCCTCAGCGTCGTTTGGCCAACCTAAAGTTGAGAATGGCCACAGAGCTGAACTAAACCATGTGTCGAGTGTGTCTTCGTCCTGATGTAAATGTGTGCAACCGCACTTTGGACAAACTGATGGAGCTTCTTTTGCAACAACTGTTTCGCCACACTCATCACAGTAGTAAGCAGGGATTCTGTGACCCCACCACAGCTGACGTGAAATACACCAGTCTTTGATGTTTTCCATCCAGTGGAAGTAGATTTTGTCGAAACGCTCAGGAACAAACTTAACTCTGCCGTCACGTACACACTCAATAGCAGGCTCAGCGAGTGGCTTCATCTTAACAAACCACTGCTTTGAAACTCTAGGCTCTACTGTTGTGTGGCAACGGTAGCAAGTACCAACGTTGTGTGAGTAGTCTTCAATCTTAACGAGGAAACCGCCTTCTTCTAAGTCTTTAACGATAGCTTTTCTAGCTTGGTAGCGGTCCATACCTGCGTATGCAGGGTAATCCTCAGTGATTTTCGCATCGTCTGTCATACAGTTGAGGACTGGGAGATTGTGACGTAAACCAACCTCAAAGTCATTAGGGTCGTGAGCAGGAGTAATCTTAACAACGCCTGTACCGAAATCCATCTCAACGTAATCGTCGGCAACGATTGGAATTTCTCTGCCAACCAGTGGGAGAGTAAGTGTCTTGCCGATTAAGTCTTTGTAACGCTCATCGTTAGGGTTAACAGCAACAGCGGTATCGCCGAGTAAGGTTTCAGGGCGTGTTGTTGCAAGCTCAAGATATCCTGTGCCGTCTGTGAGTGGGTAGCGAAGGTGCCAGAAATGACCTGCCTGCTCTTCAAACTCAACCTCTGCGTCAGAGATAGATGTCTTACAATGTGGGCACCAGTTGATGATTCTCTCGCCCTGATAAATTAAGCCCTGCTCGTATAATCTAACGAAAACTTCTTTAACAGCTTCTGAGCATCCCTCGTCCATTGTGAAACGCTCACGTTCCCAGTCGCAGGATGTGCCGAGCTTTCTAAACTGCTTTGTAATTCTTGAGCCGTACTCTTCTTTCCAGTCCCAAACACGCTCCAAAAACTTCTCTCTGCCCAAAGTCTCCTTTGACAGACCTTCCTTTTTGATAGCCTCAACAACCTTAGCCTCAGTAGCGATAGATGCATGGTCAGTACCAGGAAGCCACAGTGCACAGTAACCCTGCATACGTCTGAAACGGATGAGGATGTCCTGCAAAGTGTTGTCGAGTGCGTGGCCGATATGCAACTGACCTGTGATGTTTGGCGGTGGCATAACGATTGTGTAAGGTTTCTTGTCCTTGTCGATTTCTGCGTGGAAGTAGTTGTTTTCCATCCAGAAGTCATATATCCTGTCTTCAACCTGTTTTGGGTCGTAAGACTTAGCTAATTCTTTAGCCATTTCAATTCCTCCCTATTATTCCTATTATAGGTTATATACTTAGTTATTATCGCATTTTTGCGTGCGTTTGTCAATGATACTGAAAGCTATTGTAAAAAAATATAAGCCCTCAATTACGAGGGCTTAAAAGATATCATTGATTTTGTGCTGTAACCGATGTGTCAATTACGCCAAGGCGGTCAACAAAGGTGTTTGCTTCAACGTATTTTAACGTTGTGTCAAGGTGATACTGGGCAATCCCAAGATAAAACCAAGAAGTATATTATTTCCTTGATTTATTAACAACAGTTTTCGGTCACATTGAGATTTGAAAGGCTCGAGTGCTCGGTGCTTAATATCACGCCTCGTTGTGCTACGCAGTCCCTCAAAAGTCCACACACTCTCTCGCCCTGTCTTGTTTATATTCATAAACCGCAACAGGTCGGGTTCGTGTTCGACTTATCGAGGGCTTCGCACCTCGGCGCTTAGATTAGAAACTACCTACAGTTTTGCCCATAATGAGGTCTTGTACACACTGTGAGAACTTTGTGCAGTAGCTCTTGTACACAAGGCTCTGGGTGTTGCCGTTGAGCTCGGCGATGTACTTTGTGTTGCCTGTCGGGTAGATGTTAATTGTGTCTGTTGCTCTGCCTGTTGAGTAGGAAAGTCTGATTGTAAGCACCGGTGTGCCTGAACCATTTTCAGTAGCTTTGCCTGCGTTTTGCATTGCACAGATGTTCTGGTAGAACACGTAGAAGTTGTCAGAGTCAAGCTTTTTGCCGTTGTAAGTAGCGGTTGTTGAGTTAACCTGCTCCTGTGTGCCGTCGGTTGTGTCTACGCTTTCGGTTGTGGTTGTTACATCAATAACGTAGGTTCCGCTTTCGTCTGTTACTTCAATCTGTGACAAAGAGTCAAAGTTAGGGTCGATAACCATATCAGGAACAAGCTTGTCAACGTTTGTGTAAATCCACATAACTGACTGTGTGCCGATTGTGTAAATGATGTTTGAGTCAGCGATGATGTAAACCATATCGTCCTTTGGCTTTGAAACCCTGAGATTCACGGTTGTGTCAGGGTAAACAGCTGAAAGCTGAGCGTATGGAGTAGCAAGGCCGTACTGTGAAAGCTGAGCAGAGCTCGGGTTAACACAGACTACCTCTTTGCCTGAAAGACCGCGGATACCGCCTGTGATGTTTGCAGCTTCTGTTTCGCTTATAAACATCTTCTTTGGAGCAATCATTTTGTAGGTTGTGTCGATTGCCACATCTTCGTTTGGTCTAAGCTCAATTGTTGTGCCGTAAGCTTCGCCCTTTAAAGTGAGTGACTCAAATTCAGCGTTGTCAGTTGTTGTAGCTGCGTCGTTGATTGCGATTGTCACAAGGTCGAGTACAGAGAACAGCAAGCCGTCTACTGCGTCGTTTGGAACAATGTACACAACGTCGCTGTTACCAAACTGAATGTATGTGCCCATCTGTGATGGAGCTTCGTTGCCGACAATTACGGTTGATGTTGTTTTGTCGGTGAAGGTTGTCTTTACAGTTGCTCTTGGGTTGTCAAAACCGAAGTCTGCTGACTTGTCGCCTACAGGGTCAGCAACTGAGTCAAAGTTAATTCTTGCTACATCGTTTGCGATTGTGTCAGGACCACCTGCCTGGAGCTCGATGTCCTCAAAGCCAACAAGTGTGTAAATTGTTGCGTCGGTTTCTTCTTTCCCTGTTTCTTCGTTAACGGTAACAGGAGTTTCAGCGAGAACCGTAAAAGTACCTGAGGTGTTTTCGACATCGATTTTTGCAATGTCAGACGGTGTGTACTCGATAAGTGTGCCGTAGCTGTTGTTGTCGAGCTTGCCCTTATCGTTTAAAACAACGTTTGCCTGATGCTCACCCTTTTCGTCAACTGTCAATGTGATTGGTGTGCCAGGGTCGATTTCGCTTTTTTCGTCTTTTTGTGGGAGTGTAACAAGTAAAACGATGATTGCCGCAATAAGCACAATTGCTACACCTGCAATGATGAACCATTTTGCGTTTTTAGAGAGCTTTTTGCCCTTTTTGCTGTCGTCTTTCTTGTTTAATTCAACAGAGGTTTCACGCTCTAAAAAAGAGTTTAACGCATCGTTTTGAGTGTCAGTGTTTTCTACTGCGTCTTTGTTTAAGTTGTCTTTGTTTTCAGCCATTATCTGTGCCTCCTGCGTAACCACTTAACAATACCTACAGTAACCACTGCAAGTGGTACAAGGTATCTGAAAATAATTGCGAGAATTGTTGATGTGAATGTTGATGTGATGCCAAGCTCAGCAGAGTCGAGTGTCTTGCCCTCAACAGTGATTGATGCGTCCTCACGGTCTGCGATTGTGTTGAACAGGTTGAGGATGTATGCTGAGTTGTTGAAGCTTGTTGTGCTCAGTGCACTCTGGGAGAAGGCTGCGTATGAGCCGAATACAACAACGTTTGAGCTCTTTGTTTCGTCTTCGTTACCTGCTGTTGAAATAGCGGCACCAACGAGTTTTTGTGGCTCTTCTTCGTTGTAATCCCAGTTTTCGTCTGCATCAAGTGGCATCTTGACAGCTGCGTCTGATGAAGAAAGAAGTGATGATGCCTGAGTTGTGTCTAAGCTTACAGGCATACAGTACATTAAAACTACAGGGATTGACGTGTCTTTCAAACCAGAAGAGAACTCTGTTTCATCATAGTTGAAGATTGAAATAAGATTAGGATAGAGTGAGTTTGTCATATACTGGGTGTTTGTTTCGTAAATCCAGCTCTTGTCAATGCTCATACCCCATTCCTCTAAAAGGGTGTCGATGTTTGGCATTGGGTCTAAAACAGTGTCGTTTGGAACGTAAAGCAGGGTGCGACCGTAGTTGCCATCGTTGTAAAGCCAGTTTGAAAGTGTGTTGTAGCCGTCTTTGTCGAGGTCGTTTGTTGGAGCAAAGAGCACAACAAACTGTGAGTCTTTGGAAATCTCGCCGTTTAAGAGGCTAACCTTTTCAACTTTGTAGGCATTGTTTGAAAGAAGTGTTGAGAAAGCGTCAACTTCAAGACCGCCAAGACCGTCGATAAATGTAACAGTAACCTTTTCCTCGGTTGTAACGTTTAAGATTGCTGTGAGCAACGCCTGCTCAAGCTTCTGGCCGTTAACGTAATATTCGCCGTAAGTTGACAGATACTCCTGGTCATAGGTGAAAACATCATCAAAGGAAACTGCAATGTACTCGTCACCGTGAGCAACAAGCATCAGATACGCTGAGTTCTGCCAGTTTACGTCAGGATATTCAGCAGTGAAAGTAGGATTTGTAGCAAGGTTAATGTAATCAACATTAATGTGCTTTGACTGCTGTTCAAAAGCATTTAAAAGTTTGTTTACCTGAATGTAGTATTCGCCCTGAGCTTCCAGGGATTTTTCTTCCATTAGTACGTAAACATCTACGTCTTTTTCAAGCTTGTCTACAAAGTCAATTGATGGCTGTGTAAGCTCGTAAACATTGTTTGAAGTGAGGTCTGTGCTGAGTACCGGGAAACGGTTTGTCAGCATAGTTGCGATTATGTTGAGTCCCACAACAACAGCTACAAACACAACTGTCAGCATTACTGCCACAGAGCCACGCTTTGCATTTCTGGACTTTAAGAAAGCGACGATTTTCGAAGGCTTTTTAGACTTCTTTTCAGCTTTAGCTTCAGGCTTGTTTTTGCTCTCAACAGGAGCAAAGTTTTCTAAATCTTTGTTATTCATACTCGCACACCTCCTTAGCTCCAGCGTTTTTTCTCAAACACTCTGATTGTCAGGAAAATGAAAATAGCAATAACGCTGAGGAAGAAAACAACGTTAGAGAGGTTGAGAATACCGTATGTGAAATTGTTGAAATTATGGTTGAATGACACAGTGCTCAGTATATTGATTAAAAACTGTGACTGTGTGATGCTTGCAAGTGAGTCAATCATATAAACGAAAAGACCAACAGCAATACTGATAACAGCAGCGATTACCTGACTTTCGGTAAGAGCTGAAATGAAAATGTCAATGGCAATAAGTGCACCGCCAAGCAGTAACATACCAAGCAATGTGCACAAAATTACAGCCCAGTCAGGAGTTGTGAAGAAGCAAATAACAAGTGTGTACACAAGGAAAATTGCAACACAGCAAGAATAAAGCACAAATGCACCCAAAAACTTGCCCATTACTACCTCGAACAGACTCACAGGAGCGGTGAGCAACGCCTGGTCGGTTTTCTGTCGCTTTTCCTCAGAGAACGATTTCATCGTAATAATTGGAATGAGGAAAAGGATAATCATAAACATACTTGCAAATACAGGTGTAAGCGAAGCCTGACCATAGTGCAGGCAGTAAAGGTAGAAGTACATACCTGAGAAGAAGTAGAAAACAGCGAGCACGATGTAACCGATAGCGCTGTTGAAATATGCGGAAAGTTCACGCTTTAAAATAGCCAGCATTATTTGTTACCTCCTTTTGCTCTTTGGTTTTCTGATGTGAGCTTTAGGAAGCTCTCTTCAAGAGTAAGACCGCCGTTTTTCATTTCAAGAATTGTGCAGTCTGCGTTAACAAGGGCTTTGAACACGCCTTTTCTGATGTCTACTGTGTTGTCGTAGTCAACAGCGTAGCGTTTTGTTGATGTGCAGGTAACCTTCTTTACGCCGTAAACTTCGTTTAATGCGTTTGATACAGCAGACGCTGTACCATCTACTTCGAGTAAAAGCTGAGCCTTGCCTGAAAGAGCAGTTGAAAGCTCGTCTGTTTTAGCATCAGCAACGATTTTACCGTTTGAAATAACAACGATTCTGTCGCAGATTGCAGAAACTTCGGAAAGCACGTGTGATGAGAAAATAACTGTGTGCTTTTTGCCAAGACCTCTGACAAGGTTTCTAAATTCAATAATCTGTTTTGGGTCAAGACCAACAGTTGGCTCGTCCAAGATAAGTACAGGTGGGTTGCCAAGGAGAGCCTGAGCAAAGCCGACACGCTGTTTGTAACCCTTTGACAGGTTTTTGATAAGACGGTCCTTTACTTCGAGAATTTTGACAATTGCCATAACTTCTCTTAAGTGTTCTTCTTTTGGAAGCTTGACCTTCTTGATGTCGTACATAAACTCAAGGTAAGCCTTAACCGTCATATCAGGATACAGTGGTGGAATTTCAGGCAGATAGCCTATCTTCATTTTTGTCTCTTTAGGGTTTTCGAGAATTTCAGAACCGTCAACGGTAACTGTGCCTGATGATGAAGAAAGGTAGCCTGTGATGATGTTCATCGTGGTACTTTTGCCTGCACCGTTAGGACCTAAGAAGCCGAGCACTTCGCCGTCGTTGACAGTAAAACTGATGTTATCCACAGCTTTGATGTCGCCGTAGACCTTGGTCAGGTTTTTAACTTCAACCATATTTGTTTCTCCTTTTTAAAGTTTTACGCACAAAAATGTGCACATATCTACATGCTAATAATACTACAAATCCGTGCAAGAATAAAGCATTTTACACGATTGTAAACAAATTTTCAGATGCTTGTCACATAACCGATGGTCAAAATGACAAAGGTGTAGCTCAAATTTTAATGATAACCTTGATGATAAATTTGTAGGGTACCATAACCTTGACGTACCGTTTGCGAAGCACCCACAAAATTACAAAAAATATGCGTTTTCGGGTTAGTATTGGACTAATTAAGAACCCATACCATAAAAATTTAAAAATCTTTGCAGAAACTTGCATACTTTTATGCAATATTTAACGTTTTTTCGTGTTAAGTAGAAGGGCGTTTACCCTGAAATACGAAAGGCGTGATTTGATGTATACAGACGGATTCTTAAAAATAAGCAGAAAAATACTCGACTGGCGGTGGTACACAAACTCTAATACTATGAGGTTGTTTTTACATTTGATGCTCAGAGCAAACTACACGGATGCTGAATTTGAAAACCACAAAATAAAACGAGGCCAGTTAGTTACAAGCAGAAAGACACTCGCTTATGAACTGAAAATGTCAGAGCAAGCAATACGCACAGCGTTAAAACACTTAAAATCAACACACGATATAACCATCAAAACAACCTCAAAATACTCGATAATTACTATGCTTAACTACGAACAGTACCAGACACCAACCAACACTTTAACAAACGAGCAACAAACAAAGAACAAACAACTAACCAGCAATCAACCACAATATAATAAAGATAAGAAATATAATAAAGCAATAAATAATGATGAATGGACTGGTAGTTTTACTTTGGAGGATTTTGAAAACCACTCGTTGTTTAACGACTGACGAGGATAAAACAGAAACGCTGATGTTTGTTTGCAACAAAAAACCTCCCCTGAAAACAGAGGAGGTATAAACGTTTATTAAAATACTTCGGTGCTCGGCGCTTAAATTGTAATGCACTTGCTAGGGCAGTTCTCAACGCAAACACCACAGCCTGTGCATTTTTCAGGGTCGATGGTTGCACAGAAGTTGTTTACTGTGATAGCACCTGCTTCACAGACTTTCATACACTTCATACAGCCGATGCACGCAGCCTTGCAGGCTTTCTTTGCTTGGGCTCCCTTGTCGTGGTTACTGCAACGCACCACTGCCTGTTCTTTGACAGGAGCTACAGTAATAAGCTTTCTAGGACAAGCTTGCTCACACAATCCGCAACCGCCACATTTGTCAATATCAACAACAGCAACGCCGTTGCACACTGTGATAGCATTGCTCAGACAAGCACTCACACAGTCGCCAAAACCAAGACAGCCGTAAGAACAAGCGGAAATATCGCCGTAGCGTGAGGCAGACAAACAGCTCTTAACACCTTGGAAATCTGCTTTATATGATGTGTTGTCGCAGTTGCCCATACAGTGAACATGAGCGACTTTTTTGACAGCTTCACCAGCTGAAACGCCTAAAAGCTCTTCAACAGCGTGGGTGCAATCTTCACCGCCAACAGGACAAGCACCCGGTTTTGCCTGACCTTTTGATAAAGCAGATGCGTAGCCTGCACAGCCTGAATATCCACAGGCACCGCAGTTTGCACCAGGCAGAAGTTCAAGCACCGCCTCAGCTTTTTCGTCCTTTGGCACAGCCATAACAATTGATGCAATCGCAAGGATAAGACCAATCAGCAAGCCAATGCCTGCTACAACCAAAACTGCAATAAGTACAGCAAATAATGTTTGATTCATTTCATTTACCTCCTTATGCAAGCGGGATAAGCTTATCAACAAAGCCTGAGAAGCCTAAGAAGCTGAGTGCTACTAAAGATGCCGAAATCAGCGTAATAGGGAGTCCCTGTAAGCTCTTAGGAATGTCAGCAGACTCAAGACGTGAACGTACGCCCGCAAACATTACCATAGCAACCAAAAAGCCGATGCCTGCACCAAGAGCGTTAATAAGAGCGTGACCGTAAGTGTAGGTGTAAAGAGCAGTTGTCTCAACCTTCTGGAGCACGAGCATTGTAACGCCTAAGATAGCACAGTTTGTTGTGATAAGCGGAAGATAAACACCAAGTGACTGGTAAAGGGATGGAATGTACTTTTTGAGCACGATTTCAACCAGCTGTACAAGACCTGCGATGATTAAAATGAACACAATTGTCTGCAGGTATGAAAGGTCGTTTGGTACTAATAAATACTGATAGATAGGGAAGGTAACGGCTGTTGCGAGCACCATAACAAAGGTTACGGCAACGCTCATACCAACCGCTGTGTTAAGCTTTTTGGAAACGCCTAAGAACGGACAGATACCAAGGAATTTGCACAGCACGTAGTTTTCAGTGAGGATAGCCGCCAAAAATACGGAAACAAGCGATTTAATTAACATTATCGGCTACCTCCTTGCTGTTTGAATTGTTCTCTTTGTTTGCACATTCAAAGCTCTTGCAGGTACTGCTCATCGGACAGCCCTGACAAGGAGAAGTGACAACTTTTTTGCCTGCCTTTGTGTTAAGCTTGTTGGCGATAGCGATGAGTATACCGAATACAAAGAAACCGCCAGGAGGCAAAATGAAGATGAGAATCTGTACAGGAAGAAGCTGTATGCCAAAGATTGAACCAGCACCGAACAGCTCACGGATGATACCCATACAAAGCAGTGCCGCAGTAAAACCGACGCCCATTCCAAGACCGTCCAAAATTGACGGCAATACAGGGTTTTTGCTTGCGTACATTTCGGCACGACCGAGAATGATACAGTTAACAACAATCAGCGGTAAGAAAATACCAAGCGAGTTGTTGATTGCAGGGGCAAACGCTTTGACAAACATCTGAACGATTGTTACAAAGCCTGCGATGATTGTGATATACGCAGGGATTCTAACTTTGTCAGGAATAACTTTTCGAAGCATCGAGATAACGGCGTTTGAGCAGATGAGAACCGCAGTAGCGGCAACACCCATACCGATAGCGTTTGATGCTGAGGTTGTGACAGCCAGTGTAGGGCAGGTGCCGAGCACTAAGCACAGTACAGGGTTTTCTTTAATGATACCCTTTGTAAATTCCTGCATTAAGGTTTTTTTCTCAGCCATCAAGCTCACCTCCCGAAATCTCAGTATTGTAAATGTCACACGCTGTGTTGACAGCGTCTGTGACGGCACGTGATGAAATAGTAGACGAAGTTACAGCGTCAATCTGCTGACCTTCTCCTGCGTAGTCTTTTGAAACGATAATATTGTCGTTTGACAGCAGTCCCTTAAACTGAGCAGTAAAGCTCTCGTTTGAAGTGTTTTTGCCAAGGCCAGGAGTTTCGTCGTCGTTGTAGTAAACGTCAATGTTGATGATAGAGCCATCGTTTGCAATACCTGTCATTACTTTAATCTGACCGCCGTAGCCTGATGCTACAGTTGAAACAGCGTAGCCTGTAATTTCGCCTGAGTCATCTTTGCCGGCAAAGGCTGTGCCGTTGTCACCTGTGTAAACTTCTTCGAAGTCTTTTGCATCAGGACAAACAATCTTCATTGATTCCTGCTGAGCCTGAGCTTCGTTTTCAGCGATTTTTGTGGATGTCACAGCGTTTGTAACAGCGAGTGCCGCTGTGATTATAACGCAGATAATAAACAGGGAAATTGTCGGGATGAATACATCTTTAAAGTTCATCTTTCTCATTTTTTGTCCCCCTTTGTCTGCTTTATAAAGCCGAAAGGCTTTGGAGTTGTAGCCATTTCAATCAGCGGAACAAGAATGTTCATAAGTAAGATTGAGAACGATGCACCCTCAGGCATATTTGAGTAGGTTCTAAGCAGTATTGTGAGCACACCGCAACCTACAGCGTAAATAACCTTGCCCCATTTTGTGATAGGAGATGTAACGTAGTCAGTAGCCATAAAGATTGCACCAAGGAGCAGTCCGCCTGACAGTATCTGGTACAGCGGGTCTTGACCAACTATAAGAGCCATAACACCTGCTGAAAGAATGTAAACGCAAGGGATAATAGGGGATATTACCTTTCTTACTACAAGGTAAACACCGCCTAAAACAAGAGCAATAGCACAGGTTTCGCCCAGTGAGCCACCGTGTGCACCGAGTAAAAGCTCTACGTAAGAATATGTACCGCTTTGTGCAGCTAACGGAGTAGCGGATGCAACAGCGTCAAAATCAGATGCAAAAGCGTCTGTCCAGGTCATCATAGCGTTAGGGAATGACACAAGCAAAACAATTCTTGCAGCTAAAGCAGGGTTAACAAAGTTCATTCCGAGTCCGCCAAACATCTGCTTTACAACTACAATGGCAACGATACTGCCGAAAATCGCAATCAGCGGATTGAGTGACGGCGGAAGATTGAGCGCTAACAGCAAGCCTGTGACAACTGCGGACAAATCGCCGATAGTTGTGTCACGCTTCATAACTTTTCGTGAAATATATTCGCACAGCACACATGAAGCAACGCAAACACCGATGAGCATCAACGCTCTCCATCCAAAAAATACAACGGATGCAATGGATGCAGGCACCAAAGCGATGATAACGTCGAGCATTATCTTTGTTGTGGAAGAACTAGAGCGAAGATGAGGAGAGGATGAAACGTATAATTTATTTTCCATTATTTACCCTCCTTTAACGGCATCTGCCTTTTCTTTTCGTTGTTGATAATCTGTTTTCCCAGACGGATAGTGTTTACAAGATGGCGGTGTGCAGGGCAAGAATACGCACAGCAACCGCATTCCATACAGTTCATAATGCCGGATTTGAGCATACTTTCGACGTCCTTTGCGTTAACAGCCTTGCAAATTGACGGCGGAACAAGGGTCATAGGGCAGGCATCAACGCATTTTCCGCAGTGGATGCACGCTGTAGGTTCCTGAAGTTTTGCCTGCTTTTCGGTGAATGCCAAAATAGCGTTGTTTTGCTTTGCGATAAACAGCGAGTCATCGCTTACGGCAGAGCCCATCATCGGACCGCCCATAATAATCTTTTTAGGTTCTTCTTTATAGCCACCACAGAACTCGATGATGTCTTTAACAGATGTGCCCACAGGGACAATAACGTTCTTAGGTTCAGCGATAGCATCACCATCAACGGTAACACGTCTTTTTACAAGCGGAACACCCGACTTGAGGTAATACGACAAAAATGCAATAGATGCGACGTTCATAACAAGACAGCCGGCATCAGCAGGTAACTTGCCCATTGGAACAACTCGGTTTGTGCACGCTTTGATTAGCACTTTTTCAGCACCGTAAGGGTAACTTGCTTTAAGCGGTAGCACTCTCACTTCGTCGTACTTGTCAACTTCGTTATCAGCGATAGTTTTGAGCACTTTGATAGCGTCAGGCTTGTTGTCTTCAATGCCGATGATAACACGCTTTAAGTCCAGGATATCCTTTAAAGTGTAAATACCGCTCATAATGTTCCACGAGTTTTCAATTACTTCTCTGTGGTCAGCGGTGATATATGGTTCGCACTCAGCAAGGTTAATGATGAGTGTGTCAACGTTTTTATCGGTTGGGATGTTGAGCTTTACGTGTGTAGGGAAACCTGCACCGCCAAGACCAACAAGTCCGCAATCTCTGGCAGCTTTCAAAAGGTCTGACAGGTTGTTTACAACAGGTGGCTTGATGCCCTCATACATACGCATTTCGCCGTCAGATTCAATTGTTACAGCGTCAACTTTAGCACCGTTAGCGGCTGTGATTTTGTCGATTTTTTTGACAACACCCGAGATTGAGCTGTGGATTGGCGCAGATACATACGCATCGCTGTCGCCGATAATTTGACCTACAGCAACCGTGTCGCCGACTTTGACAACAGGCTTGCACGGTGCACCAATGTGCTGTGACATAGAAATGGTAACACTTTTAGGTGCAGGCATATAGATGCTCTGAATGTTAGCGGTGTTTTTTCTGTGTGGTACGTGTACACCTCCGTGGGTGCGGTACGGCTTTTTTGGGAAAGTAAGCTTTGCTTCCATACAAAAACCCCTTCGTATTTAGTAAAAAATGTAAAAGTTCGTCACATAACATTATACCATTTTGTGCATCTTTTTGCAATGTGAATATCCGCCAAAATAATCAGCACAATATGGTATATAAATACTAAAAACAAGGTTCGGAGATGATTAAATGCAGTATGTTTATGCATTTTTAATTGGCGGTGCAATATGTCTGGTGGGTCAGGTGCTTATTGATAAAACAAAGTTGACTCCTGCACGTATACTTACAGGCTACGTTGTGGCAGGTGTTATACTGTCGGCTGTGGGTTGGTTTCAGCCACTTGCCGATTTTGCAGGCGCCGGAGCAACGGTGCCGCTGTGTGGTTTTGGTCATTTGATGGCTCAGGGCGTCAAAAACGCTGTGGATTCAATCGGGCCGATGGGAATACTAAAAGGCGGACTGACAGCAGGTGCCGCGGGAATAACAGCAGCGATTGTTTTTGGTTTGGTTGCCGCCTTGCTGAGCAAATCCAAAGAGAAATAATTGCCCAAGTGACATAAAGTTTGTTGACATTTATTAAAATAACTGCTATTATTTTATGTAGAAATCGAAACCTGCAAGGAGGTACTCTTATGGAGAGAAAGTCTAAATTCGGCTGGATCGTTGTACTTGTTTCAGCTGTTGCCGCTGTAACTGCGGCTATTACCGCATTTTTGGTTGTCCGCGAAAAGAAAAAGAAGGACGACGCTGAGCTTGAGGAATACCTCGATTATTCAATTCAGTAATATGTAAAAAGTTACGCCCGTACGTTTTTGTACGGGCGTTTTCTTTTTGTGCAAAACTTTGCAATATAAAAAAGCCTTCCCCGAGAATGGGGAAGGTGGCACCGATAGGTGACGGATGAGGTTGAAAACATTTTTTGATTTATAGTTTTGTTGGTGCTACGCACGGCGGACGACCAATGGTTGCCCCTACGATTGAGCTGTGGTGCTCGGACGCTCGGACGCTTAAAATAACAAAAAAAGCAGGGCGTGTAGCTCTGCTTTTAAGGTCGTCATATTAACGCTTTTAAATTATGCTGATGCATTGAGTCTCTTCATGAGAGAAGCCTTGCTTCTAGCAGCTGTGTTCTTGTGCATGAGGCCCTTTGCTGCTGCCTTGTCGATCTTCTTGATAGCAAGACGAACTGCCTCAGCCTTGTTGTCAGCGTTTGTATCAACAGCAACGTATGCTTTCTTTACTGCTGTTTTAAGAGCACTTTTAGTAGCTTTGTTCTGAGCTGTCTTAGTAGCGATAACCTTAACACGCTTCTTAGCTGATTTAATATTTGGCATTGTCCCACCTCCTTAATTTACGCTCATATAGACGTATATTAACATTATTGATTGAAAAATGCAAGTGTTTTGCGAAAAAAACGCACATTTTTTTATTAATTTTTTGTGTCCTTGCGGCAAATCGCAAGATGTTGTGATGCTTGCTTTGACGTGACACTAAGGATTTACGAACGACATATCAGAAAAAGCCGATGTTATTCGTTTTCTTCGTTAAGTCTGGCTTTTCTTGCTTTGCTGTAGGCTATGATGCACACAATCAACACCACAATCGCCACACCTCGGTAAATGAACGAATACGGCGGAGCAAAAAGGTTAGTTTCAATCAGTTTGTCTATTAACTGCCACACAAAGGAATACAGAAAAAATCCGCTGAGCACAAAAAGAAACTTAGAGTGTTTGAAAGCAAGATAAAACATATATATTGCCAGTATCAGCCACATCGCTGCGTAAACGTAGCCTGTGTATGCTTCCATAGTTTAGTCTCCTTTTCTCTTACGCTTTGACTTGTTCTTTGTCATAAGCAGGATGAAAATGTAGTAAATAACAATTACAATCGTGCCAACCTGCGAAACAATGTCGCCCAGAGTGCTGACAGGGTTTAATTCGGAGAGGATGTAGGTGAGCATTGTTGCGCATCCTTCAAAGATAAGGTAAATCGCAAGCGGACGCAAAAGAGTCATCTTGCGGTAGTAAGACGAAAACATAAGCATTGCCGCTAAAAAGCAAACAACGGTTGTGATTATAGAAAGTATCATAATGTCCTCCTATGCAAAATTTTGCTACCTATATTATATATGTTGTGCTTTGCACTGTCAAATTAAAATGTTTACACAGCGGATAATCATACTTTGAAAATATATTGAAAAGTTTGCTCTTTTTTTCGGTAAATTATAGTTTAGTATACCCGAAACGTTTTAGGGTATTTGTAGGGGCGAGCATTGCTCGTCCGAAAAATTTCTTGAAAATGTGTGTTATATCTGTGTAGCCATACATAAATGACTAGCTAAGGCTTCCCCTGTTTTTATCAGGGGAGGCTCCGCCGTAGGCGGTGGTGAGGTAAAAACGCTTGATAACAGCAATTTAATTGTTAAGCTATCAACGCCTTCAACCTCATCCGTCACCTATCGGTGTCACCTTCCCCAATCTCGGGGAAGGCTTTTTGTTCACCTAAACTATAATTTACAGTAAAAAGGGGGCGATGTATTTATTGTAAAAACTCTTGTTTTCAATTTGTAATGGGGAAAAATCCATTTGTTAACCTTGTTCACAAATTGTTTACCAAGATATGGCTTGACTTTTTCTTACCTTTCTGCTACATTATAATACAGAGTTAGCACTCAGACACCGAGAGTGCTAAAACTTAAAAACTTTCCTGCTCGGATGTCCGTGGTGATTATGTGCTTTGTTTTAACACAAAATCTACGGGAACCTGAAAAGAGGTGGTGCAATGGAGCTCAAGGAAAGAAAAGCGAAAATTCTCAAAGCTGTCGTTGAAAACTACATCCACTTTGGTGTTGCTATCGGCTCAAAGGCTTTGATAGCTCAGACAGGACTCGCTGTTTCGTCGGCGACAATCCGAAACGAGCTTTCAGAACTTGAGCGACTTGGGTATCTTTTACAGCCTCACACTTCGGCAGGCAGAGTGCCAACCAATATGGGCTACAGGTACTACATCGACAAACTGATAGATAAGCAGGAACTCGATCAAAGGGTTAAAGCTCACATCGAAAACGCTATTCTTTTTGGTGCAGACGCACCCGAAAGAATACTCTCAAACACCGCACAGGTGCTCTCTCAGCTTACTGGTATGGCTTGTGTGACTACAACTCCGAGCGGTACAAACGCCAGAGTTCACAAAATCCGTTTTGTAATCACAGGACGACACACCTGTATGGCGGTGCTCATCACTTCAAACGGTATGGTTAAAAGCAGGCTGTTTAGAGTTGAGTTTGTAGTAACGCCGGAGCTTGTCAGTATGTTTGACAAGGTGCTTAACGATGCGTTTGTGGGCGTCGAACTCAAAAGTATCGACAGAGCGTTTTTGCAGACAGTCGGAGCATCGTTTGGCGAGCTTTCAATGTTTATGCCTGATGTGCTGTTTGCGATTATGGACTCAGTAAAACAGGCGATGCAACAGAGCATTAATGTCAGCGGAGCTACAAATCTGTTGTTTTTACCCGAATACGATACGAACAGTGCGAGAAATGTACTGAAATTTCTTAACGACTCCGAAAATGTTTCGACACTTCTCAGCGAGAATATCAAGGACACTAAGGTATTCTTAGGTAAGGAAAGCGGGTACTATGAGCTAAGTAACAGTATGGTTATCGCAACAGGATACGAAATCGGCTCAGTGTGTGCCGGAGCAATTGCTCTTGTGGGACCGCTTCGAGCTGACTATCAAAAACTTATTTCAATGGTTGAATATGCAAGCGACTACGCTTCAAAGCTTATAGGCGAGTTGCTTGAGGTATAGGAGATAAATATGAGTAAGAAAGAAAAAATCGAAAAAGAGCAGGTTGAAGAAGTGGATAAAGAAACCGCTGAAAACACCGAAGCTGCTCAGACTGAAGAAGTAAAAGAGCCTACTGCTGAAGAAAAATTACAGGAAGAGCTCCAAGCTTCAAACGAAAAGTATATGCGTCTTTACGCTGAGTACGATAACTACAGAAAACGTACTCAAAACGAAAAGGCTCAGATTTACGCTGATGCAACAGCGAAAGCGGTTGAGCAGATTTTACCGCTTGCTGACTCTTTAGCTATGGCACTGTCCCAGTTTGAGGGCAAGGATGTGCCAGCTGAATTTAGTAAAGGCATCGAGCTTATCGCAAATCAGCTGAAATCTAGCTTTGATAAGCTTTCAGTAACACCGTTTGGTGCTGTCGGCGACGAGTTTGACCCTAACATCCACAATGCGATTTCTAAAATTGAGGATGAGTCTTTAGGTGAAAATACCATCGCTCAGGTTTACCAGACAGGCTACAAATTAAACGACAAGATAATCCGTCACGCAATGGTAGTCGTTGCAAACTGTGACTGATATATAAATATTATTTAGGTTTAAATATTTCAAAACATACATTTGGAGGAATTTATTATGGCAAAGACAATCGGTATTGACTTAGGTACAACAAACTCTTGCGTAGCAGTAATCGAAGGCGGCGAGCCTGTAGTTATCGCTAACGCAGAAGGCGCAAGAACTACTCCATCAGTAGTTGCTTTTTCAAAGACAGGCGAGCGACTTGTAGGTCAGGTTGCTAAGCGTAAGGCTATCACAAACCATGACAGAACAATCTCATAAATCAAAAGAGAGATGGGTACTTCATACAAGGTAACAGTAGACGACAAGGCTTACACTCCACAGGAGATTTCAGCTATGATTCTCCAGAAGTTAAAGGCTGATGCTGAGGCTTATCTTGGCGAGAGCGTAACTTCTGCTGTTATCACAGTTCCTGCTTACTTTACAGACGCTCAGCGTCAGGCTACAAAGGACGCAGGTAAAATCGCAGGCTTAGAGGTTAAGCGTATCATCAACGAGCCAACAGCTGCTGCACTTTCTTACGGTATGGATAAGGAAAACGAGCAGAAGGTTATGGTATACGACCTTGGTGGTGGTACATTCGACGTATCAATCATCGAAATCGGCGACGGCGTTCAGGAAGTTTTAGCAACTGCTGGTAACAACCGCCTCGGTGGTGACGACTTTGACCAGAGAATTATCAACTGGATGGTTGCTGAGTTCAAGGCTGAGACAGGCGTTGACCTCACATCTGACAAGATGGCTATGCAGAGATTAAAGGAAGCTGCTGAAAAATCAAAGATTGAGCTTTCAGGCGTTACAACTTCTAACATCAACCTCCCATTCATCACAGCAGACGCTACAGGTCCTAAGCACTTAGACTTAACACTCACTCGTGCTAAGTTCAATGAGCTTACAGCTGACCTTGTAGAGGCCACAATGGGTCCTGTAAGAACAGCTCTTAAAGACTCAGGCTTACAGATTAACGAAATCGACAAGGTATTAATGGTTGGTGGTTCATCCCGTATCCCAGCTGTTCAGGAAGCTGTAAAAGCTTTAATCGGTAAAGAGCCATTCAAGGGCATCAACCCTGACGAGTGCGTAGCTATCGGTGCTTGTATTCAGGCTGGTGTACTTGGCGGCGAGGTTGACGGTTTGCTCCTCCTCGACGTTACTCCGCTTTCACTCGGTGTTGAGACAATGGGCGGCATCATGACAAAGATTATCGACAGAAATACAACAATCCCTACAAAGAAGAGCCAGATTTTCTCAACTGCTGCTGACAACCAGACACAGGTTGAAATCAACGTTCTTCAGGGTGAGCGTGAGTTTGCTAGAGATAACAAACAGCTCGGTCTGTTTGCTTTAACAGGTATCGCTCCAGCTCCACGTGGTATCCCACAGATTGAAGTTACATTCGACATCGACGCTAACGGTATCGTTAACGTATCAGCTAAGGACCTTGGCACAGGTGCTGAGCAGAAGATTACAATCCACTCATCTTCAAATATGAGCAAGGATGACATCGACAAGGCTGTTAAGGAAGCTGAGCAGTTCGCTGCTGAGGACAAGAAGCGCAGAGAAGAAGTTGACGTTAAGAACGAGGCTGAGCAGGTAGCTTACCAGGCTGAAAAGCTCGTTACAGACAACGGCGACAAGCTCGAAGAAGCTGACAAGAACACAATCAACACAAAGGTTCAGGCTACTAAGGACGCTATCGCAAACGGCGACATCGAGCTCATCAAAACTGCTAAAGACGACCTTATGAAGGCATTACAGGAAATCGGTGCTAA
This sequence comes from Ruminococcus sp., assembly GCA_017481885.1. Classification (GTDB taxonomy): domain Bacteria; phylum Bacillota; class Clostridia; order Oscillospirales; family Acutalibacteraceae; genus Ruminococcoides. The sequence continues at coordinate 26,555 of JAFUOM010000010.1, forward strand.
GCTTTATCAGGCTGCAGCTGCAGCACAGCAGGCTCAGGGTGCTCCTGATATGGGGGCAGACCCAAATATGGGCGGTGCAGCTCCAAACTCTGACCCTAACGTTTACGACGCTGACTACACAGACGTTGAGTAATTAAAATATAAAATATATACACAAGCGGTGACTCGATTTTTCGAGCCACCGTGTTGTGCGTAATGGTGACTACCACTTGACTTGAGTCACCTTATCGTGTTTAATAACATATAGTTTGTTAATAAAGCAGGTGAACCCTCTTGGCAGATAAGAGAGATTATTATGAGGTCTTAGGCGTACAAAAAGGTGCGTCAGACGATGAAATAAAAAAAGCATACAGACAGAGTGCGAAGAAATACCACCCTGACTTGCATCCGGGCGATGCTGAGTGTGAAGCTAAGTTTAAAGAAGTAAACGAAGCGTACGAGGTGCTGTCCGATAAGGACAAAAAAGCCAGATACGACCAGTTTGGACACGCAGGTGTTGACCCTAACTACGGTGCAGGTGCAGGCTCATACGGCTCACCGTTTGGTCAGGACATCGACTTTGGCGATATCTTCAGCTCAGTGTTCGGCGGTTTCGGCGGATTTTCAGGCAGACGTAGTGCTAACCCTAACGCACCACGACGCGGTACTGACGTTGAAGCAACTGTGTACATTTCTTTTGAAGAAGCGGCTATGGGTTGCAAAAAAACTGTTGAGTATCAGGCAGTGTCAACTTGTACTGAGTGTAATGGTACAGGTGCTAAAAAGGGTACTACTGTCAAAACTTGTCCTACTTGCTCAGGCAGAGGTCAGGTAACAGTTAACCAGCGTACTCCGTTTGGCGTTGTGCAGACAACCCGTCCGTGCGACACTTGTAAGGGACAGGGAAAGATTGTTGAACAGCCGTGTCCAAAATGTAACGGTCAGGGCAGAGTAAGACGCAAAAAGTCAGTTGAAATCAACATCCCTGCAGGTATTTCGGACGAGCAGGTATTAAACGTAAGCGGTCACGGAAACAGTGGCTCAAACGGTGGTCCTGCCGGCGACTTGCACGTTTACGTTGGTGTTCGTCCTCACGCAGTGTTTGAACGCAGAGGTGACGACGTGTGGTGCGAGCTTCCTATCACATTCGCTCAGGCGGCTCTTGGTGCAGAGGTGGTTGTGCCAACTCTCTACGGCAAAGTAAGCTACCAGATTCACGAAGGCACCCAGCCAAACGATGTGTTTAAGTTAAAGGGCAAGGGCATCCAGCATTTAGGTTCAAAATCTAAGGGCGACCAGTACGTTAAGGTCGTTATCGAAGTACCAAAGAACCTGTCATCAAAGCAGAAAGAACTCATCAGAGAGTTTGACTCTGCAAGCTCCGACAAAAACTACGCAAAGCGTAAAACTTTCAAGCAGAAATTAAAAGATTTGTTTTAAGCGCCGAGGTCCGAAGCCCTCAAAAGTCAAAGACGAGTCTGCATTTTCGTAGTTGACGAATGTCAACGTAGGAAATCAATGCGAGACTGTGGACTTTTGAGGAGAAGCGGAGGACAACGAGGCGTGATATTCTAGAAAATAGATAACAGCGACGAGAACACAGAATCTCGCCGCTGTTTTTTCGTTTTAATATAATTCGTCAAGCTCCCATTTTATAGGATTGTTGTCGATGTATGTGTAGTGTTCAATATAATCACGCTCATTACGGATGATGTGCTCGATGAATAATTTTTGCCATATGCTATAACCAATTTGCTTTGACACATATCCCTTCATCTGTTGTATAACCCGCGATATCGTAGGGGCGACCACTGGTCGTCCGTCTATGTTACCTTCAATACTAAGCAATAGGTGTATGTGGTTTGGCATAACAACATAATTATCGATATTAACATCGGGATAGTGTATTGGTATCTGGCGTATTGCATCATCAACAATCTTGCCATATACAGACAGATTTGCACTTTGCGGACGAGCAATGCTCGCCCCTACATTATTCCACAACAACGGTTTCTTGTCTTTTGTACACACCGTCACAAAATACACGCCTGCGTTACTATAATCATAACCATTCAATCGTGTTGGTTTGCGTTTTGGGAGCTTTTTGTTTTCCATAAGCTTTTACTCTTCTTCGCTGTACTCTAGAATATCGCCTGCATCACACTGCAGAGCCTCGCAAATAGCCGCCAAGGTCTGGAAACGGATAGCTGTTACTTTGTTATTCTTGATTTTAGAGAGGTTGACGTTTGAGATGCCGACTTTTTCGGCAAGCTCGTTTAAAGACATTTTTCGCTCAACCATCATTCTGTCCAGTCTTAGTATAATTTTTCCCATATTTTCCTCCGATTAAAGCAGTCCGTCAACTTCTTCTTCGAGCTGTGCACCGTAAGAGAAAATCTGTGTCAGGCACAGGCACACAAGACCTACGACAACACCTTCCAGCGAAACAGAAACACCAACAGGAGTGCCGTTAATGAGGGAAACCACATAGACGATTGTTGTTAACACAAAGCTGAAAACAGGTATTGCGATTGAAAGAATACCGATGTTCTTAACACGTTTTACAACGTCTTTCTGGAATGGAGATGTGCTTTCTGCCTTTTCGTATCTGCCCGAGATTGTGTGCAGAATGATGTCGAGATTGCGGAAAATCAGTGCTATTAAAGCAAATGCGATAACGGTGCCTAAAAAATACATCGACAGCGCAAAGTAGTTGATAACCCCTGTATTGGTGATTACTCCCAGCTCAAAGCCAATACTTTGCATCATGTGGGGTTCTCCTGCAACGATTTCTTGTGCCACATCTTTGTTGAACGAGCCCGCAAATACGATTAAACCTGCCACAACGCCAATCCAAGCTCCAATTTCAGCGATTTTAGAAATCACCGACAATGTTCTGTTAAGTCCTTTTTTCATTTTAAAATACCTCCAAGTACCGACCGATTAAACGGTCACTCATTTAACTTCCAAATTTTCTAAAAATTTTCTCAAACGCGTTTGTTGAGGCTAATATAACACAGCTTTTTACGTTTGTCAATAGATTTTTAACGTAAAACATTAAAAAATATTCGAAAAAGATTAAAACAATATCGTAAAACGTAAACCAACCCTATAAAATGGGAGCTTGACGATTTATATTGAAATATCCGCTGAAATGGTTTATTATATGTGATGTATGTAAAACAAAGAAAGGGTGCTACTATGGAGTGGACACAAATTACGATTAATGTAAGCCCTAAAGACGTTGATTTAGCGGGCGACATTGCGAATATGACCGTGCCGTACGGCATATATATTGAAGATTACACTGACCTTGAAATCGGCGTGCAGGAGATTGCTCACGTAGATTTGATTGATGAGGACTTGCTCAAAAAGGACAGAAATGTTGCTAAAATTCATATCTACATCGACCCTGAGGATTCACCTGCTGACGCAATTGCGTTTTTGACTGAGCGTTATCTTTCAGAGGGTATTGAGCACAGCATCGAAGAAGAAAAGTGCGAAGAAGACGACTGGCTCAACAACTGGAGAAAGTATTTCAAGCCGACTAAGGTTGGAAAAAAGCTCCTGATTTGCCCATCCTGGTATGAGGTGGAAGACACAGAGGGCAGAGTTGTGCTTGATATTGACCCAGGGCTAGCATTTGGTACAGGTAAGCACGAAACAACACGCCTTTGCCTTTCGACCTTGGAGCAGTATGTAAAGGAAGGCTCAACTGTGCTTGACGTCGGTTGCGGTTCGGGAATACTCGGCATCGCTTCAATTTTATTTGGAGCAGAAAGTGCGTTTGGTGTTGATATTGACCAGATGGCAGTTCGCACAGCGGTTGAAAACGCTAAAGTTAACAACGTCAGCGACAAATTCGAGGTAGTCTGCGGTGACCTGACCGAAAAGGTAGAGGGAAAATACGACATTATTGTTGCAAATATCGTTGCAGATGCTATAATATTCTTGTCAAAAGGCGTTCGTGAATTTATGAACGACGACACAGTTTACATTATGAGCGGTATCATCGACACTCGTGTTGACGATGTGCTAAACGCTCTTAAAGATGATTTTACTGTCATCGACAAGATTTTTGATAACGGTTGGTACTGTTTAGTTGCAAAGAAGAAGAGCTGACACCGGTTTAACAGACGACCAATGGTCGCCCCTACAAAATGCAACAGAAACGTTGATACTCAATTTGTAGGGGAGGGTTTCTACGCCCTCCCGTCGTGCGAAGCACCAACAAAATTTGTGTTTCATCATAAAACCGTCACATTGTGCGATTATCATTTATCTTAACTTACATTATCGGAGGAATTTACAATGAAAAAATCAAGCAGAGAGAAACTTAATTTATTCTTCTCATCATTTTTAGTTATCGGTTACATTGTTTGCACATACTTCTTTATGTCGCTCACAACAAGAGTAAGCCAGAGCGTTGCTAACCTCATTCAGGTTGCTGTGTTTACACTCTTCGGTCTTATTGTTTTCTACGCAACAAGAGTTGGCGAAGGCGTTCCTATAAAGCGTTTTTCAGCTATCGTTTTATGTGTGCTTGATATCCCTGCACTTTTCGCAATTATCGCAACTTTAGCTCCTGCATTCCCACTCCACGAAGCTTTAGCTGCTCAGCCAATCGTTATGACATTTGCTTGTGTTGCACTCGGTTACGGTATCCCATACACATTCCTTTCAGGCTTTGAGCTTAAAGAGGAAATCGACGAGGATGCCTTAAACGCTGCTATGGTTGAGGGCGGTTTAGCTCAGGAACTCGCAGCTTTAGAAGAAACTGAAAACGCACAGGAAGTTACAGAAGAAGAGCTCTCAGACGAGGTTGCTACAGCTGACGACGTAAAAGAGCTCGAGGCTGTTGACGGTGCAGACGCTGAATAATAGCATAGCATTTAAAAAATAATATTATATAACAAAAGGGCGGACAGATGTTCGCCCTGAATTTTGAAAGAGGGTATAATAATGGGTTGTTCACATGATTGTTCAAATTGCAGCGAAAACTGCTCAGAGCGTACAGCTCCACAGGATTTAATCGAAAAGTTGAACTCTATGAGTTCAGTAAAAAAGGTCATCGGTATCGTGTCAGGTAAGGGTGGCGTAGGCAAAAGCCTTGTTACTTCTGCTTTAGCTGTTGAGCTTAACCGCCGTGGCTATAAGACAGCTGTGCTCGATGCTGATATCACCGGTCCGTCAATTCCAAAGGCTTTCGGCATCAAGGAAAAAGCTCTTGGCAACGAGTTCGGTATTTTACCACGTACAACAAAAACAGGTATCGACATTATGTCAGTTAACCTGCTTTTACAGAACGAAACAGACCCTGTTGTATGGCGTGGCCCTGTAATTGCGGGCACAGTAAAGCAGTTCTGGACAGACGTTATCTGGAAAGACGTTGACTATATGTTTGTTGATATGCCACCTGGAACAGGCGATGTTCCGCTGACCGTTTTCCAGTCACTTCCGCTTGACGGAATTGTTGTTGTAACATCTCCACAGGAGCTTGTTTCAATGATTGTAAGTAAGGCTATAAAGATGGCTGATATGATGAACATTCCGGTGCTCGGCGTAGTTGAGAATATGAGCTATTTCGAGTGCAAGGAGTGCAAAACTCAGCATAAGATTTTTGGCGAAAGCCACATTGACGACATTGCAAAAGAATTCGGCACACGAGTGCTTGCAAAGGTTCCAATGGACGATTCTCTTGCAAAGTGCGTTGATACAGGTTCAATCGAGCTGTTTGTGGGCAACTATTTTGAAGAAGCTACAAACATCATCGAGGATGAACTGTCTGTAAAATAAGTGCCGAGCACCGTAGCCCTCAAAAGTCAAAGTCGAGTCTGTATTTTCGCAGTTGACGAAGTCAACGTAGAAAATCAATGCGAGAATGTGGAGCTTTTGAGGATTAGCGGAGGTGAACGAGGCATGATATTGCTGTCGCAGACCAATAATTTATGGGTGTACCGTTTGGTGCACCCTTTTTTTGCCCATACTACATTGGGTGATACTATGGAAGAACTGCCATCAAAAGCAAAAGCCGTGATGGGAATTTACGGTGCGGCGGCAACGCTTGCTCAAAGCTCGTTTGCATTTTTCGGGTTTAACAGGGAAGATTTTATTGTAATTTTAGTGTCGTTGTTTATTGCGTCAACTGTCGGTAGCTATGTATACATCGTGCTGTTTTTCAGACACTATCGTTACTATATCTCGCACGGAGTTATTGTAATAAAAAAAGGTGCCCTCTTTAAAAGAAGACACCTGATATATGTTGACAAAATCAGCACCATTACCATTCACGAAAGCTTTGTGCACCGATGGTTTGGGCTGTGCACAGTATACTTTCACGTTCAAGGAAGTGTTGTTAGGCTGTCGTTTGTGAGTGTTGAAAAATCAGACGAGTTGCAAAAAATTCTTGATAGCCACCATTGATTTGTCAGCGGCTAAAAAGCGGAATTCCATAAAGTCCATAAAATCGTTTTCGTCAAAATCGTCAGAGATGCAACGTAGCACTGCACAAGGCACTTCGTTTCTGTAGCACACCTGAGCCACAGCACCGCCCTCCATTTCGCACGCAACGGCTGAAAATTCGTCTGCGATGCTCTGTCGCATTGCTTTTTCTGCTACGAAAATGTCGCCTGTTGCAATTCGAGCGAGCATTACGTTTGTGTTCTCAATATCCCTGCACGCTTCAAAAAGTTTTTGTGCAACGTCCGCGTTTACAGGAATGTCGATTCTTGTTTCGTCGTTGTACTGAATCAGTCCCTTAGGGTCGCCCATCTGTGTGCCGTCAAAATCGTGCTGAACGCAGTCTTTTGAGATTACAATGTCGCCGATTTTAAGCTCACGGGAAACCGAGCCTGCAATGCCTGAGTTGATGATAACATCAGGGCTGTAGTGGTCAATCATCACCTGTGTACTCATAGCAGCGTTTACCTTGCCGATACCGCACTCGGTCATAACAACTTCTTTGCCGTTGATGGTACCTGAAATGTACTTCATTTTAGCGTAAGTGTTTTCTTCTTTGTTACTAAGTAATTTTGTAAGCTCTTCAACCTCGATTGAAAGAGCACAGATAATACCAATCATTTTGTTCTCCTAGTCTATGTTTATTCTAAATTTTTTGTTTGGTACATCACGCCTGCGATACCTGCAATCGGTGCAGTTTGTGCACGCAGTATTCGTGAACCTAAAGTTAAAGCTGTGGCACCGTTTTCTTTTAAAAGCTCAATTTCAGCTTCTTCAAAACCGCCCTCACTGCCTACAAACATAGCAAGCGTTTTTGTGTTTTCGTCAACAGTGTCCCTTAGTTTTTCTCCGCCACATTCGTAAAAAACAACAGCTTTCTCAAAGTCGGAAAGTGTCTTTGACGCTTCCTTTAAAGTCATCATATCCTTGACCTGAGGGATGATACCTCTGCGTGACTGAGAAGCTGCGTTGTCGGCAATTTTTTGCCATCTTTGCACCTTTTTCTTCATCTGCTTTTCGTCAGGACGTGAAATACATCTTGCTGTTAGTACGGGTACGATTTCGTACACGCCAAGCTCAACGGATTTCTGAACAATATCGTCCATTTTGTCGCCTTTTGTCAGTGCCATAAACAGCGTGATTTTAACGCTGGGTTCCTGCTCGCAAACAGTTGATGACAGCACCTTTACCGTTACCGTGTCAGTGGAAAAAGCGGTGATTTCACACTCGTGTCGTCTGCCGTCGGTTGTGCACAGTGTGAGTGCTTCGCCTATTTTCATCCTCAGCGATTTTGAGATGTGTCTGGCATCTTCACCAATTATGTCAAAGCTGTCGCTTAAAATTTCGTCAGTAAAAAACCAAGCCATAAGTATTCTCCAGTCTAATTGTTAATAAAATGATAACAGATGTCGCAATGGATTGCAATATTTTAAGTTATTTGGTAGAATGAACCTGCATACGAGGCTGTAAAGTGATGTTTTTGCAAATACCCATATATTTGAGGAGAAATTATGAAAGCACAGGAATTTTTAGATATACTGAGTAAGGAGAACATCGACATAAAAGAACTGTCGGCGCTTGTGGTCGAAGCGCTCTCCAAAAAATCGCTCAAGATTGCAACCGCAGAAAGCTGTACAGGTGGAATGATTTCGTCGCTGATTACAGATGTTTCGGGTTCATCGCAGGTTTTTGATTGTGGAGTGTGTTCTTATTCAAACGATATTAAACGCAAAATTCTTGGTGTAAAAGAAGATACGCTGATGACCTACGGTGCTGTGTCGGACAGAGTCGCAATGGAAATGGCACGAGGTGTCAGACTGCTGTCAAACGCGGACATCGGCATCTCGACAACCGGAATTGCAGGCCCTATGGGTGGCACAATGTACAAACCTGTCGGACTTGTTTATATTGGCGTCAGTACCAAAAACGGGCTGATTGCACACAAGGTGTTGATGGGCGAGGGCAGAGACCCACAACGTAGGCGAATCAGGGAACTTAGTAGCGCTTGTGCGCTGTATTACGCTTTGCACGAAATTGGCGAAATATAGTAAAAAAGTATTGTATTTTGTACCTTTGTATGCTATTATATTGCTGTATGTTTTACCTTGGGGTATAACATCTTGGTCTTTCACATTATTATTTGGTTAAATAAAAGACAGGAGTTGATTTTATGGCTAGAGTTGCCGGAATACTCATGCCAATCACATCCCTTAGTTCCCCATACGGTATCGGAACTATCGGAAAAGAAGCAAGACAGTTTGCTGATTTCTTAAAAGCGTCAGGTCAGAAGATCTGGCAGATTCTGCCTGTAGGACCTACAAGCTACGGTGATTCACCGTACCAGTCTTTCTCTACTTATGCAGGCAACCCTTATATGATTGACCTTGACACACTTGTTGAGCAGGAACTTTTGGACAAGGCTACTTTGGATTCTTACGACTGGGGTAGCGATAGTGGTCGTGTTGATTACGAGAAAATCTACAACAACCGTTTCGAAGTGCTCAAAATTGCGTACAAGAACTTCAAGGAAAACAAGGACCAAAAAGCGTTCAACTCTTTCAAGCGCAAGAACGCTGCTTGGGTTAAGGACTACGCTCTTTATATGGCTGTTAAAAACGGCTTTGATTGTCAGGGCTGGACACAGTGGCCTGATGAATCAATCAAGCTTAGAGAAGAAGCTGCAATCAAAAAGTACGAGCGTAAGTACAGAGAAGAAGTTGATTTTTGGAAATGGCTTCAGTTCGAGTTTTACACACAGTGGGAAGACTTCAGAGCTTATGTTAACTCTTTAGGCATCCAGATTGTCGGCGATATGCCAATCTACGTTGCTATGGACAGTGCTGACACATGGGCTAACCCTGAGGTATTCTGGCTTGACGAAAACCGTGAGCCTGTATGTGTTGCAGGTTGTCCACCTGATTTCTTTGCAGAAACAGGTCAGCTTTGGGGTAACCCTATCTATGACTGGGATTATTTAAAGGAAACAGGCTACGACTGGTGGATCAGACGTGTTGAAGCAGCTGCAAAGCTTTTCGACATCACACGAATTGACCACTTCCGTGCTTTTGACACATACTATGCTATCCCTTACCCAGCTGAAAACGCTATCGGCGGTGAGTGGAAAATCGGTCCAAGAATGGACTTCTTTAACAAAATGCGTGAAAGACTCGGCGACGTTCCGATTATTGCGGAAGATTTGGGCGAGCTTTTCGACAGCGTAACAGAGCTCTTAAACGAGTCAGGTTATCCTGGTATGAAGATTCTCACATTCGGCTTTGGCGATGGTTGGGACAACGACTTCTTACCACACAGATATACATCAAACTGTGTTGTTTACACAGGTACTCACGATAACGATACAGTTAACGGCTGGCTTGCAACAGCTACACAGCAGGAGATCGACTTTGCTAAACAGTATTGCGGTATCTCAGATGGCGACAACTTCTGCTGGAAGTTAATCGAAAAGTGCTACGAATGTGTTGCGGACTATTGCGTAATTCCGTTACAGGATATTCTGGAGTTAGGTTCAGAAGGAAGAATGAACATTCCATCAACTCTCGGCGGCAACTGGGAATGGAGAGTTGACCCTTCAATGCTGACAAAAGAAGTTTCAAATAGACTTTACAATTTAGCACAAACATACTCAAGACTGGAGGAGAACTAAAAATGGGTATTACAATGGAACAGCTTACCACTATTTCACAGAGCGAGTATTGCAAAAAACCTAAAGAGTTAACTCTTGAGCAGCTTCACTTTGTACTTGGTAAAGCTATTATGGGCGAAATTGCCGACAATTGGCAGAAATCAAAGAAGAAGCACGCTTCTAATAGAAGAGCTTACTACTTCTCTGCTGAATTTTTGATGGGTAGAATGGTTTACAACAACCTTTACTGCTTAGGTATTCTTGACGACGTTAAGGCACTCTTAAAGAGCAAGGGTATGGACATCAACGCTTTTGAAGATGTTGAGGATATGGCTCTTGGTAACGGCGGTCTTGGTCGTCTTGCTGCTTGTTTCTTAGACTCAGCAGCTACACAGGAAGTTCCACTCGATGGCTACGGCATCCGTTACAAGTACGGTCTTTTCAAACAGCTTATCGAAGACGGCTATCAGGTTGAGGTAGCTGACAACTGGCAGAAGTTTGAAGACCCATGGTGCGTTCGTCGTCTTGACGAGGCTGTTGTTGTTAAGTACGCTGATTCATCAGTTGTTGCTGTACCTTACGATATGGCAATCATCGGCTACGGCACAAAGAACATCAACACATTAAGACTCTGGCAGGCTGAGCCTGTTGAAGAGTTCGACTTCATCGCATTCAACAACGGTCAGTACGACCAGTCTGTTAAGTCAAAGAACGATGCTGAGAACATCTCTAAGGTTCTTTATCCAAACGACAACACATACGAAGGAAAGGTTCTTCGTTTAAAGCAGCAGTATTTCTTCTGTTCTGCATCTTTACAGGACATCATCAAGAGATACAAGGCTAAATACGGCAACGATTTCTCACACTTTAGTGAGCACGCTGCTATCCAGCTCAACGATACACACCCAGTTTGCTCAATCCCAGAGCTCATCAGACTTTTAGGCTTAGAGGGCATCAACTTCGAAGAGGCATTCCAGATTGCTCAGAAGACTTTTGCTTACACTAACCACACAGTTATGGCTGAGGCTCTTGAGAAGTGGGATATCTACCTTATGAGAAACGTTATCCCTGAGGTTTACCACATCATCGAGCTCATCAACGAGCGTCTTTGGAACGACTTCAAGGGCAGAGGTATGGGTGACGACATCATCCACAGAATGTGCATCCTTTCTGATGACAGAGTTCATATGGCTAGACTTGCTGTATACTGCTCATCTTACGTTAACGGCGTTGCTTGGATTCACACAGAAATCCTCAAGAACGACGTATTAAACGATTGGTACAAGATTTACCCTGAGAGATTCCAGAACAAGACAAACGGTATCACTCAGCGTAGATGGCTCGGCCTTTGCAACCCAGAGCTTTCTGAGTTCATCACAGAGAGAGTGGGCGATGGCTGGCAGAGAGATATGGCTAAGGTTGACAAGCTTGCACAGTGCATCGACAAGGACTCTGTTAAGGCATTCAACAAGATTAAGGCTACAAAGAAAAAGCAGCTCGCTGCTTACGTTAAGAAGATGGAAGGCAAGGACATCAATCCTAAGTTCATCTTTGACGTTCAGGTTAAGCGTCTCCACGAGTACAAGCGTCAGCTCTTAAATGCTTTCTCTATCATGTGGATTTACTTTATGATTAAGGATGGTCAGCTCCCTGACTTCGAGCCAACATGCTTCATCTTCGGTGCTAAGGCTGCTCCTGGTTACAGAAGAGCTAAGGCTATCATCAAATATATTAACGAAATCGCTGATTTAGTTAACAACGACCCTGATACAAAGGACAAGCTCCAGGTTATCTTCGTTTCTAACTACAACGTTTCTTACGCTGAGAAGATTGTTGTTGCTGCTGATGTTTCAGAGCAGATTTCAACAGCTGGTACAGAGGCTTCAGGTACAGGTAACATGAAGTTTATGTTCAACGGTGCTGTAACTCTCGGTACTTACGACGGTGCTAACGTTGAGATTACTCAGCAGGCTGGCGAAGAGAACGAGTACATCTTCGGTGGCAGAGTTGAGGATATCGACAACTTAAAGAGAAACGGTTACGATCCAAAGGCTATTTACATGACAAACCCAATGTTAAAGAGAGTTGTTGACACTCTCATTGACGGCACATTCGACGACGACGGTGCACAGGGCGAGGGCAGCTTTGCTGAGCTCCACAACGGTCTTGTAAACGGCACACACTGGCACATCGCTGACCACTACTTCCTGTTCTACGATCTCCCAGGTTATGTTGAGGCTAAGCTTCAGGTTAACCGTGATTACAAGGACAAGAACCTCTTTGGTACAAAGTGTCTCAACAACATTGCAAAATGTTCAACATTCAGCTCAGACAGAACAATCCTCCAGTACGCTAAGGAACTCTGGATGGTTAAGTAATTTAGCTGAATATTATATATAAACATCATCCCCATCGCTTTTGCGGTGGGGATTTTTGTATGATTTGTCAAAAATAGCGGGTTAAATTCTACACTCAAAATCGCAGACCTTGTTGATTGTGGAGTTGAGCAGTGATATAATTTAAGAGTACAAGTATATTTAGGAGGCGAATTATGAAAAAGATTATTTCATTAATCCTTGCATTGGTTATGGTGTTTTCTTCAATGCCGGTTGTGGCTTTTGCTGATGACGCTGACACTCTCGCTGTTACAGTTGATGGTGTTACTACCAATGTTCCTGTAGGAGAAAAATTTACTTACACTTATACACTTACAGACGTTAAACTTCTTAACGCCGAAGTAGAAGTGAACTACGACAGCGAAATGCTTGCGGTTACAAACGTTTATGAAACTGACCCGGCTTTTGAAGAGTGGATGACAAAGGTTTTCCCTGTTGTATCAGATTACGCTGTTGTTAATGCTTCACTCGACGATATAATTCTCTACAACTTCTCAAAGTCAAAGGGCGTTTCGTTCACAGGTGAACAGATTCTTGCGACTTTTGAGTTCACAGTTCTTGCAGCAGGCGAAACAACTATCAGCACAAACGTTGTTGAGATGGTTGACTCTAACAAGGATTACTATGTAGACAAAACTCCTGAGGGTTCAGTTAAGTGCAAGGATATCCCATACCGTGAGTTTGTTACATACACAGTTGTTGAGCCTGTAAAGGTTAAAAACCTTACATATACTGACGTGAAATGTAATACATTCACAGTTAATTGGGATGCACTTGATGGTGCACAGCAGTACAAAGTACTCGTTAACGGTGCTGATTATGCTGAAACGAGCGAAACATCACTCGTTGTTGCAGATGTAACAAGCGACTCATCATACGACGTTTGCGTTATCGCTGAACTAAACGGAGTTTGGTCAGATGTTGCTGACGCAGACGTGGTTAAGGTTACAACTTCTAGTCACGACCACAAGTCTACTGTTACACCTCCAACTTGCGAAGGTAAGGGTTACACAACCCATACATGTTCACGTTGTGGTGACACATATATTGATTCCGAAGTAGATGCTCTTGGTCATACAGAAGTTGTTGACGATGCAGTAGCTCCTGATTGTGAGAACACAGGTCTTACTGAGGGTAAACACTGCTCAGTATGTGACAAGGTTCTTGTTGAGCAGACAGTTGTAGACGCACTTGGTCATACAGAAGTAGTAGACGCTGCAGTAGCTCCTGATTGCGAAAACACAGGTCTTACTGAAGGTAAGCACTGCTCAGTATGTGACAAGATTCTCGTTGAGCAGACAGTTGTAGATGCTCTTGGTCATAAACCAGGTGCTGAGGCTGACTGTACAAACGCACAGATTTGTACTGTATGTAAGAAAGAGCTCGCACCAATGCTTGGTCATAATTATGTTGGCGTGGTTACTCCAGCAACATGTTTAACAGACGGCTACACAACATACACATGTTCAAATTGTAACGACAGCTACATTGATGACTATGTACCTCACAAGGGTCACACAGTTGTTATCGATGATGCAGTTGCTCCTGATTGTGAAGACACAGGTTTAACAGAAGGCCAGCACTGTTCAGTATGTGACGAAGTATTAGTTGAACAGACAGTTGTAGACGCACTTGGTCATACAGAAGTAGTAGACGAAGCAGTAGCTCCAGATTGTGAAAACACAGGTCTCACAGAAGGTAAACACTGTTCAGTATGTAACGAAGTTCTTGTAAAACAGGAAGTTGTAGATGCACTTGGTCATACAGAGGTAGTAGACGAGGCAGTAGCTCCTGACTGTGAGAACACAGGTCTTACAGAGGGTAAACACTGTTCAGTATGTAACAAGGTTCTCGCTGAGCAGACAATTATCCCTGCAAATGGTCATAAATTAGGCGAAAACGCCGATTGTACACACGCTCAGAATTGTACAGTATGTGGTAAAGA
>JAFUOM010000087.1 GCA_017481885.1 Ruminococcus sp.
TATTTGTGCACTCGGTCTTCAAAAGGGTGTTGAGCGTATCACAAAGGTTATGATGATTGTGCTTTTGGCTCTTTTAGTAGGTCTTGCAGTGTATTCGTGTACACTTTCAAACGCTGCTGAGGGTCTGAAGTTCTACCTTATCCCATCATTTACTAAAATGGCTGAGGCAGGAGTCGGCACAGTTATTTCTGCCGCTATGGGTCAGGCGTTCTTTACACTTTCAATCGGTATCGGTTCGGTTGCTATTTTCGGTAGCTATATCGGTAAGGAGAGAAGACTTGTCGGCGAAGCGGTAACAATTATTTCTCTCGATACTTTTGTTGCGTTGATGTCAGGTCTTATTGTGTTCCCTGGTTGTTTCACTTACAACAATGGCGTGACAGCAGATGCAGGTACAGTTGGCGCAGGCTTTTTGTTCACAACTCTTTCTTCAATCTTCAACCAGATGCCTGGTGGAAGAATTGTAGGAACACTTTTCTTCCTGTTTATGGTTTTTGCAGCTATGTCTACAGTAATAGCTGTATTTGAAAACATCGTTTCTTTCTGGCTTGAACTCACAAAACTCCCGCGTTGGGCAGTGTGCCTTATCAACGTAGGTCTTTTGGCTGTGCTTTGTCTGCCAACTGTTTTCTCAGGAAATCTTTGGGCAGATATTAAGCTGTTCGGTCTGAATTTTATGGATTTGGAAGATACAATCGTTTCAAAGTGGTTGCTTCCAATTGGTAGCCTTGTTTATGTTCTTTTCTGTACAACTCGCTATGGCTGGGGTGCGAAGAACTTCCTTAACGAAGTTAACACAGGTAAGGGTGCAAAGTTCCCTAAGTTTATGATTCCGTATATGAAGTACGTATTGCCTGTGATTATTATTGCAATTTTCGTAGCATCTGCTTTTTAATTCTAAATCAGAATAAAAACTCACTGTTAACGAATGGAACATTTATTGTTCAAAATTTGTTAAACATTCTGTCAAACTGTTGTCAAAGCGCAGGATTATATTCTAGGCATACAAAAGATATTGTATAAAACTTGAATATCTTCCGGGTATATAGGAGGCAAATATTATGTCAGATAATTACAACGATTTGTTTTCGGAAAAACCAAACGACGAAAACAAAGTAGACACAAACGGTGTTGATAACACCACAAATGATAATGTGGACACTGTTAACACTAATAACTTCAACGGTGAATACAGCTTCAAGGGAACTGGTGAGAAAGAAAACATTTACTCAAATTCTTCATATTCTCAGCCTTATTCTCACAATCCTTATGCTACACAGCAGAACTCTACTCAGAACACTGCACCAAATACAGCTCAGAACACAGCTTACAATGGTGCACAGTATAATCATTATAATTCGCAGTATGGTTCTTACACTCAGCCACAACAGCACACTCAGTACGGCTCTGTGTACACAAACCAGACAGCAAATCCGTACACAACACCTAATGTTCCTGTAAAACCTAAAAAAGAGAAAAAGGGAATGGGTGCAGGCTTGGTAGCTTTACTGCTTGTTGTTTGTATTCTCGGCTCATCAGTAATGGGCTTTTTAGGAGCTATGCTTTACACAAACTTCAAAACCGGTGATTCAACTACAGATACAATGGTAATCAATAAGGTTGACATTGACGAAGAAACCGCAAAGCAGACAGCCGACAAGCCAACGTCACAGATTGCTGATGAGGTTGCTGACACCGTAGTTGAGATTACAACCGAGATTATGTCAACAAACTCTTTCTATGGTCAGTATGTTTCACAGGGTGCCGGTTCAGGTGTTATCATTTCAAGTGACGGCTATATTGTTACTAACAACCACGTTATCGATGGAGCTTCTTCGATCACAGTAACTTTGAGAGATAAGACTTCGTACGAAGCTCAGCTTATCGGTAAAGACAGCGTTGTTGACGTTGCTTTGTTAAAGATTGACGCTACAGGCTTAAAGGCTGCTACATTCGGCGATTCCGATAACCTCAAAGTAGGCGACAAGGCTGTTGCTATCGGTAACCCACTTGGTCAGCTCGGCGGTACAGTAACTGACGGTATCATTTCAGCTTTAGACCGTGACGTTGTTATCGACGGCGAGACAATGAACCTGTTACAGACTGACACAGCTATCAACCCTGGTAACTCAGGTGGCGGTCTCTTTGATGGTCAGGGTGCTTTAGTCGGTGTTGTAGTTGCTAAGTCATCCGGTGAAGAAATTGAGGGCTTAGGCTTTGCTATTCCAATCAACGATGTTATCGATATCATTGACGACCTCAAAGAGTTCGGTTATGTAAGAGGCAGAGTTTCGATGGGTGTTGAGCTTATTGACCTTACAAATACAATGTATTCAATGTACTACTACGGCAATGACGAGGCTGGTTGTTACGTTTACTCTGTAGTTCCGGATTCAGCAGCTTACAAGGCTGGTATCCAGAAGGGCGATAGAATCGTTTCTATTGACTCAAAGGCTGTAACATCTACCGCTGATGTTGAGGCAGCTCTCGACGATAAAAAGGTCGGCGATGTTGTCAAGGTTGAGCTCGAGCGTGGTTCAAGAACAGCTACAATCGAGATTAAACTCGACGAATACATCCCTGAGGATGTAGCTCGCTCACAGCAGAGCGAAAACGACATCAATAATCCGTTTTCTTAATTAAAAACAGCAAGGGTCTGTCTCATTAAATGAAGTGAGGCAGACCCTTTTAGTTAAATTATAGTTTAGTGAACCACCAATCGTAGGGGCAATTCACGAATTGCCCGAAAAAACGTTTCTGAAAATGAGAGTTGTATCTGTGTAGCCATACATAAATGACTATCCAAGGCTTCCCCTAATTGCAATGAGGGGAGGCTCCGCCGTAGGCGGTGGTGAGGTAAAAAAGCGCTTGATAACAGCAATTTAATTGTTAAGCTATCAACGCCTTCAACCTCATCCGTCACCTATCGGTGCCACCTTCCCCAATCTCGGGGAAGGCTTTTGGTTCACCTAAACTACAATTTACCGAAAAACAGGTTATAAAAAACGGGCGACTGTGTTGTCGCCCGTTTTGCGTTTATTACTCTTCTGTTGAAAGTGCCTTTAAAATCATATTAGCACACATATATACGTTACCGCCACCCATAGTAAGTACAAGGTCGCCATCTTTTGCATTTTCACAGATGTACTTTGTAATGTCTTCAAATGTGTCGATGCAAACTGAACCCTCAACCTTTGCACCAAGGTCGGTGCTGTAGATGTTGTATGTGTTTGTTTCTCTTACAGGCAGAATCTCTGAGATGATGGCTTTGTCAGGAATTGACAGTGCCTTTGCAAAGTCATCTAAAAGCATTGCTGTACGAGAGAATGTATGTGGTTGGAACACTGCCCATACTGTGTTGAAGCCCATACTCATAGCAGCATTAAGTGTTGTTGTAAGCTCTGTTGGATGGTGAGCGAAGTCGTCAGCAACAGTAATACCCTGTGGTTTGCCTAAAATCTCAAAACGACGGTGAACGCCTGTGAACTTGTGGAGATTTTCGGAGATTTCCTTTGGTGTTGCACCAAGGTAAGCGGCAGTAGCAGCAGCGGCTAAAGCGTTGTAAATATTATGAGTGCCAGGTACTACAAGCTCAATTTCGCACAGCTTTTCGCCTTTGTTCATAAAGTCAAATGTTGAGTATGCACCCTGAGTCTTTAAGTTCTCAGCGTAGTAGTCGTTTGTGTTGTTGAAACCAAATGTAACCTTTGGAAGGTCAACATCTTTTACAGCGTCAACTGTGTTTTCGTCGTCGCCGTTGATAACAAGAGCACCAGTTGTCTGTTTTGCGAATTTATTGAATGAACGCTTGATGTGGTCCAAATCTTTGAAATAGTCGAGGTGGTCAGCGTCAACATTAAGAATGATTGAAATGAACGGAGTAAGCTCTAAGAATGTGTCAACATACTCACAAGCCTCGCATACGATGATGTCGCTCTGACCAACGTATGAGTTGCCACCGATGAATGGTAATTTTCCGCCGATGATAGCTGATGGGTCAAAGCCACTGCCGATAAGCACCTGTGACAGCATAGCTGTTGTTGAAGTCTTACCGTGAGTACCTGATACAGCGATTGAACGGTTGTATCTTCGAGTTACAATGCCGAGCATAATTGAACGCTCAAGACAAGGAATGTTAAGCTCTTTTGCTCTTATAAGCTCAGGGTTGTCGGCTTTTACTGCCGCTGTGTAAACAACAAGCTCCTGGTCTGTAATGTTCTCAGCTTTGTGACCCATAAAAACAGGGATGCCGTAGGATTTGATACGCTCTAAAGTATCGCTTTCGTTGCAGTCTGAACCTGTAAGTTCAAAACCCTCACTGTGTAAAATCTCAGCCAGCGGACACATACCCGAACCGCCAATGCCGATAAAATGAATCTTCTTAATATTTTCAAGCAAATTATCGAATTTCATTATAGTTGCCCCTTACATTATCAATTACACAGATATTATAATGTTTTATGTATGAAAAATAAACATCTGTTTCAAATTTGTTACTACTTTTTTATTATATAGAAAAATAAACCCACTTGTTACTGTATAATTTTGATTGTAACTACTAAAAAGGACTGATATTTTGAACAAGAACGATATTATCAGATTAGAAATTGTGGATATGACGTCAGACGGTAGCGGTGTTGGTAAGGCTGACTCGATGGTAGTTTTTGTGCCTGACACTGCTGTAGGGGATATATGCGATGTGCGAATCCTGAAAGTTAAAAAAAACGTTTGCTATGGCAAAATCGAAAATATTATAGAAAAAAGCGCTGACAGGGTAGACCCTGTGTGTCCTGTGTCATCACGTTGCGGTGGTTGCGTTTACCGACATATGAGTTATGAGGCTGAACTTAAAGTCAAGCACAAAAAGGTGTTCGATGCTGTTACACGCATCGGCAAAGTTGATGGCAGTAAGGTTAAAGAAATCATCGGTGCATACGATACTCAGGTTGACCGTTACAGAAACAAAGCCCAGATTCCTGTTGGTTTGTCAAAGAATGGGGAAGTAGAGCTCGGATTTTACTCACGCCATAGTCACCGAATTGCACCGTGTGACGATTGCCTTTTGTCACCTGTGATTTTTACACAGATTACAAAGGATTTTAAGGAGTTTTTGCAAAAGTATCCTTATCTGATTTACAACGAGGAAAAACACAGCGGTAAGATTCGTCACCTTTATCTGCGTATTGGCGAGAAAACTGACGAGGTAATGGTGTGCGTTGTGGTAAACGGCAAAAGCTTTGACCATCAGGATGAGTTATTTAATTCTATTAAAGAAAAATACAAACAGGTTAAAAGCATTGTTATCAACGTAAACAAAGCTAAAACCAACGTGATTTTAGGCTACGAAAACATTACTGTATATGGTAAAGAAAGCATCACAGACGAGCTGTGCGGACTAAAATTTGAGCTGTCACCGCTTGCGTTTTATCAGGTCAATCGCACACAGGCTCAGCGTCTTTACGAAAAAGCCAAAGAGTATGCTCAGCTTAGTGGCGATGAAGTGCTCATCGACCTTTACTGCGGTACGGGTACAATTGGTCTTTCGATGGCGAAAAGTTGCAAGGAGTTAATCGGCGTTGAAATAATTGACAAAGCGATTGAAAACGCAAAAGTAAACGCAAAAAATAACGGCATTGAAAACGCACGTTTCATTTGCGGTGACGCCGAAAAAGCCGCCGTTGAACTTGAAAAAAATGGCATAAAGCCTGATGTTATCATCGTTGACCCGCCACGAAAGGGACTCACACCTGATTTAATTAACACAATAGTGCAAATGAATCCGCAGCGAGTGGTCTACGTTTCGTGCGACCCTGCAACACTCGGCAGAGATTTAAAGCTTTTTGAAGAATTTGAATATTCTGTAAAAGAAATAACACCGTTCGATTTATTCCCACGAACAGCTCATTGTGAGTCGGTTTGCTGGTTGTCAAGATAAAAAACAATAAAACTAAGGAGAGCTAAAAACTCTCCTTTTATTTTTGCGTGTTTTGTGGTAAACTATTTAGGTATTATTAAATTAAAGGTGATTTTGTGGAAAGTGTATTTGACAGAATTTACAACGTTGTCAGCCAGATACCAAAAGGTAAGGTTGCGACCTACGGCTTGGTTGCAAAGCTTGCTGGTAATCCGAGATGGGCGAGAGTTGTCGGCTATGCGTTGCACAATAATCCTGACCAAAGTCTGATACCGTGCCACAGGGTTGTAAACCGTGAGGGCAGAGTTGCAAAGGCCTTTGTATTCGGCGGTGAAAACGAGCAGATTCGTTTACTTTCAAACGAGGGCGTAGAAGTGGTTGACGGCAAGGTCGATTTGACAAAATATTTATGGAGTGAGGAAGTAGAATTATGAGAGCACTTATAACAGGAGCATCGTCTGGAATTGGCAGAGATATGGCTAGATATCTTGCGACTTTAGGTTGGGATTTGGTTGTTGTAGCAAGACGTACAGACCGTTTGCTACAGCTTAAAGAAGAACTCAAAAACGTAGATGTTATGTGTATTACTGCTGATTTGTCAAACAGAGATGAGTGCTTCAAAGTGTACGAAGAAACAAAAGGCGTACATATTGATATGCTGATTAATAACGCAGGTTTTGGTTTAGCAGGCGAGTTTGTTGAAACTGATTTAGACACAGAACTCAGAATGATTGACACAAACGTCACAGCACTTCATATTCTTACAAAGCTGTATCTCAAGGACTTTGTCGCTCGTGACAGCGGCACTATCTTAAACGTTGCGTCGTCCGCTTCGTTTATGGCAGGTCCACTGCTCAACACTTATTACGCTACAAAGAACTATGTGTACAGATTAAGTCAGGCTATCCATCAGGAACTCAAGGAAAAAAAGAGCAACGTAAAAATTTCTATCCTTTGTCCTGGCCCGATTAAAACAGAGTTCTTGGATATCGCAAACGTCGGCTTTGTTCTGGGTAATCTTAAGAGCGAAGACGTTGCAAAGCTCGCAATTGACAAAGCGTTAAAAGGCAAGCTGATTGTTATTCCGGGCTTTATGATGAAAGCAGGAAAATTCTTGCTACGTTTCACACCTGAAAAGCTGATGCTTTGGGTGTCATACCGCATCCAGTTTAAAAAGAAAAAGTAAGCACAAAAATACTCCCCGAGGTTAATTCTCGGGGAGTTGTTGTTTGTGTTTATCAGTAAACCATCATAAGCGGGTTGAGGCTGTTTTTCTGTGCCTCAGCCTCGTCTATGTAGTTGATAGCTCTGTATAAGCCTCGAACTACTGCGTCCTGTGGTTCTTTTGTAACGGTAGTTCTGATGCCTGTTGTCATTTCCACTAGCTCACGCATACCGTCTAAATTAGCAAGACCGCCTGTTAAGGTGATGCCGTCTGTGTGAATGTCAGCGAGAAGCTCAGGTGGGGTGTCTTCGAGCACATCAGCGATTGCAACAGCAATGTTTTTAGCAATGTCAAAGATAACTTCTTTAACTTCGCTTGCTTTGATGTCCACAAATTTCGGCAATCCACGCACAGCATCCCTGCCTTTTATGCGGAAGGTTTTGTCGATTGTGTGGTCAACCACTGTACCGATTTCATCCTTACATTTTTTAGCGGTTGCCTGACCGATAATCAGATTATGCTGACGACGAGCGTACTTGGTGATTTCTTCGTCCATTGCGTTTCCGGCGATTTTGATTGTTTTGCCGACAGAAACACCGCCCAAAGTAAGTACAGCTATATCGGCAGAGCCGGCACCAAGGTCGGCAACCATAACACCATGAGGACTCATAATGTTTAGTCCGCATCCGAATGCCGCCGCTTTTGCAGATTCCAAAAGCAAAACACGTCTTACACCGAAACTTGAAATTGCGTTTACAATCGCACGCTTTTCAACCTCGGTTATTTCACCTGGGATACAAGCAAGCACCCTTGGCATAACCACCTTGCTCTGGCATACCTCACACAAAAAAATGTTCACCAGTTCTTCAACCAGTCCTGATTGCGCAATAACAGAAGAATCAAGCGGGAAGACAACGTCAACTCTGCCCGATGTTCTGCCTAGCATTTTGTAAGCATCGTCGCCGAAAGCTATGATTTCATTTGTTAATCTGTCGTATGCTATAACCGACGGTTCATCAATGATTTTTCCGTCGTGTTCAACACAAACTCTTGTGTTTTTTGTTCCTAAATCAAGTGCTATATCCATAGTTCATACCACCTTTACGGCAATGCCGAATGTAGACATTGCAACTGAATATCTGCTTTTGCAGTTGTGAAAGTTTGCTTAATATCAAAGTGAAAAATTTATATCGCAATTATATACCAACTTCTGCCGTTTTTCAAGGCTAACATATACGACCGCTTGCAAGCACGGTTGCACAGCAGATGTGAGCAGGTTTACACTTTTGTAGCGTTTTTGCACATTCGCCCAAGGTCGAGCCTGTTGTAACGATATCATCGATAATTAAAATTGACTTGCCGCATACCGCCTTTTTGTCTATAACCTTGAACGCTCCTTTTAAGTTTGTGCGTCTTTTCTTGCGGCTAAGTTTGTGCTGTGGGGTTGTGTTCTTTGTTTTTATCAGCGATGCACGACAGGGAATATGCATCAGCTTGGATAGGTCTTTTGCCAGCAACTCGCATTGGTTGAATCCTCGTTTACGCTGTGATTTTTCGTGCATCGGAACGTAGGTGATGTAATCAAACACCATATCAGGATAATTGCGCTCAATGTTTTGGTATAGAAAAAACGCAAGTTGCTCTGAGTACTGTGTTTTGCGTTTGAATTTAAACCTTAGCATCCCACGCTTGAGTTTGCCTTTGTACAAGTGCACACTTGTACATCTGTAACCACCCGTAACACCCTGCAAAATACCGTTTGCTGGAGTGCTTTTTAAGCAGGATTTACAGCACAGTTCGTCGCGTTCAATAACTGTTGTGCAAAACGGGCAATGCTCAGGCATAAGCAGCGATATAATTCTTTCAAAGAAGTTTAAAAGCTTGTTCAAAATATCAATCCCTTTGCAAAAATTCCTTTAGTCCCGAAAATCTAAGGATGCGTTTGTTGCTTTGTACCATACGGGTGACAGCGTTTTTGTCGCCTACTAAAATCAGCATTTTTTTAGCTCGTGTTACTGCTGTGTAAAGCAGGTTGCGGTACATAAGCTGTGGTGGGAAATTGTGCACAGGCATAACAACCGCTTCGAATTCGTTACCCTGACTTTTGTGAACCGTGCAAGCGTAGGCAAGCTCCAAATCTACAAGCGAGTCCTGATCATACATTGCGACCTTGTCGTCAAACCTTACTTTAACAATGTGAGCCGAGTTGTTGACTTCTTCTAAAATTCCGATATCGCCGTTAAAGATACCTTCGCCGAATTCACCGTTTTCTTTGACCCAGTTTACGTTGTAGTTGTTTTTGTTCTGCATCACCTTGTCGCCTTCACGCAAAGTGTAGTAGTTAACACTCACTTCACGTTTTGATGGGTCTTTCGGGTTTATTATGCTTTGAATTCTGTTGTTAAGTTCATACGTGCCGAGCACGCCTTTTCTGGTTGGAGACAGAATCTGGATGTCGTTCATACAAGAGTAGCCGTAGGTGTTTTTGAGTCTTCTTGTGCACAAATCAGCAATTGTAAAAGCCGCTTCTTCCATATTATTTTTCTGTATAAAGAAAAAGTCATTGTCAACCGTTGTAAGTGTAGGAAGTTCACCCTGAACAATTTTGTGAGCATTTGTGACAATTAAGCTTTCCATTGACTGGCGGAAAATTTCTTTGAGTTCAACCACAGGGAGCACACCCGATGCTATTAAGTCAGCAAGCACATTACCTGCACCTACACTCGGCAACTGGTCAGAGTCACCAACCAGAATAAGTCTGCACGAAAGTGGCAATGCTCTCATAAGTGATTCAAAAAGCACACAGTCAACCATTGAAACCTCGTCAACTATGATGGCGTCGCAGTTGAGCATATTGCGTTCGTTTTTCTTGAAAACAGGCTTGTCCTCAATGTCAAAGCTGACTTCTAAAA
>JAFUOM010000088.1 GCA_017481885.1 Ruminococcus sp.
AACACTGCCTTAGTCCCTCGGAAAAACAACAAGCTTTTACAGGCATAATCATAAATTCCTGAATATCTATATTATTAGATGCGTGAGCACCGCCGTTTAGTATATTCATCATCGGCACAGGCAAAGTGTGGGCATTGACACCGCCGATATATTTATACAGTGGGATATTCAACAGCTTTGCGGCGGTTTTTGCACAAGCCAGCGACACTGCAAGAGTTGCGTTTGCACCAAGATTACTTTTATTTTCCGTGCCGTCAAGTTCAATCATACGCTTGTCAATTTTAAGCTGAGAAAGCACACTGACACCTTTTAATTCAGGACCGATTGTTTCGGTGATATTAGCAACAGCGTTTCTCACACCCTTGCCCATATAGCGATTGTCATTGTCCCTTAGCTCAACAGCCTCGAACTCGCCTGTTGATGCACCAGACGGCACCGACGCAATTGCACACACACCGCTTTCTGTAACAACCTGAGCTTCAACTGTCGGGTTTCCTCGTGAATCAATAATTTCTCGTGCCAGAATTTTCATTATTTTTGTATTCATAAACATTCCTCCCATAAATAGGTTTGACCCTCTTTTCCAAAATATTCATTTTCAAATTTAGGATTTGTGCATAGTATGTAATATATTGAAAGGAGGAGCTTTATGGAAGGTATTACCTACACCGTAAGACAAGGAAACACGCTGTTTGCAATTGCACAGCTTTTTGGTACAACTGCAATGGACATTGCACGATACAACGGTATCGTATACCCTTACACAATTTATCCCGGGCAAATACTGCGAATCCCTGTTGAAGAAGTAAGACCGCCAAGATTTTACTTTGTAAGACCAAAGGACACAATGTACACAATCGCAAACAGATATGGTCTTGATGTAAACGAGCTTATCGGCATAAACAACCTTGAAAATCCTGACGCAATCTACCCGGGTCAAAGACTCCAGCTTTATATATAAAAACACCGCCTTGGTTTTTCAAGGCGGTTACATATTTTTATAATGAAAAATGACCGCCATAGTTGACGGTCAAAGGTATTTATCACTCGGTAGATTTAATAATTCTTTTATTGCTGTGGGAGTTTTTTGATACCGTAAAGCTTTCGTAATATAAACGATAAAAACTTAGGTCTTTCGATAAGTACAACTTTCATAGCTACCTCCTACAACTATAGCAAACTAGGATTATGGTCACAGCCGCAATACAAAGCACGCATTTGCTCGGCAGGACACACGAAAGTATCATCCCTGCCGAAAACGAAACGGCACTCGAAATATTCTTGCGACAGCTCCTCATAATCATCACCCACTAACATAATACACAGCAAAACTTTATGTGTGACTAAAGTTTGTTGATTAATTTTCAACTTGTGGTATACTTAGGATGGTGATAATATGCGTACGATTACTATCAATAAAAACGATTCGGGTCAAAGACTTGATAAATTCATATTAAAGCGATTCAAAACTATGCCGAAATCGCTGATGCACAAGTACATAAGAACTAAGTACATCAAATTAAACGGCAAAAAAACAACACCGGAGGTATTTTTAAACGAAGGCGATGTGCTTACACTTTACATCAAGGATGAGTTTTTCGTAGAAAGCAAAAAAGAATACGAGTTTATGAAAGCATCCAAAAAGCTCGACATAGTTTACGAAGACGAAAACCTTATGTTACTTGATAAAAAGCCTGGTGTTATTGTTCATCAGGACAAAAATTACGACACTGATTGTATGGTCAATCGTGTTCAGCGTTATCTCTTTGAAAAAGGCGAATACGACCCTGAATCAGACAAAGCGTTCTCCCCTGCTTTAGTTAACCGAATCGACAGAAATACAGGCGGAATTATCATTGCCGCTAAAAACGCTATGGCTTTGCGCGTACTAAACGAAAAGGTCAGAACAAGAGAAATACGCAAATTCTACCTTTGCGTTGTAAAAGGTTGCCCTAAGAAAAAGTCTGACACACTTAAAGACTACCTCACTAAAAACGAAAGCAAAAACACCGTTAGGGTAACAAAAAACGAAACAAAGGGCAGTAAAGAAATCATAACAAAATACAAGGTTGTAAGCTTTGACAAAGAACGTAATCTGTCGCTGTGCGAGGTTGAGTTACTCACAGGCAGAACTCATCAGATAAGAGCACATCTTGCGTCAATCGGACATCCGCTACTTGGTGACGAAAAATACGGTGACAAGGGACTTAACCGAAGATACCATCAAAACCACCAGCTTTTGTGCTCGTACAAATTAGGTTTTGATTTCAGTTTAGACGCAGGTGAGCTTCAATATTTAAACGGTAAAGAATATTCTTTAAATGAAATTTGGTTTGTCAAAGACAATAAAATAAAGCTGTAAAAAAGCGAGAGGTTCACTTTCACCTCTCGCTTAATTTTTATCAACATTCAGTAATAAACAAAGCCTGACTGCCCATTTCTTCAAAACGCTGCTGTGACAACGTCTTTTCGTAAGCAACAGTTTTCCCCTCCATCGGGTCATTGAAGAAATAGTAATAATCATTGTAACCGACAAGCACTATACAATGCTCGCCTGAAGTCCACGTATAGCTTGAACCATCAGGCAGACACCACGAATTACCAAGCTGTGGTTCATTCATATTCATTGTCACCCAGACAAGAATAGGCTGGTCGTAATCTATGTAATTATAGCACAAATCTTCAAGAGTCATTCCTGATATCGTTTCTGCATGACAATAAGGACTGTTGATATTCACCGCATTTTGTATGACAGGTGGAAAACAACCATACGAATACTCGCTGAAAGGGTCGCCTGCAAACTGCACATATGGGTCAGGTCCGTATGTCACGCCATCCTGTTCATAAATCGAGCCACAGTCAAGCCAGTATGACGCAAACTCTGTACTTGAAACTCTGTCGCCATAATAATTAAGCACCATAGTAGCAGATACAGACTCGCACCCTGTTGGTAACTCAGGATGCTGGTCAAGCTTTTTGACATTAATCATCTGGTCAGCTATGTGAATCTCTCTGTTTTCTATATCGATAACTATTCTGTTGCAATTAAGCATTAACAAAGCCATTGCAACCAGAACAAGTATACACAATAATAATCGCATAAAACAATTTTTCCTTTTTTTCATAGATAAAATACTCCTATAAAAATTTTACGAGTACCATTATATCACCTAAATCACTAATAACATCTTAAATTAACATAAAACAGTAATAAACATACATAAAACCGCAATTTTAATTCTATTAAAGCACAATTTCAAAACCTGTTGACAGGTAGCGTATATTATCAGCGTACTGTTTCATAAACTCATATTGCTCGTATCCTGTGCAATGGCAGGTGTAATAAGCTGTATTGGATTTGCAGAGCGTTTGAGCTAAAAGCTCAACATCTGCTCTCTCCCACTTTGAAGTGTGGAAACCGCCAACAACAACATCTGCGTCAAAAAAGTCTGATATATTCAAAATACCTTTGTGAGAGCATCCGCTGATTAATACTTTTTTGTTGTTTTCTTCAATCATCAAATACTGCTCGTGCAAAAATTTGTCGGCTGTTTTTGTGCCGTTTTCAACCACGCTTAATCCACCGCTGTTGATAATCCAATTTGCTGATTCTTTGTTGCAATCAAAAAGTGTTAAGCTATCATCGATTTTAAACTCGTCTGTAACAAACACAAGGCGGTCGCTGTCTTTGAGTGTAACATCAAGTCCGATGTACTTTTCGCCGTTGTAGTGAGGTTCAAAGGCGTGTTTATTCAAATACACTTTTGCTTTGCTGTTAATCTCCAAAAACTTACTAAGTCCGCCGCCATGGTCGTAGTGTCCGTGTGACAGCACAGCAATATCAACATCGCTTAGGTCAACATCAAGCTTTTGTGAGTTTTCGTAGAAAAGCTCACTTTGTCCCATATCAAAAAGCAGTTTGTGACTTTGTGTTTCTATATAAAGTGACAAGCCGTGCTCTGCTTTGAGCACAGGATTATCCGACACATTTTCTAAGAGTACGGTTATACGCATATCAGCACTCCCCCTTTTTGTTAATAAATACATTATAAGTAAATAATACTCACTTGACAAGTCGGACTATTTAAAGGTATATTTTAATACACAAAGTAAAGGAGATTGACTATGCAATATTTTATAGCGTTTTTGGAAGGTATCATCACCTTTATTTCGCCGTGCTTGCTCCCTATGCTTCCTGTTTATGTTTCGTACTTTGCAGGAGGTGCTGATCGAAACACTAAAAAAACTCTGAAAAATGCGCTTGGCTTTGTGCTTGGATTCACCGTTGTTTTTGTTATGATGGGAGCCCTAGCCGGTACTGTCGGCAGTTTTCTTAGCAAACATCAGGTTATTGTTAACATTGTCACAGGCTTGGTTGTTGTGTTCTTCGGTTTGAATTTTCTTGGAGTTTTCAAGTTCAACATCTTCAAAGGAATGAACGGCAACACAAAAACAGACAACCTTGGTTTTTTCAGTTCAATTTTATTTGGTATTGTTTTTTCTGTTGGCTGGACGCCGTGTGTCGGAGCCTTCCTTGGTTCAGCGCTAATGATGGCTTCTCAGCAAGGTCAGGTTTTGCAGGGCGTGCTGATGCTTTTATCATATTCGCTGGGACTTGGAATACCTTTTGTGTTCTCTGCAGTGCTGATTGACAAGCTCAAGTCTGCGTTTGATTTTATCAAGAAAAATTACAGGGTTATCAACATAATTTGCGGAATAATACTTGTTACAGTCGGTGTGCTGATGATGAGCGGATTGCTCAATAAATTCGTAGGATTTTTAGCGTGAGGTGTAGTATGAAAAAGAATTCAAAACTTATAGTTACAATTATAATTGCGGTTGTGCTTTTTGTCGGTACAATTGTGCTTTACAATGTGCTCAGTAACGATTACAAAGCTGACAATATGTCTGATGGCGGTGGTTCAGGTGTTACTGCTCCTGACTTCATTGCAGAAAATGAAAATGAAAGCGACGTTGCGTTTTCGAGCTACTTTGGAAAGCCGATTGTGCTCAACCTTTGGGCAAGTTGGTGTTCACCTTGCAAAGAGGAAATGCCGTATTTTGAACAGGCTTACAAGGACAACAGTGACATCAGATTCCTGATGGTTAATATGACAACAGGCGACTCAAAAAGTGATGCAAAAGCGTTTATAAGCGACAACGGCTACACCTTCCCTGTGCTGTATGATATTTACGGAGAAGCGGCAGTTGCGTATGAGGCTCAGTCGTTACCGATGACGTTCTTCATTGATAAAAACGGTGAGCTTGTCACCTACGCTGTGGGTTCTCTGAGCGAGCAACAATTGCAAGAAGGCATTGACTTAATTAAAGAATAATATAACAACAGGGAGGTTTTTATGCCTCCCTGTTTTTGTTTTATGGTATCTTGGGTACTTCGCACAAACAATCCATCCACCACTAATTGTGGTCTGTGAGTGCTAAAATATGGCGGACGACCGATGGTCGCCCCTACAATTTATATTATTAAGCATTATTTCAAAGTCATAAACGCTGACATTGTGCCACGTTTGCCGTTTGTTGCACGGTGGCTCCACAGTAAATCCGAATTACACTTTGTGCACAAATCAGAAAGTGTGATATTCTCTTCTTTTACTCCTGCACTTAGCAAAATCTGGTGGTTACACTCAAGCAGGTCAATCATAAACTTGCCGTCATCCTTAGGAAAAACAAACTTGCTGTCGTCTAAATTAAGCGCATAGAAATTATCAGCACAGGCTTTGTCAACCTCGTAACAGCATTTTGAAATCGCAGGACCTATGGCGCATACTAAATCAGCAGGGTCGGTGCCGTAGTTTTCGACCATAGTTTTGACAACTTCTGCTCCGATTCTGCCCACTGTTCCACGCCAACCTGCGTGTGCAAGACCGATGGCTTTTTTCTTTGTATCAACAAAAAACAGCGGCGTGCAATCAGCGTAATATGTGACAAGGGTTACGTCCTTTTCGTTTGTAACAAGTGCATCAACACTCTGAATATCCTTTTTCTTATATATACCAACACCACGGTTTTCCTTTGTGCAAACTCGCACAAATGTGTGGTGGTCCTGAGAAGACGCAACAAGGTTTTCAAACTCGAAGCCGACAGCCTTACACATACGCTTATAGTTTTCTGTAACTTTGTCAAAATCGTCGTGCTCAAAGGAAAGGTTCATACTCTCAAAAATGCCCTCTGAAACACCACCGAGTCGGGTTGAAAAAGCGTGGTTGATAAAGTCAATTTCCGAGAGTCTGTTGTATGTAAGAAACGGCACGTTATCATTTACATTTAATGTCATTGTTTTAGAATTAATAGTCATAAAATCACCTCAAAGTACTGAAATTATACTACACTTATCTTATGCTTGCAAGTGACAAATAATCGTGGTATAATTGCTATGTAGTATATAACTTTTTGGAGGAATTATGAAAAAGGTTAAGCTATTTGGTAACAACATCGAAGCTAGCTGTGAGTATTGTGCTAACTCTAAGATAAATAACGGCGTGCAGTTTTGCACAGTTAACAAGGTTTTAAAAAACGGCAAATGCAGAAAGTACGAGTACAATCCGTTTATGCGTGAGCCGAAAACTCAGAATATTCTGCCAAAGTACAAACCTGAGGACTTTGCGTTGTAATTTAATAAAAAACAGATTAAGAGCTGACACACTTTTGCGTGTCAGCTCTTTTTTCTTTAGTAGTACTTTGCTACACTTTTAAGTTTTCGTTCTGCTGCTTTGATGTGGCGTGAAACGGTTGACGGAGAAATTGACAACGCATCAGCAATTTCGTACTTTTTCATATTCTCATAGTAATAAAGCTCAAGGCACTGACGTTGTCGTTGAGTAAGCTCGCACTGCAATGCTAAACACAAAATATGTTTCATTTTCTCAATTGAAGCTTCGTTTGTGCCGTGGCTATTATATGATTCGAACATAATTCGATTTGTGTTTTTCTCCGTTATTGAAATAGGACTAAGCGGCATCGAGCATCACTCCTGCACGCTCAGCAAGGTGCTTCGCTGTAAGCATACACTCGTAGTAAATATTCCGTAAACGAATTATATCCGCATTAATGGTGTGCTTTTCGTCGGCATTTGCGGTTTTAAGCAGACGCTTTTTCTTTTCGATAACCGCAAGCAATTTTTGAGCCTGCTCGATGTATTCCTGTGACCATTTTATGTAATCCATAGTTCTTCGTCCTCTCCTTCATTTTCGTGTTTTTCAGGGATTATTCGTTGAAGCTGGGGCTTGACTTCTATTTCAGTGTAGCAGACTTTTCCACCTTTTTCAATAGTTTTTCGAATATTTGTTCGAATTTACAAACAATTCATAGATAGCAGACAGCATCTTTCGCCTTTCGATAATATGTGACAAATAGTGATAAAAAGTCGTGTTGTCGCAATTTTGTGCAGTCAGGGATATCAGCTTGAAAATAGTCGCAATTAACAAAAATTAAGCAACAAAAAAGAGCATACAGCAAAGGCTGTACGCTCTTGTAAAACACATTATTTTTCTGCAGTAGAATTTTACTTGATAAGTTTTGACAATAAATTTTTCGGTTTTGCGTCATTGTCGGGTTTAGCTTTTTCAACCACTCGCCTGTCAACCGTCACACCCTCGTACTTAAGACGGAAGGTGATTCTACCCTCAAAGTCACGCTTGCATTTAGCACAGCGAAACTGTGCTCTGAATGAACGATTCTTGCAAATCCACTTTGATTTTCTGCGGGCTTTTCTGCTGCATTTGTCACAGCAGATATAAAACTCCTTTTTGTCAATCAGCGGATTTTTCAAATCGAAAAGCACCGTGTTTTTGAAAGTGATTTTTCGATAAAACTCATCGTCTGCAATCTCGATAAACTCACGCAAGGCGTTTTTATCATACAGCTTTTTAAGGCATTTAAAACTGAGCTTTGCATCGTCGCACGCACGGTGAAGCTCTAAGCCTTCGGTGGAAATACTAAGCTGCTCTGCACACGCACTAAGACCCATTTGTCGGGATTTGTCGGTGTGATTAAGCCTGTGCTCACAATACGTCTGCAAATTGCAGTAGGTGGTCATAAACGTGAGCTTTTCTTCTGAAAGATAGTACTTACAATTCTCCATCAATGTGAGTATATCCGATGTTCCCCAGGTCATCAACACGCTGTCAGAAAGGAATTTTTTGAACTTTGACAACACGTGGGTAAAGGTGTTGTGTGAATCAAAAAGCTCCTGCGTTGTGATGTGTGTAAGCTCAGACACTCGTGAATTAAGCTTCTTGCCAATCTGCGGAGTGACGAGCATCGAAAATGTATCGATAATATTAAATTGTTCGTCGATTTTCACGGCACCGAATTCGATAATCTCGTTAACGAATTTCTTAGCTTTTTTGCTGTAAGCGCCGTTCCACTCAAGGTCTAAGATAACAAAATTCATATTAATTTCCAAAAAGAATAATTGTATTTTTTGTGGGTGCTGACGCACACGGACGACCATTGGTCGCCCCTACAATTCGGTGAATTGATTACATCAATTCTTTTTGAATTGTTTTTTCATTCTGAGTTCTTTTGATAATATCTGCTTACGCATACGGATGTTCTCAGGTGTAACCTCTACAAGCTCGTCATCAGCGATAAACTCGATGCACTGCTCAAGCGATAAAACTGATGGTGGTGTGAGTTTTAACGCATCGTCTGAACCCGACGCACGTGTGTTTGTGATGTGCTTTCTCTTACAAACGTTAACAGTGATGTCTTCGTTCTTTGGACAAGCACCAACAATCATACCCTCGTAAACAGGAACACCGGCAGGAACAAAAAGTCTTCCACGCTCCTGTGCTGCGTACAAGCCATATGTTACTGTTTCGCCTGTTTCAAAAGCAATCAGCGAACCCTGATGACGTGTAACGATTTCGCCCTTAAACGGCTCGTATGAATCAAAAACGTGGTTCATAATACCGTTGCCGTTTGTATCTGTCAAAAACTCAGGACGATAACCCATCAAGCCACGAGATGGAATTCTAAACTCGATGTGAGTGATACCGCTCTCTCTTGTTCCCATATTGATAAGCTCAGCCTTACGTGAACCAAGCTTTTCCATAACAGCACCAACATAGGTGTCTGGAACTTCAATCATAAGATACTCAATTGGCTCGCACAAAACGCCGTCGATGTGCTTTGTGATAACCTGTGGACGTGAAATCTGGAACTCATAACCCTCACGACGCATTGTTTCGATGAGGATGGAAAGATGAAGCTCGCCTCTGCCTGATACCTTGAATGTATCGGCTGAGTCAGTTTCTTCAACACGCATAGCAACGTTTGTTTCAACCTCTTTGAAAAGACGGTCACGTAAATTACGAGAAGTAACGTACTTACCCTCTTTACCTGCAAATGGGCTGTTGTTTACAATAAAGTTCATTGAAACAGTAGGCTCGTCAATCTTTACAAATGGCAATGGGTCAACGTCGTCAACAGCACAGATAGTCTCACCGATATTTAGGTCAGTGATACCGCTCACACATATTAAGTCACCCATCTTTGCGGTTTCTGTTTCAACTCTTCTCAAGCCTTCAAACTGGTAGAGCTTGGAAATTTTAACTTTCTGGTTATTTCCGTCACGTCTGCAAAGTACAGCCTGCTGGTTAACTTTAACCTGACCACGCTCAACTCTGCCGACACCGATTCTGCCAACATACTCATCATAGTCGATGTTAGAGATAAGAATCTGTAAATTTCCGTCGAGGTCGCCCTGAGGTGCAGGGATTTCGTCAACAATTTTCTCAAACAGCGGTTTCATATCTGTACCCATTTCGTATGGATCTAAAGATGCGACACCATCTCTTCCTGATGCGTAAACAACAGGAAACTCGAGCTGGTCATCGTCGGCACCAAGCTCAATGAAAAGGTCGAGCACTTCGTCAACAACTTCTTCTGGACGTGCACCCGGACGGTCAATCTTGTTAACTACTACTAAAGGCTTTTTGTGTAAACCTAAAGCTTTCTTTAATACAAAGCGAGTCTGAGGCATACAACCCTCAAACGCATCAACTAAAAGCAAAACACCATCAACCATTGTGAGGATTCGCTCAACCTCACCACCAAAGTCAGCGTGTCCAGGTGTATCAACGATGTTGATTTTTACATCATTGTACATAACAGCTGTGTTCTTTGACAAAATTGTAATGCCACGCTCACGCTCTAAGTCGTTACTATCCATAACACGCTCAGCTACTGACTCGTTAGCTCTGAAAATACCGCTCTGTTTTAAAAGCTGGTCAACAAGCGTTGTTTTACCGTGGTCAACGTGGGCAATAATTGCTATATTTCTTATGTCTTCTCTTTTACTCATAATATCACCTGATATAATATTTTTCTCATTTTGAAATTATATCACTTTTTGTGGGCAATTACTATGTAAAATTTTACTGAAAAAGAGCGTATCTGTTAACGCAATATTTGCTTTACTTTATAAACAATTTTTGATATAATATTATAAATATTTTTCAAAAATTCTATATCGCGAAATTGGAGGTTTATTATGGGATATTCAATTGCTGAAAAAATCATAAAAGAACACATCGTTAGCGGTGAAATGATTAAGGGTACTGACATTGGTCTTAAAATAGACCAGACTCTTACTCAGGACGCTACTGGTACAATGGCTTACCTCGAGTTCGAGGCTATGGGCGTACCAAGAGTTAAGACTGAAAGAAGCGTTGCGTACATCGACCACAATACTTTACAGACAGGTTTCGAAAACGCTGATGACCACAGATTCATCCAGACAGTTTGTAAAAAGCACGGTATTTACTTCTCTCGCCCTGGTAACGGCATCTGCCATCAGGTTCACCTTGAGAGATTCTCAAAGCCTGGTAAGACTTTAATCGGTTCTGACAGTCACACTCCAACAGGTGGCGGTATCGGTATGCTTGCT
This sequence comes from Ruminococcus sp., assembly GCA_017481885.1. Classification (GTDB taxonomy): domain Bacteria; phylum Bacillota; class Clostridia; order Oscillospirales; family Acutalibacteraceae; genus Ruminococcoides. The sequence continues at coordinate 10,913 of JAFUOM010000088.1, forward strand.
ATCGGCGCTGGCGGTCTTGACGTTGCTGTTGCTATGGGTGGCGGTGCTTACTACATCACAATGCCAAACATCGTTAAAGTTGAGCTTAAAGGCGAATTAAAGCCGTGGGTTTCTGCAAAAGACATCATCTTAAAAGTTCTTGAGATTATGAGCGTTAAGGGTGGCGTAGGCAAAATCGTTGAGTACGCAGGCGAAGGCGTTAAGACACTTTCTGTTCCACAGCGTGCTACTATCACAAATATGGGTGCTGAGCTTGGTGCTACTACTTCTATCTTCCCAAGTGATGAGACAACTCGTGAGTTCTTAAAAGCTCAGGGTCGTGAGGAGGATTACGTTGAGCTTAAGGCTGACGAGGATGCTGTTTATGACGAGCACATTGTCATCGACTTAAACGAGCTTGAGCCACTCGCTGCTTGCCCTCACTCACCTGACAACATTAAGCCTATCGCTGAGCTTTCAGGTCAGAAGATTGATCAGGTATGTATCGGCTCTTGTACAAACTCAAGCTATGCTGATTTAATGACAGTTGCCCACATCTTAAAAGGCAAAACTGTTCACCCTGATGTTTCACTTTCTATCGCTCCTGGTTCAAAGCAGGTACTTACAATGCTTTCAGAAAACGGTGCTTTAGCTGATATGATTTCTGCAGGTGCAAGAATTCTTGAGTCTGCTTGCGGTCCATGTATCGGTATGGGTCAGTCACCAAACAGTGCAGGTATTTCTTTACGTACATTCAACCGTAACTTCCTTGGCCGCTCCGGCACAAAGGATGGTCAGATTTACCTCGTATCACCAGAGACAGCTGCAGCTTCAGCTCTCACTGGTGTATTCACAGACCCAACAACTCTTGGTGAAGGCTACAAGGTTGAAATGCCTGAGAAGTTCCTCATCAACGACAATATGATTATCGAACCTGCTCCTGTTGAGGAAATGGACAACATCAAGGTTTTACGTGGTCCAAACATTAAAGAGTTCCCAGCATCAAGCGAAATGACAGACGCTATCAAGGCTACTTGTTCTTTAAAGGTTGAAGATAACATCACAACAGACCACATTATGCCTGCAGGTGCTAAGATTTTACCACTTCGTTCAAACATTCCTGCTATTTCACAGCACTGCTTCACAGTTTGCGACACAGAGTTCCCAAATCGTGCTAAGACTTTAGGCAGCTCAATCATCGTTGGTGGTGCTAACTACGGTCAGGGTTCTTCTCGTGAGCACGCTGCTCTTGCTCCACTTTACTTAGGTGTTAAGGCTGTACTTGTTAAGAGCTTCGCTCGTATTCACAGAGCTAACCTCATCAACGCAGGTATCTTACCACTTGAATTTATCAACGAAAGCGATTACGATAAGATCAGTCTTTTCGACGAACTTGAGTTAAACGACGTTAAAGCTGAGATTTTAGCTGGCGACACTGTTACTCTCTTTAACAAGACAACAGGCGAAACTATCAAGGCTAAGTGTGAACTCACACAGCGTCAGAAGGATATCGCAATCTGCGGTGGTCTTTTAAACTACACAAAACTTAACGGTTAATTATATCAATCCCTCAGTCTTTTGCTTTGCAAAAAGACAGCTCCCTTTACACAAGGGAGCCTTTTGTAGGGGCGACCATTGGTCGTCCGATTACAATACATCACCCTCTTATTGATACACAATTCCACTGAAAGGATGATTACAATGGATAAAATTATTATGAAAACTCCGCTCGTCGAAATGGACGGCGACGAAATGACCCGAATCATATGGAAGATGATTAAGGATATCCTCCTTCTCCCATATATCGATTTAAAAACAGAGTATTACGACCTTGGTTTAGAGTACAGAAACGAAACAAACGATCAGGTTACTATTGACTCTGCAGAAGCTACTAAGAAGTACGGCGTTGCTGTTAAGTGTGCAACAATCACACCAAACGCTGCAAGAATGACAGAATATAACTTAAAAGAGATGTGGAAGTCACCAAACGGTACAATCAGAGCTTTACTTGACGGTACTGTTTTCCGCTCCCCTATTCTTGTTAAGGGTATCACACCTTACATCCCAACTTGGACAAAGCCAATCTGCATTGCAAGACACGCTTACGGCGATGTTTACAAAAACACAGAAATGATTGTCGAGAAAGGCTCAAAGGCTGAGCTTTGCGTAACAAATGCTGACGGTACTGAAACACGCGACATCATCTTTGACTTTAAGAACAGCGATGGTATCATTCAGGGTATGCACAACCTTGATTCTTCTATCTCTTCATTTGCTAGAGCTTGCTTTAACTACGCTCTCGACCAGAAGCTCGACCTCTGGTTTGCTACAAAGGACACTATCTCAAAGAAATACGACCACACATTCAAGGACATCTTTGCTGAGATTTTCGAGAACGAATACAAAGAAAAGTTTGATGAGGCTGGTATCGAGTACTTCTACACACTCATCGACGACGCTGTAGCACGTGTTATCCGTTCAAACGGCGGTTACATCTGGGCTTGCAAGAACTACGACGGCGACGTTATGAGCGATATGATTGCTACTGCTTTCGGTTCACTTGCTATGATGACAAGCGTACTCGTATCTCCAGAGGGCATCTACGAATACGAAGCTGCTCACGGCACAGTTCAGCGTCACTACTACAAGCACTTAAAGGGCGAGGAAACATCAACAAACTCTGTTGCTACTCTCTTTGCTTGGACAGGCGCTTTAAGAAAACGTGGCGAACTCGACGAAACTCCAGAGCTTTGTGCTTTTGCTGACAAGCTCGAAAAAGCTACAATCGACACAATCGAAAGTGGTATTATGACAGGTGACCTTTACCTGCTTTCTACTCTTGAGAACAAAACAAAGGTAAACACAGAAGACTTCTTAAAGGCTGTAAACGAAAAGCTCAAAGAGCTCCTGTAAGCTTTACTTTCTTTTTCATAACCACGGAGGGGTTATTATGGCAAAACAAATTTCTATGCCTGTTATCCGCAGACTTCCACGATACCACAGATTTTTAACAGAGCTTGAAGCTCAGGGCGTTGAAAGAATTTCTTCCAATCAGCTCGCTACAATTATGCGTTCTACTGCATCGCAAATCAGACAGGACCTAAACTGCTTTGGCGGTTTCGGCCAACAAGGCTACGGCTACCCTGTCACCCAGCTGAAAGAAGAAATCGGCAAAATTCTGGGAATCAACCAGAGTTTCAAAGCTATCCTGCTCGGTGCGGGTAATCTTGGAAAAGCTGTTGCTACTCATATGAACTTTTCAAGACAGGGTTTTGAGTTAACCGCTGTGTTTGATAACAACGAAAAAATTATCGGTTCAATGCTTCGAGGCATTAAGATTATGTCTGACGACGAGATTGAAAACTATGTAAAAGATAACCAGGTTGATGCGGCATTTCTGTGCCTGCCACGAAGCGCTGTAAAGCCGATGATTGACAAACTTTATTCTCTCGGTATCAAGAATTACTGGAATTTCAGCCACTATGATATCAAAAACGACTACAAGGATGTTATTGTTGAAAATGTACATATGAGCGATTCACTTATGACGCTGTGCTACAGAATCAACGAAACATACAACAACAAATAACCCCCACATAATAAAAAACAACGGAGATGTTCTTGAGGTAAACCTCATTACATCTCCGTTTTTGTTTGTGATGTTTGTTTAATTATCTGTTACTTCTTTTAGGATTGAGTCAACATCTGACAAATCCCCTACACCATAAATGTTAACTTTACGCATAACCTTTTCGAGCATAAAAAGCGTATGCTTTGTGCGCTCACTACGCATACTGTGATAAACTGCACGCAGGAACATTACTACCATCTCTTTGGAATCAATGCGCTTAAGCTCTCCAAAACGCTGTTTATCGACAAAGACGATGCTCTTAACCGGGAGTTTGATATCTCTTGCCTTATCCCCATAAACTCCGAACGGAGTTCCGTAAGCGTAGAAAACTTCGTTGATAAGTCTTATTGCAGGAGCATCGACAGTAAAAATCTTATCTGACGGTAATAACGACGCAACATCGGTTTCTTCAAAAGGAGCAGCCACAAGCACAGCACAATCGTCGCAGTCAACAGCCGCTGCCTTAATCGGGAAGCCGTTGAAGTCAAAAAGTGCCCTCGCAAACTCGGTTGTGAGATACTCACACTCAATGATATCAGCAGTGTAGCCCTCATACTCATCCATAAGCTGGAGCAGAATATCATCTGTAATGCTGAGTGTAAGATTTGGTTTATAGTCGAATGTTGTTGCAAAAGGCTCAAGGTTTTTGAGCAGAGTCTGTGATTTTGTTTTGATTTCAAGACCAAGCTCAGATATTCTGTACTGTACCATTTTAACACCACCAAAAATAATTAACGCTGTTTTACACAAGTAAATCAGCTATCTTGAGTTTTTCGATAAACTTATCAATATCAGCAGAAGCTCTAGCTTCATCTACATCATACTCATTTGTTAAAGCTGTTACAAGCTCACTCTTTTCTACATTCTCACTTAGCTTGTCCCACAAAAAAGCGCCTGTTTCAGTAAGCTTAATAATTGAACCAAACTGACTCACTTGTGAACCTAAAGGCACAACCATATATGAACCTGCAATCGCTTTCAACACAAAACCATCTTTAATCTTCATAATAATCACCTACGATTAATTATATCCTATCTAAAACACTATTGCAAGAACATTGTGCAGAATTTTGTTAACAGCAATAAACATCATACCAGCAAAGCCGGTGGCTTTACAACAACCCTAATGGGTAATTTACCAGTACAACGTTACGGAGGTATAGCAAGAGTTGAAACTTCCTACCACGTTTACTCCTAGATTTATTGTTGTATTTCAAGCAATAACAAAAGAGCTCCCGATTAAGGGAGCTCTAAAACGATTCAAAATATTAAACTTCAAAAGTTTCGCCTATCGGATATTCAACTTCAATGTCAGCTATAAACATCTGTATTGAGGTTGCATCCATAATAGAAAGCACGCCATCACTGTCGATGTCAGCACGAAGCTGAGTGTACTCATCCTGTGGCTCAACAAGCTGAGCAATCAGAAGCTGAACTTCAGTTGCATCCATAATAGCAACATCACCGCTATTATCAACATCACCAAGGATGTAAGTTACTGGTGGTTCTAAAAGCACATATTCAATACTATTTGTTTCAGCGAAAACATGTGCAGCAGAGTCTTCATAACAGTAAATCACAACGTTAGGTGTGTTGTAAAATGCAGCTTCGTGAATATCTGTTACAGACTCAGGAATTGTTACCTTTGCAAGACTGTCACAGTAAGCAAACGCGTTTTCGTTAATCGATGTCGCAGTTTCAGGAAGCTCGATATCCATAAGAGCATCGCAATCCATAAAGCATGAGCTTGAAACATAAGAAATCGAAGTATCCTCAAGGTTAATACTTGCAAGGCTCTTACAACCTGCAAATGCACTATAACTTATATGAGAGATGTTCCCTATAATTACAACTTCCTTCATATTCACACAATCAAGAAATGCGTGATCCTGTACCGATGTAATGGTGTCATTTAGATACACTCTGGTAATCACATCGTTGGACATAAAAGCCATAGCTCCAACAGATGTAATAGGTATATCATTATGACTATACGGAGTACTAACTGTAGTTCTGCCACCTTTATAGGCATCTATCTCAAATTCAGTACCATAGTTGATTTTTTCGTAAACCCAATCACCAACCGGATAAAGAACTGCAGCTCCGATATCAAAACACATAACACCTAACAGAAGTAGTAATGAAATAATTAAAGATGTTATTTTGTTTACAAATTTCATAATATTCACCTTTTTATTGTCTCCCCGCAACAAAATATTGCGGGGAGCAACAATACAACTCAGTCGTCGAAATCGTCTTCACCCGGCATAAAACCGCCGTTGTCAGGGTCAATCTCTTCCTCAACATCTCCACCTGTACTTGCATACAGAACATCTGACGTTAAACAAAAGTTAATAATTTCAATATCTGGTTCAAAATACAGTTTTTTCAATCCATAAACCTCCCATCACTGCATAACCTCAGAATTTGCTTCTTTA
>JAFUOM010000089.1 GCA_017481885.1 Ruminococcus sp.
CCAAGCCGATTATACCGTCGCACTTACCAAACGCTCTTATAACTGTACCGTCTGTCATTATTGCACAGATTGAACACGCAAAGTGAGCACCTCTGTCTTTTTCAGCTACACCTTTCATATCAGAAAGCAACTTGTTGTATCTGTCGATGTCGTTAAGTCCTTCACCGCCATAGCGTGCTGAAAAAACACCTGGTTTTCCATCTAAAGCGTCAACACACAAGCCTGAATCATCAGCGACAACACAGTACTCTCCGTTTAGTAAATCGAACGCGGATTTAGCTTTAATATAAGCGTTTTCATCAAATGTAGCCCCGTTTTCTTCAACATCACCTAAGTCAACACCTATCTCTTTAGCTGTTACAGCGTCAATTCCGAGTGGAATGAGAATTCTGTTAAGCTCTGAGAGTTTCTTTTTATTATTAGTAGCAACTACGAATTTCATTTTTTATTCCTTTACAAACAGAGCTTTGGTGAATTCATCAGCATTAAATGGCTGTAAATCATCAATCTGCTCACCGACACCGATAAACTTAACAGGTATTTTAAGACCTTCTTTAATTGCAAGGACTACACCGCCCTTTGCTGTACCGTCAAGTTTAGTGAGAACAATACCTGTGATACCTGTAGCTTTTGAGAATTCCTGAGCCTGATTAACAGCGTTCTGGCCTGTTGTAGCATCAAGCACAAGCAAGAATTCCTTGTCAGCATCAGGAAGCTCACGGTCAATGATACGTCTGATTTTTGCAAGCTCATCCATAAGATGACGCTTGTTGTGAAGTCTACCGGCTGTGTCACAGATAATAACGTCACTGCCCTTTGCTTTAGCACTGCTGATGGCATCAAAAACAACAGCGGCAGGGTCACTGCCCTCGTTCTGCTTTACAATGTCAGAGTGGCTTCTGTCAGCCCATACCTGCAACTGGTCAATAGCAGCGGCTCTAAATGTATCAGCAGCAGCAAGAGTAACTTTCTTGCCTTGTGATACATAATGGTTTGCGAGCTTACCGATAGTTGTAGTTTTACCAACACCGTTTACACCGATAACAAGAATTACAGATGGCTTTGTGTTAAGAACCATCTCGTTACCCTCTCTGAGCATATCAGCTGTGAGTTTTTCGAGCATCCCCATAATTTCTGATGGATCAGTTATGCCCTCTTTTTTAACCTGTGCTCGAAGCTGTTCACAAATATTCTCAGCAGTATGCACACCTACATCTGCCATAACAAGAAGTTCTTCAAGTTCTTCGAACAACTCCTCATCGATTTTCTTGAATGACTTGAGCATTGTGTTGATTTGACCAACAAAATTATCTCTTGTCTTTTTAAGTCCTTCTTTGATTTTACTGAAAAATCCCATAATATCTCCTTAAATCAATTCGCATTTAATCCGAGTTTTTCGGCTACCTCAGTTGTTCTTAACTCGAGCAACTTTGAGATACCTTCGTTCTGCATAGTAACACCGTAAAGAACATCAGCTTCTTCCATTGTACCACGTCTGTGAGTGATGAGGATGAACTGTGTACTTTCTGTAAGGTTTCTCATATACTGAGCGAATCTGTCGACGTTAACTTCGTCAAGAGCTGCTTCAATCTCGTCCATTACGCAGAATGGTGCAGGTCTTACTTTGAGAATAGCAAAGTAAAGTGCAATAGCAACCAGTGCTTTTTCACCACCTGAAAGTGCCTCAAGGTGTACAACAATCTTTCCCGGTGGATGAACGATGATATCAATACCGCTGGTCAATATATTTTCAGGGTCTGACAGTTCAAGGGAAGCTGTACCACCGCCGAACAACTCTTTAAATGTAGCGGTAAAGTTCTTATTAATCTCAGCAAATGAAACAACAAATACCTCTTTCATCTGCTTTGTGAGGTCGTTTATAAGTCTTTCGATTTCTTTCTTTGAGTTTTCGACATCAGCAACCTGTGTTTTCATAAACTCATATCGCTCAGAAACTTCTTTGTATTCTTCAATAGCGGCAACGTTAACACTGCCTAAAGACTTAATTTTTTGTTTTAACTGAGCAAGACGTGATTTAGCCGCACCCAAATCTTCGATTTCAATAGCTTGGTTTTCAGCCTCGCTGCGAGTAAGCTCGTATTCATCCCACAACTTTGAAATGATATCGTCAAACTGCTTTTGCAGATTGAGTTTACGCTCTTCAAGTCGCGAATACTCGTTTGATGCCAATTCTCTCTCGGTGTTCTTGTCACGCTCTTTCTGTCTTAACTCGACAGAGCGTTTTTCAAGTTCATCGCGCTGTGTGTTAGTAGCCTCGATAAGAGCATTTGCATCAGCCACTTTCTGTCGCAATGCATTGATTGTATTGTTAGTGTTCTGAATTTTTAATTCTAAATTAGCATTATTCTTAGAAATCACATCAATCTGGCTGTTAAGCTCCTGAACATGCAAATCGTGGTTTGTGCCACTTGCAATAGCAAGCTGAATTTCAGCGCGTAATGTTTCGATGTCTTTTTCTTTTGTAACAATGCTGAGTCTGAGATTTTGCAAAGCATCGGAGAGCTCCTCACGCTTTTGTGATAAAGCCTCTTTGTCGCCCGACAAAGTGCTGATAAGAGCATCTGTTTCCTCGGTTTCCTTTGCATACTGTTCAAGGATAACCTTAGCTTGCTGTTGCAAAACTTTTTGTGATTCTATTTTTGCTACTGACTCGTTGATTTCTCTGTCAATTTCGTCAACTGTAGTTTTTAAATTATTCAACTCGTTTATGCAAGCAGTGTACTCGGTCTGAGCCTTAACAAGTTCCTGCTGTACAAGTGAAAGGTCAGCTCTGGCACCCAAAAGCTCAGCTTCGCACTGACCAAAAGCTTCCTGTGCTCGCAAGAATTCATTTTTAGCCTCATCAGCCTTTTGAGACAGCTCCTGAGCTTTCTTTTTGAGTGTAGCGATTTCTGTCTCTCGTGATAAAAGACCGGACTTTTTGTTCATAGAACCGCCGGTGAATGAACCACCTGCGTTAATAACCTGTCCGTCAAGAGTGACTATCATAAATTTGTAGCCATACTTTTTAGCGATTGTTGCCGCACAGTTGAGGTCTTCAACAACAACGATTTTGCCGAGAAGTGACGATTTGATGTTATTGTACTTTTCATCGCAAGAGCAAAGCTCAGACGCTATACCTACGTATCCATAGCAATCATCAAGACCTTTTTCGTCTAAAGTTCTGCCCTTGATTGTAGTTATCGGCAAGAAAGTAGCTCTGCCTGCATCAAGCTGTTTGAGGGTTTTGATAGCACGCTTTGCATCCTCGTCAGTAAGGGTAACGATGTTTTGCATTTTACTAGAAAGTGCGACTTCCATTGCAACATTGTACTGTGACGGTACCTTAATAAGCTGAGATACAGGACCACAAATTCCCGATACAGTACCTTTCTTTGCTTCTCTCATAATAACCTTTACGCTATTATAAAAGCCTTCGTAGTTTGCTGACAAATCTTCAAGAAGCTTTGCTCTTCTTGCTTTTTCCTGAGCATCAAGCATCAGTGTATCCGCTGTTGTTTTTAATTCATCACGTTTTTTTATACGGGATGAAATCTTGATTTCCAAGCCTTTGATGCTGTTGGAAAGAGCCGAAGCCCTATTTGTATTTTCTTTAACATTATTATCGAATTCCTGACGCATATCTTCTAAATCCGATAACTGTGTTCTTTTTACACTTACACTTTCTTTAAGATTTGTGATTCTGTTTTCTAATTCCAAAATTGTTGAAGCGCAGGTCATATCAGTGACACGTGCGTCAGCAGTTTTAGCAGAAAGGGATGCAATCTTAGCTGATAAGTGCTGTAACTGTTCACTGCTTCTGCTTGAATCGGTGTTGATATTGTTCAAATCATCGGCAGTTTTATCGTAATCTTTTTGTAAAGCTGAAATTTCCTTGTTCAGCTCTTCAATCTTGCTTTCTTTATTTTCAATATCCTGCTTTAAATCGACGTGTGAGCTCTCTGACTTTTCAATCTCGCCTTTGATACGCTCGATGTTCTCGTTGTTATGGAGAATATCGTTTTCTGCTACAGAAACGCTGGATTTGTGAAAACTGATTTCACCTTCGCTCTGCGTGATTGTCTGTCTTATTTCATCAATTTTAGAAAGCAGAGAACCATTCTTAAGGTAAATCTCCTCTGTTTCCTTAGCAATTCTGTCAAGTTCTCGCTCAGCTTCTTCGTATTGGTTCTTGCTGACAGCGATTTTATCTTCGTGATCTCTTAATACAGCAGAGGATTTGTTGAGTGTATCAAGCCACAGAGCAATTTCAAGACCACGCTTTTCACCGCTGTACTCCAAAAACGCCTGAGCTTTCTTTGACTGAGTTTCGAGTGGACCGATACGGTCGTCAAGCTCAGTTACAATATCTCTGAGTCGGACTAAATTTTCTTCTGTATGAACGAGCTTTCTTTCAGCTTCGTTTTTTCTGTATCTGTAACGGGAAATACCTGCAGCTTCTTCGAAAATCTCACGTCTGTCTTCGCTTTTTGATGCAACGATAGAGTCAATTTTACCCTGACTTATCATTGAATAACCATCTCTGCCAAGACCTGTATCCATAAACAGTTCGTGGATATCCTTTAATCTTACTGATGCTTTGTTGATGAGATACTCGCTGTCACCACTGCGGTAATATCTTCTTGTAACAGCTACATCATCACCGTTAAAAGGAAGGACTCTGTCTTTGTTATCAATGGTAAGAGTTACTTCAGCATAACCCTGACGTTTTCTTGTGTCAGTACCATTAAAAACAACGTCTTCCATCTTTGAACAACGAAGTGACTTTGGTGATTGTTCGCCAAGAACCCATCGAATAGCATCACTGATATTACTTTTGCCCGAGCCGTTAGGACCTACAACAGAAGTGATACCCTTGTCAAAGGTTAATTTAGTTTTATCCGGAAATGTTTTAAATCCCTGTAGCTCAAGTGATTTTAAGAGCATAGCTTTCCCCTTATCCTTTCAAAGCAACCTCCATAAACGGTACTTTGTCACTTTGAATAATCTTAACAATATAGCCTGACTCTTCGAGTCTTTCTATATTACACCTTTTATTCCCTATCATTTTAGAAACACACGATGGTGAAACATAAAGTTTACATTCGCCTTGTGTGTAGCTTTCTTTTAGTAAAGATAACGCTTTATCAAGCATTATTTTACTTTCACATAATTCTTTAAATGCAGGATGATACGCTCCTGCTACCATATCGTTATCAAGACTTTCGCTGTGATGAAGTCCAAGTCTTATTACTGATATATCGTTATCAGCAAACATACCCAAAAGCTTTGAACACAAATCAACGGTAGTTTCAAGAGTGTTTGGTGAATACTCACCGCTTTTGTATAGTCGTTCAAGCTCAGTGTTTTTCATTACAATGGTCGGGTATATCCTGACCGTGTCCGGTTTTAGTTTTATAAATTGCGATGCTGTGTATAAATCTTTTTCATAGGTAGATTGATACAAACCGGTCATCATTTGGAGTCCAAGTGAAATGCCGTTTACTTTAATAAGTTTTGATGCATTAACTACATCCATACTGCTGTGACCTCGGTTGTTAGCTTTAAGCACAAAGTCATCCATCGACTGTGCACCAAGCTCAATTGCTGTAACCTTGTACTTTTTCAACAAGTTTAAAATCTCTTCGTCTATACAATCAGGACGTGTAGAAATGCGTATTCCTTTAAACCTGTCTATGTACGGTACAGTAGCCTCTAACAAAGAAAGCATATATTCCTTGTCAATCGCAGTAAAACTTCCGCCGAAAAAAGCAATTTCAGCGTTAATCGTATTTTCTTTTAAAGAACTAATTGCGGTTTCAATCGCTGATACTACATCAGTTTTTGTAGGCTGATAAGCTTGCCCGACTATGCTTTTCTGGTTACAGAAACTGCACTGGTGCGGACAACCATTGTGTGGTACAAAAATAGCAACATTAGAGTGTTTAATAACCCATCAACTCCAAAGCTTCCCTTGCAGCCTGCTGTTCAGCTTCCTTTTTGCTTTTTCCGCCACCACGGCCGATTACATTGCTGTTGAGGTGTACTTCTACCTTGAAGTGCTTGTCGTGGTCAGGTCCGCTGGAACCAACAAGTATATATTCAAGAATTTCGCCCGGATTTTTCTGGATAATCTCCTGCAATGCAGTTTTGTAGTCCTTGAAAGCAACAGACTTGCGTTGCTCAATTTCAGGCACTACAAAACGAAGAATGTGCTTTCTTGCAGGCTCTATACCGCCGTCAAGATAAATAGCGGCAATCACGGCTTCGAAAGCATCAGCAAGAATTGACGCACGTTTATATCCACCGCTTCTTCTCTCGCCGTGGCTGAGCAGAAGATGCTCACCAAGACCGAGAGCTAACGAAAATTTATGTAAGCTTTTCTCGCAAACCAAAGATGCTCTAAGTTTTGTCAGCTCACCTTCAGGAAGCTTTGGACAATTAGCAAAAATATAGTCAGATACAACTATTGATAGCACTGCATCACCCAAAAACTCCAGACGCTCGTTGCATTTGAGCTTTTTGTGCTGTTCGTTAGCATAGGAAGAATGTGTGAGCGCTTCCTTTAAAAGCTCAGGATTTTTAAATTTATACGATAATTTATTTTGAAGTTCATCCATAGGATGTTATTCTCCCTCGTTAAACTCTTTGAGTGCTGCAGAGATTTCCTCAACAACATTATTTTCTACATATTCTTTAGTAAGTCTGATTGCGTTTTTAAAAGTCTTGGCGTTAGCACTGCCATGTGCTTTGAACACAGGCTTTGCACAACCGATAATCGGAGCACCGCCAAATTCGTTGTAGTCCACAGACTTTTTCATCTCTTTAAGGTCACCGTAAACCATAGCTGCAGCGAGCTTGTTTTTCAGATTTTTATTGAACACACCTTTGATTTTGCTCATAAGAGCAGACGCAACGCCTTCGTATGTTTTAAGGATAAGATTTCCTGTAAATCCGTCTGAAACACAAACTTCACAACCGCCAACAGGCACATCTCTGCCTTCGACGTTACCAATAAAGTTAAGCCTAGAATTCTCTAACAACTCATAAGTTTTCTGCTGAAGCTCGCCACCCTTGTGAGGCTCAGTACCAACGTTTGCAAGACCTACTCTAGGATTCTTGATACCCATAACTTTTTCCATATAGATAGAACCCATAACACCAAACTGTAAAAGCATCTGTGGTTTACACTCAACATTTGCACCACAGTCAATGAGCATCATATTTCCCTCAAGTGTAGGAATAACAGGAGCAAAACCAGGACGTTTGATACCTTTGATACGCTTTACAATCAAAGTTGCACCAACGCAAACAGCGCCACTGTTACCTGCTGAAACAAATGCATCTCCCTCGCCATCGTGGAGCAGTTTAAGACCGACTGCCATTGAGCTGTCTTTCTTTGATTTAACCACTTCTGTACCTGCTTCGTTCTGCGAAATAACAGACTCAGCGTGAACAATTTTTACTCCATCAATATTCAGTTCGTTTTCTTTGGACACTTTTCTGATTATTTCTTCGTTACCAACAAGTGTGATATCAACGCCATACTCATTTTTAGCGTCAAGTGAACCTTTAATTATTTCAAGCGGAGCATTATCTCCACCGAAAGCATCTATAATAATATTCATACCTTTACCCCATATGTAAATCTTTATCTTTTAAATACTCATTTAAACTGTCAAGAGCTCTTTGTGCATAAGCGGCACCTCTTAAAGCTTTGTCCCTTGGTCTGTCAACAAGTGACGGTAAAACGCCGAAATTAGCACCCATAGGCTGAAAATCAACTACATTTTCATCACTTATGTATCTGCTAAGTGAACCAATCATAGTAAATTCAGGTAAAACCAGAGTTTCTTTGTCCAAAGTTTTCAGATACGCATTGATACCTGCCATAAGACCGGATGAAGCTGACTCCATATACCCCTCAACACCTGTAATCTGACCTGCAAAAAAGATATTCCTGTTTGTCTTCATTGAAAAATCAGCACAAAGTAAACGCGGAGAATCGATAAAAGTATTTCTGTGCATAACTCCATATCTGTGATATTCCGCATTTTTAAGGGCAGGAATCAAACCGAAAACTCGTTTTTGTTCAGGAAATTTCAGATTTGTCTGGAAGCCTACAAGGTTATACATCTCACCGCTTGCAGTTTCTTTTCTAAGCTGTAAAACAGCCCATGGTCTGTGCCCTGTTTTTGGATCTCTGAGTCCTACAGGCTTCATAGGACCAAAGCGGATTGTATCAACACCACGCTGTGCGAGCACCTCAATCGGCATACATCCTTCGTAAACCTTAGGGTCTCTTACATCAGATTCGTGAACAGGAGCCCTCTCTGCGTTTACCAGAGCATCGTAGAATATCTCATACTCCTCTTTGTTCATCGGACAATTGAGGTAATCGTCGCCGTCACCTTTGCCGTAACGTGATTCAAAAAATGCGTGCTCCATATCAACGCTGTCAGCACTGACAATCGGTGCTGCCGCATCGAAGAACGACAAATGCTCGCCAAATCTTTCAGAAATATGTTTTGACAGTGCATCAGATGTCAACGGACCTGTCGCCACAACCGAAATGCCCTCTTCAGGAATCACTGTTACCTCTTCGCTGATAAACTCAATGTTCTCATGATTTTTGATAAAGTCAGTAACAAGAGTGGAAAATTTTTCTCTGTCAACAGCGAGTGCACCGCCTGCCGGCACTGCACACTCGTCTGCACACTTAACAAGAAGAGAATCGAGCTGTCTCATTTCTTCTTTGAGCAAGCCAGCAGCAGATTCAACACGCTTAGCTTTAAGCGAGTTTGAACATACAAGTTCAGCAAATAAATCACTGCTATGTGCTGGTGTTTTTTTATGCGGTTTTATGTCGTAAAGTTTGACTTTAACTCCACGTTTTGCTAATTGATACGCAGCCTCGCATCCTGCAAGACCTGCTCCAAAGACGTTTACTGTCATTATTTCTTATAGCCACAGCCTTCTCTTTGACAGAAAAGTGAGGCTTTCTTACCTTTCTTCTTGAAGAGGATATCTCCACACTGTGGGCATTTCTCTGCAACAGGCTCATACCATGATACAAAATCACAATCAGGGTAGTTACTGCAACCGTAGAACACTTTGCCTTTCTTTGTACGCTTGATAATTACATTACCACCACATTTAGGGCAAGTGGTTCCTGCCTCTTCAACATATTTTTTAACATTTTTACACTCAGGATAACCCGGACAAGCGATAAACTTACCATAACGGCCAACCTTAACGACCATTTTCTTACCGCATTTTTCGCAAATGATGTCGGTTTCGTCCTCTTTGAGCTGTAATTTAACTCCAGCCATTTCAGTTTTTGCTTTCTTGAGCGTTTTATCAAAATCGGTGTAGAACTGGTCTAAAAGCTTAACCCACTCTACATCACCGTTTTCAACAGTATCAAGCTCCTGCTCCATCTGGGCAGTAAACTTAACGTTAACAATTTTAGGGAAACGCTCTTTCATAAGCTGAGCAAGTGTTTCGCCGAGCTCAGTTGGGATGAGCGTTTTGCTCTCACGCTTAACATATTCTCTGCTTGTGATAGTAGAAATTGTAGCAGCGTAAGTAGAAGGACGGCCAATGCCGTATTCTTCCATAGCTTTAATTAAGGAAGCTTCGGTAAATCTTGCAGGTGGCTGTGTGAAATGCTGATTCTGGGCAATATCCTTTACCTTACAAGTAGCACCGTTTTCGAGTGGTGGAAGCTGTGTTTCCTTCTCCTGCTCTTCGTCTTTACCTTCAGTATACAAAGCAGTAAAGCCGTCAAAATCAACTTTGTAGCCTGATGCCTTGAATATATATCCATTGGCTGTAATATCAGCCTGAGTTGTTTTCTGGATACAATCTGCCATCTGTGAAGCCATAAATCTATCCCAAATGAGCTTGTAAAGCTTGAACTGGTCAGTAGACAAGCTTGTTTTGATAGATGTTGGTGACAACGATGGTGTTGATGGTCTGATAGCTTCGTGACCGTCCTGTGCGTTAGAACGTGACTTGAAGAATCTAGGCTTTGCAGGTAAGTACTTTTCACCATAGTTTTCTGATATAAACTTTGAAGCCTCAGCCACTGCTTCGTTAGATATTCTTAACGAGTCTGTACGCATATATGTGATAAGACCGATAGCACCGATGCCTTCAATCTCCACACCTTCGTAAAGCTCCTGAGCGACTTTCATTGTCTTTCTTGACTGAAAACCAAGCTTACGAGAAGCTTCCTGCTGTAAAGTCGAAGTGATAAATGGTGGTGCAGGTGATTTTTTTCTTGTTGAATTCTTAACTTTTGTAATTACAAAGTCAGCACCATCTAAGTCAGAGATAATCTTGTCTGCCTCTTGTTTGCAACCAATTTTAATTTTACCATCCTCAGTTCCGTACAGTGAAGCTGAAAAAGACTTTCTTGAACCCTTTGGTATCAACTTTGTGTCGATTGTCCAATACTCTTCAGGCTTGAATGCTCTGATTTCAAGCTCTCGGTCAACAACAATTCTTACAGCTACTGACTGTACTCTGCCTGCTGACAAACCTCTGTGTATTTTCTGAGATACAAACGGACTGAGCTTGTATCCCACAATTCTGTCAAGAATACGTCTTGCCTGCTGAGCATTAACAAGGTCAATGTTGATTGAACGTGGATTAGCCATACCATTTGCTATACCGTTCTTTGTAATCTCGTTGAACTCAACTCTGTTTGTTTTGTCAAGATCTAGATTCAAAAGATATGCTAAGTGCCAGGAAATAGCCTCGCCCTCTCTATCAGGGTCAGTTGCGAGATATACGTTTTCGCTTTTGCCTGAAAGCTCAACAAGTTCATCGACGAGTTTTTCTTTTCCTTTTATAATCTCATATTTAGGTGCAAAATCGTTATTAATATCAACGCTGAGCCTTGCCGACGGAAGGTCTCTGACGTGGCCCATAGAAGCAACAACGTCAAAGTCTTTGCCAAGATATTTTTTGATAGTCTTTGCTTTTGCAGGAGACTCAACGATTACAAGATTAGACATTTATTTTTGTCCTCCTAAAAATCAAGCTAATTTATATAATCTGCCTTGTTGGCAGGAAATAAGTGCAAGTATTTCAAGCTCTGTCAGTGATTGCAAAACTCTGCTGACAGGCAAGCCTGTTTTAATTACAAGCTGGTCTATGTGTATAGGTTCGTTTCCTATACATCTATAAACTAGTTCTACTGTTTCGGATAAATTCAAATCATCCTTATGGATAACAGGTTCTTTGTTAAGTTCAGTGTTATTCTGTCCACTATACTCAGGTTGCTCTTGTTCAACATCAGAAACCACCTGAAACTTAGGAAAAGCTTCCAATATATCCATATATGATGTTACAGGTGTAGCACCATCTTTTATCATTTTATTGGTGCCTGTGGAATATCTGGAGTTAATGTTGCCCATAACAGCAAACACTTCTCTGCCCTGTTCCAAAGCGTGGTTAACGGTAATCAGTGAACCGCTTTTTTCATCAGCTTCAACGACTATGATACCGTCGCAAAGTCCTGATATAATCCTGTTTCTTATCGGAAAATTCGACGGATAAGCCTGCGTTCCCGGTGGGTATTCGGAAATAACCGCACCTGTTGACGCAATGTTTTTACGCATTGAAGCATTTGACATTAGATATCTGTAGTCAATTCCACATCCAAGCACACAGATAGTTGTACCTTGTGCTTCAAGTGTTCCTATGTGTGATGCACTGTCAATTCCCAGTGCACCGCCACTTACGACAATAACACCTAGTTTTGACAGACTTGCAGAAAGCGTATGTGACGCCATAACACCATATTGCGTAGCTTTTCTTGTTCCAACCATCGCAATACTGAGCGTGTCATCAACATCAGGCAACTTTCCCCACACATACAAAACGCACGGTGGTGCGTAAATATCTTTAAGTTTTTGAGGATACTCAGGGTCATCAATACAGATGATATCGTAACCGAGTTTTTTACAGGTATTTATGACTTCATCAGCCTGTGACAATCTGGTGTTTTCAAGAGCCTCTATATCTTTAGGTGAAAACACACCGCACAAACGCCACTCGTACACACCGCCATTATAAAAATCAGCGATGCTGTCGTATGTTTCATATATACGTTTGTGTTTTGGGTTATTCACACCTGTCGAGAGCGTAAGCCAAACCCAAAGTCTTGCTGTGTTTGTCATTTAACCATTTCCCACATTATTATACTTGCAGCTACCGCAGCGTTAAGTGACTCTGCGTTATTGTGCATAGGAATATACAATTTGTCAGTGCATGCGCTTATTACTTCTTTTGACACTCCGTTGCCCTCGTTGCCGATAACTGACAATGACGGTGCACAAAACTTTACATTATTAATTGTTGAAGCTGTGTCATCAAGTACGCACGCATATGACTTGCCGTATTTATTGAAATCAGAAACAAACTGTGGCAAATCATTTGTAATATAAAATGGCACTCTAAATACAGCACCCATACTTCCTCTTACTACCTTTGGTGAAAAAACATCACAACAGGTAGAAGACAAAACTACACCGCTAACACCCAAAGCATCAGCAGATCTTAGTATTGTCCCAAGGTTTGATGGATCCTGTATACTGTCAAGAGCCAATAATATTCCATTTTCTCTAATTGTATCAAAGCAAAAGCGTTTGTCAAGTGTTTTTACAACGCACAATACTCCCTGTGGTGTTTTTGTGTCAGATAAAGCACTAAATATACGGTCTTCAATTACAAGCGTGTTTTTTGCGCTTTTGCACAACAGTGATACGATATCAGAGTACTTATCATATGCCGAAACTGAGCAAACAAGAAAATCGATATGTGCATTGTTTTTCAACGCTTCTTCACAAAGTCTAACGCCCTCGGTTACAAATCGACTTTCTTCTCTCCTGAACTTCGCACTACTGATGAGTTTTGAGATATATTTAACTGTTTTATTATCTTTGCTTTTAATTACTTCCATAAACAATACCTATAATAAGCAAAAGCGTTTGGGGTGTGACCCCAAACGCAGTTATAGCTTTTTTATGCTTTTGTAGCTTTCTCAACAAGAGCAGCAAATGCCTGTGGATCAGCGATAGCGATCTCTGAGAGCATCTTACGGTTGAGAGCGATGTCAGCTTTCTTAAGACCGTTCATAAATGTTGAGTAGTTTGTGCCGTTTGCTTTGCAAGCAGCTGAGATACGAGTAATCCAGAGTCTTCTGAAATCTCTCTTCTTCTGCTTACGGCCAATGTATGCGTAGTTGCCAGACTTCATTACAGCCTGTTTAGCCATCTTAAAGTGCTTGCTCTTAGCACCAAAATAACCTTTAGCAAGTTTTAATGTCTTTTTTCTTCTTTTGCGAGTCATCATCGCGCCTTTAATACGTGCCATTATATGTTACCTCCGAATTTTAGAATGAATAAGCGATTATTTATAAGGGATTAAACGCTTAACCTGTGCTACATTTGTCTTATCTGTAACAGCATTCTGTCTTAAGCCTCTCTTACGCTTAGTTGTCTTCTTGTTCAGAATGTGTCTTTTGTTAGCGTGAGCACGGATAACCTTACCGTTCTTTGTGAGTTTGAAACGCTTCTTAGCGCCGCTGTGTGTTTTAATTTTAGGCATTGTAGTGTCCTCCTTTAATTACTTACCTGACTTTGGTGCAAGGAACATGAGCATCTGACGACCATCAAGTTTTGCAGGTTTTTCAATGTTTGCAACTTCCCCGCAAGCCTCAGCAAATCTCTGCATAATATCGTAACCGTATTCTGCATGACCCATTTCTCTTCCTCTGAATCTGATAGAAACCTTAACTTTATCGCCGTGGGCAAAAAACTTCTGAGCGTTACGAAGCTTTGTGTTAAAATCGTGAGTGTCGATATTGAGGGAAAGCTTGATTTCCTTGACATCAACAGTGTGCTGATTTTTTCTGGCTTCTTTCTCTCTTTTTGCCTGCTCAAAGCGATACTTACCGTAGTCCATAATCTTACAGACCGGTGGTGTAGCCTGTGGAGCAATCTTAACTAAATCAAGATTTTTTTCAGTAGCGATATCAAGAGCCTGTGAAGCACTCATAATACCGAGCTGAGCACCGTCAGCACCTATAACGCGCAGTTCCTTGTCGCGAATTTCCTCATTGATCTGAAGTTCCTTTGTGCTAATGTTAAAGCACCTCCAAAGTTATTATACAAATAATAAATGCGAACAGAAACACTTCTGTCCGCATGGCAATACAAATAAACACAACTAAGTTGTGGATGTATTGACCCGTGCAGACGACACCCCACAGGTGAAAGCATTTCCGCTTTGCTTTATTGTTCTTGTGTATTATATAATCTTTTATATTGTTTGTCAAGAATTATTTTTAATATTTTTTGTATTATTATATATAAAAATAAATTCTAGGAGTTTTTTCAGTGCAAACTTTCTACACTCAACAAGATTATAATATATACATCTATAAAAATCAACTCAAAAGAGACTCTAACAAGGCAGGTCTTGTATTAATATTGTTCTTTCTCGTAATGACAGTGATATCAACCGGCGCTGTGTTTATTCCACTTTTAGGAAACCTGTTTAGCTCAGGCGACACAAACGCTTTGATGGAAATGGAGTTTCTGAATGACACAACATTTCTTATGCTTATGAGTGGCTTTGTGTCGATAGTAACATTTTTCGGTGTTTCAATTCTGTATACGCTTTTCACTAAATCAAGTCTGGGTAAAACTTATCCACTTGAAAAAATCGGTTTCAAGCTAACATATCATCTGTGTGCAATCGGTTTAGCTGTATGTATGATAGCAAACTACGTTTCAAACATACTACTTGCGTTGTTTGACTCAGTCGGCCTTGAAGCTATAACCGAATCGGAATATAACTGCGACAGTGTTCTGGATATCGTATTATTCTACGCAACGGTTGCGGTATTGCCTGCTTTAATTGAAGAATTTGCTTTTAGAGGTGTGATTCTCAATATCTTCCGTAAATATTCAGACGGTCTTGCTGTGCTTGTGTCGGGTGTAACATTTGGTCTGATGCACGGAAACTTTGCTCAGATTCCATTTGCTTTGGTTGTGGGTCTTGTACTTGGTTATATTGCCGTTAAAACAAACTCACTCTTACCTGGTATCATCATACATTTTTTAAACAACGCTTTGAGTGTTACATTCACTTTACTTTCAACAAACACCGATTTGAGCGATTCTGCTGTAAATCTTATATACTCAATTGTGCTAATTCAAATCTGCATTTTAGGACTAATCAGTTTTACAGTACTCTCTAAAAAGCACAGCGGTTTCTTCAAACTTTTAGGCGCTGACACAAGTATAGAGTTCAAAGAAAAGGCAAAAATTGCTTTTTACAGTCCTACTGTGCTTGTATTTTCAGTCATTTCAATAATGGAAGCAATTATGATGGTTGTTATGGCAGAGGTGCCTACAATATGAATGAAAAGTTTATGGTAGAAGCTTTAAATCTTGCTCAACTTTCTTTTGACGAGGGTGAAGTTCCGGTAGGTGCGGTCATTGTTAAAGACGGAGAAATTATTGCAACAGGCAGAAACAGACGTGAAAAATCGAAGAACGCTTTGTCACACGCCGAAATCGAGGCAATTAATAACGCTTGCAACACACTTGGCGGTTGGCGTCTTTGGCAATGCGAAATATACGTAACCTTAGAGCCTTGTCCTATGTGCAGTGGCGCTATAGTTAACGCAAGAATCCCAAACGTATATTTTGGTGCGTATGACAAAAACTTCGGCTGTTGCGGTTCTACTATCAACATTTTGGAGCTTCAAAACTCTTTCAGACCATACTTTCAGGGTGGTATTATGGAAGAAGAATGCAGTAAGCTAATCACTGATTTCTTCAAAAAATTAAGACAAAAATAATCATACAACAAACGGGTGTCTGCTTAAAGCAAACACCCGTTATTTTTATTCGTTAATATTCATTACTTCCTGTGCGGCAAGCATAATGCCGATTTTACTACTGTTAAAATTAAGTCCACCCTGCATCCACACAGCGTACGGCTCTCTAAGCGGTGCATCAGCAGAAAGCTCAATTGATGAACCTAAAGTAAAAGCACCTGCCGCCATAATAACCTGAGAGTCATAACCAGGCATATCAGATGGATATGGAGTTACAAAGCTGTCTACAGGCGAACCTTTCTGGATGCCTTTGCAGAAAGCGATGAGGTTTTCGCTGTTATGTAATTTGACAACCTCGATGATATCTCCCCTGTCTTCGTTATATCGTGGTGAAACATCATAACCGAGAAGTTCAAACAAAGCCGCAGTAAACACAGCAGTTTTCAAAGCTTCGCCTGTGACCTGTGGTGCGTGAAAAGCACCCATAAACATCTCTCGAAGCACAGACAAAGTACATCCGATTTCTTTACCTGTACCAGGGGTGGTGAGTCTGTACGAGCACATTTCAACAAGGTCAGCTCTGCCTGCAATATAACCGCCTGTCGGAGCAATACCGCCACCAGGGTTTTTGATAAGAGAACCAGCCATAATATCAACGCCATTTGATAAAGGTTCTTCGCACTCAACAAACTCGCCGTAACAGTTATCAAGCATAATAATTGAATCTTTTGACACTTCTCTTACAGCGTTACAGATAGCCTTGATATCCTTGCAAAGCAGAGAATCACGAACGCTGTAACCACGTGAACGCTGAATATAAATCATTTTTGGCTGTCTTTTCGCTGCTTCTTTGATAGCATCTAAATCAACAGTGCCATCTTCCTTTAGAGCGACTTCGCTGTACTTAACACCAAAATCTTTGAGCGAACCGCTGTAATCCGAGTTAATACCAATAGTACCCTGAATGGTATCATACGGAGTACCTGTAACACAAATCATCTCA
>JAFUOM010000090.1 GCA_017481885.1 Ruminococcus sp.
ATACATCAAAGCGTTAAAAAACACATCTATCTCCCCTGTTGCAATCAAAAGAAACGGCACAGACCACGACAGCGACATTGTAACACAAGATATCGCAAGCGCGACACATATCAGAAAGCTGATTCAGGAAAACGAAGAATACAGACGTTTCACAAAAATGGATGTTGAATATTTCACCGACATAAAAAAGCTTGAAACCGCTATTCTGTATAAACTGAGGACTATGACTAAAGAAGAGCTTGAAAACTTACCCGATGTCAGCGAAGGTTTACACAACAGAATTTATGAATGTTGCAGAAACAGTAATTCTCTTAATGAATTATACGATAACTTAAAAACCAAACGTTACACCCATGCAAGACTTAGAAGAATTGTGATGTGTGCTCTTCTCGGCATATCCAAACAAATCCAGCAAAGCAATGTTGAGTATGTCAGAATACTAGGAATGAACGACAAAGGCAGTAAACTTTTGTCAAGGTGCAAGCTACCGCTTGTGTGCAAATATCCGCAGGATTACAACAAGCTAAGCGAAAACGGTAAAGCTATGTTTGACATTGACGTAAAAGCTACGGATGTTTTCACACTTAGCATTTGCAACCGCGATATGTACATCAATGAGCTGAAATCCCAGATAATCAAAGCTTAATATAATAAAAAAAGCTCTACTGTGACGTAGAGCTTTTTTTATACAATATTTAATCTAAAAATTTGATACTACGGACGATTGGAGCATCCTTTGCTTTGCCACTACATACATCAATAATACAGATAATCTGTACAACTGTAAGAGTGATAAGTGCAATAGTACCTACAACTGGTACGATACATGTCCAGCAAAACAGTGCTGTTGCAACACCCACCACTGCTTCGATAATCGTAAGTTTGATTCCCTGATTGATGTGAAACTTGAGATAAGGACTATCGTTTTTAATCAAAAGAGCAACAATTATACCTAAGATGCCAAGAAGATATACGAGCAATGCATACAATTTGTTGTCAGCGATATCCTTAGCATCAAACTCGCTTGTGTGGTCAAACTGGTCAGCAACAGGCTGTGGGTTAGCTTGTGCATTAGGCTGTGCGGTGTAATAAGGAACACCCTGTGGTGGTACCTGCTGGCCGCTTGGAGCCTGAGTGTTATTAGGTGGTACAGGCTGGGTTCCCTGTGGCTGTACCGGTGGTGCATATGTAACTTCCGGCTGCGGCTCGCTCTGAGGTGATGCAACATTAGTTCCGCATACTACACAGAAAACTGAACCATCATCAATATTGTTATTACAGTTAGGACATACTTTCATTATCCATTCTCCTCTCGTTTCCAAAAAAATTCAACAATAATTATCCTTAGCTAAATAATAAAGAAAAGCCCCTGACTAGTCAAGGGCTTTTTTGTAAACATTTTATTACTTATGCAAGCTGATACTTAGTACTGTACTCTCTGTACTGTGCATCGTATTCTTCGCCACTGCGTCTGATTTTCTTCAATGCTTTGTGGGTATTGAGGTCGTTGTTATCAAAATCAAGAACCGCACCAACAATGTTTGAACAATGGTCAGAAATTCTCTCGAAGTTTGTGAGAAGGTCTGCCCATACAAAGCCTGTGTCGAGTGAACATTTACCCTTTTGTAGACGCTTAGTATGATTTGTACGCATTTTTTCTTTCATACCATCAATGACCTCTTCAAGGCTTTCAACCTTGATTGCAAGTGATACATCGTTGTTAATGAATGAATCGAATGAAAGATCGATAATTTCAGAAACAGCATCGGAAAGAAGTGTAATTTCTGCGATTGCTTCGTCTGAAAAAGCAAGCTTCTTTGTGCTAAGTTCCTGACCTGAGAACATAATGTTTCTTGCGTGGTCAGAAATACGCTCAAGATCACCAATAACTTTTAAAAGCATCGAAGCCTGTGCGCTGTCTCTTTCGCTGATCGAAGCACTGCTAAGCTTAACAAGATATGAACCGAGCTTATCCTCGTACTTATCAGTCATCTTCTCAGCATCTCTGATGCGTTTATCAAGCTTTTCGCTGTAATTAAACAACGCCTTTGCACTATCATCAAAAGACTGCTGAGCCCAGTGTGCCATATCTGTTGCAACAACAAAGCAGTTGTCAAGAGCGATTGACGGAGTTGTAAGCAGACGCTCGTCGATAAATACTTTGCTGAGATGATCATCATCTTCATCCTTATCCTTGATAACAGCACAGGAATAGTTAACAAGCTGTTTAACAAATGGGAGAAGCAGAAGAGTTGTTGTTACATTAAAGATAACGTGGAAAAGTGATACTCTCATCTGGAGTGACATCGGGTCATCACCAGGGAACACTGACACAAGGAAATTAACAACCGGATCCTTTAATATCCAGATGATGGCTGTAAAGAACGCCGTACCGATAAAGTTAAATGTAAAGTGGATGAGAGCAACTCTCTTTGAGTTAGCGTTTGCACCAACTGACGCAAGAAGTGCAGTAATACAGGTACCGATGTTAGCACCAAGCACGATAAACAGCGCAAGGTCAAGCGGAAGGATACCCGTACCTACCATTGTGATAACAACACCTGTTGCAGCTGATGAACTCTGAATAAGAGCTGTAAAAATAGCACCAACAAGGATTAACAGGAGTGGGAAGTCGATCATTGCGAAAATCTGTGTGAACACATCTTCAACAAGTGGATTTCCAAAAGCTTCTTCACTACTCATAACATTTAAGCCAACGAAAATAAGACCTAAGCCTGAGCAAAGCAAACCCGCAAGTTTAATCTTTTCCTTTTTAGCAAAGCCCATCATTACGCCCGCAAAAGCAAGAGCGTACATCGCCATATTAAAGTAATCGTTCTTTAAAGCAACGAGGACACCGGTGATGGTTGTACCGATATTTGCACCCATAATAATAGGTGTTGCCTGCATAAGTGTCATTACACCTGCATTAACAAGACCGATAACCATAACTGATGTTGCAGACGAACTCTGGATAATCGCAGTTACACCTGCACCGATACCGACACCCGAAAAACGATTGTTACTAATCTTTTCGAGCAATCTTTTCATACCTGAGCTGGCACTTTTCTCAAGGGCATCGCCCATAAAGTTCATACCAACAATAAATACACCTACACCCGCAAGCAACCAGATAAGGCTCTCAATCAATTGCATAATATGATCAGGATTAAACATAATACCTCTCCTTTATCCATACTGATATACAAAATTATTGTTGTCAATCATACCTTAGATAACACAATAATTTTACCACTGAATAAAAAATTGCCAAAAATCGACAGTTAAATTATACTCAAATTCACCCCCTCAAAAAAGCATTAAACCGTAATTCTTATGTTAAATCCATGTAAAGTAAACGCCGACTTTTGTTAAGCAGGTTTAACATTTAAATGCTTATTCTTTCATTCTTTTTAACTGACGTGTGCTTAGAATCAGCATATATACCGACATAAAGGTTATTATGAGTGCAACGCCTCCGCCTGTTAGCGAAATCATAAGCCGTTTAAACTCTACTGCATTCTCAGCACCAAACTGTGCAAGCATTGAAGTTTCAAGCGACAACATAGACACTAACGCTTCTGCAAGTTTTATCATAGTGGAAGTAGACACTATAGGCTTTTTGCTTTACCTTTTTTATAACATTTGGCAAGGTGTTTACGCAGTAAAAACAAAGTGCTGTAAGTGTATACGCTGACAATACAAAATCAATATAAGCGTAAAACTGCTCTTCAAGCTTATAAACAAAAATAAGAATCAACGAACCAAAGGAAACGACGGATAAAACAACAAGCAACCACAGCGGTATAGTAAAAATCTTAATAATCTTGTCTTTGAAGTTTTTCATAACAGTTCAATTAATAATTAAATAACATTTATCTGACAGCATTTCATTGTGTCTAACGCTGCGTTGTGTGTTGCAACCGATGCACCTGCACAGCAAGAGCTGTCAACATAAACCTCTGATTCATAGAAAGCGGCTTTGAGTATCAGTGCGTTAGAAACAACACAAATATCGGTACAAAGTCCGATTAACGTAATATCAAACGGTTCTCCCTGTGACATATCGTTAATAATTCTTGGTAGCTCAAGACAACCAAAAGTTGGCTTTTCAACTGCGGTATATTTTTTACCGTCTAACGCCTTTTCGATTTTTTCGCTAAGTTTCCAGCCATCAGTATCCTTTATGCAATGCTCAACAGGGAGCTTTTTGCCCTCGCTTGTATTAAGGTAATCGGCTGTATGAGTATCATATGTTACAATAATCTCACCGTCAAAACTCTTTATTTTCTTAACACAATTGTCAATAATCCCCTGAGCTTCAGCTGTGCCGAGTGAACCTGTAACAAAATCGTTTTGTATATCAACTACAATCAAAAAGTGTTTCATGATGCACCTCCAAAATTACTCTTACATAATTATAACTCACTAAAATCTACAAGTAAAGTAACTGCAAAATTTTTTGAGCATATAATGTAGTGGAGGTGAAAAGTCAATGTGTAACAGAAATTGCAACAGAAATGAATGTTTAATTGTCGCTATAGCTTCAAGCGTGGTCATTGGTATAGTTGCCGCTGTACTGAGAATTACTGGAATTATCACTACTACCCCTGCTTTTCTGTGGGTGTTATTCGGAATCGCTGTAGTTTACCTTGCGATTGCCTTTGTTGTGTCCTCACTAAGACGTTTTGACACTCCTTACAGTGCAAGAACCCTGATTTCTACCTTTATTGCCGGAATACTGGGAACAATCCTGTTCTCTGTTGTGCTACTCGGTATCACCTTTGTAGCTACAAGTGCTGTTGGTGCTGTTCTTACAGGTTTACTGCTTGCATCGTTCTCCCTGATAATTACAACAACTGCTTGTATCGTACTAAGCGCTTACACTAATGACGACTAAAAGCTCATAAATAAAGACAACGGCTACCTAAAAAGTAGCCGTTGTTTGTTTATGTCGTATTATATTATTCAAAAAGCGGTGTTGAGAAATATCTCTCAGCTGTGTCAGGTAAAACTGTTACAACAGTCTTGCCTTTGCCTAAAATCTTAGCCATACGCATAGCAGCGGCAACGTTTGTACCACTACTGATACCGCACATAATGCCTTCTTTTGAAGCGAGGTCTTTAGAAGCTTGTAATGCTTCTTCGTCTTTAATGATACAAACATCGTTGT
Organism: Ruminococcus sp.; assembly: GCA_017481885.1. GTDB lineage: Bacteria > Bacillota > Clostridia > Oscillospirales > Acutalibacteraceae > Ruminococcoides. The sequence goes on from JAFUOM010000090.1 coordinate 5,174, forward strand.
AAATCTCTGTGTTTAAAATATCCGGAATAAGGCCGTCGCCGATACCCATTTGAACGTGAGTACCAATTGAACCACCTGACAAAATAGCCGCATTTTCAGGTTCTACAGCCCAGATAAGAATATCAGGATTCTTGGCTTTTAATGTTTCACCAATACCTGTGATAGTACCACCTGTGCCTATACCTGAACAAAAGCCGTGGATTGGACCGTCAACCTGCTCTAAAATCTCCTTGCCTGTACCGATACGCTGGATTTCAGGGTTAGCAGGATTTTCAAACTGTTGTGGAACAAAAACTTTGTCGCTTTCAGCTTTCATTGTCAAAGCAATGTTCAAGCACTCTTCGATACAGTCACCGATATTGCCTGCATCGTGCACAAGGATAACCTCAGCACCGTAGTGCTCGACTAACATTCGGCGTTCTTCACTTACTGAGTCAGGCATAATAATCTTAACTTTAATGCCAAGAACTGCACCTACCAAAGCAAGACCAATACCCTGATTGCCAGAGGTAGGCTCAACAATAATAGTATCATTGTTTATAAAACCTTTATCCATTGCGTCTTTTATCATATTATAAGCTGTTCTTGTTTTAATTGAACCACCAACGTTGAGGCCTTCAAATTTAACGAGAATATCAGCGTCGTTTTCACCTGTCATATGCTGAAGCTTGATGATAGGTGTATTACCCATCGCTTCTAAAATATTATTACAAACCATAATTACCTCTCATTTGCGTTACTAATTGTTTATTATAGCATATTACGAAACGCATTTCAATGTGCAAAATAAAAGCAGGACACAAAAGTGACCTGCTAATTATATCACTTAAAATACATATATACGTTGCATTTGAGCATACCGTTGTAAAGCTTTCTGCGTTTATCAGCAGGTCTGCCAAAGCATTTTTCAAAATCATCGTCAGGGCTTATTATAGTGTAGGTGTAATGCTCACGCTTTTTGAACATCTTACCCATAATTTTATACAATCGCTCTGCTTCGTTTACATCAAGCAAACGCTCGCCATATGGCGGATTTGTAATAACTGTGAGATATTCTTCATCGCTTTCAAAGTCAGCAACATCTCTGAGCTCAAATGTGATTCTATCAGAAACTCCTGCTTTTTCAGCGTTTTCCACCGCAACTTTCAAGGCTTCAGGGTCAATGTCGTAACCGTAAGCTTTAAAAGTACAATCTCGGTTTTCAAGTGAACGGGCACGCTCACGCTCGTTTGACCATATATCTTTGTCACTATTAGCCCAGGTTTCAGCAATAAAACTACGGTTTATACCAGGCATAATATTAAGTGCTTTGAGTGCTGACTCAATTACAATAGTACCACTTCCACACAGCGGATCACAAACAACGTGGTTACGTCTAACTCTGGCTAAATCAACCATTGCAGCGGCAAGTGTTTCTCTAATTGGAGCGGCATTTGCGTTTTCTCTGAATCCACGTTTATGCAGACCATCGCCCGAGGTGTCAATCATAATACTAACCTTGTCTTTAAAAATAAGGAACTGAATTTTGTGCAGAGCACCGCTTTCTTCAAACCAGTCGGATTTATATGTCTTTTTAAGGTTTTCGACTATAGCTTTTTTGATTATCTTTTGGCAAGCAGGAATTGAATTGAGCTTTGAATTAACTGAACTGCCCTTTACAGGGAAAGCCTCGTCAACACAAATATAGCGTGACCAGTCAATCTTGTTAACACCATTGAACAGTTGTTCAAAAGTTGTTGCGTAAAACTCATCAACCAAAATCAGCACACGCTCTGCATAACGTGAACAGATATTAGCTCTTGCGCAGGCTGACATATCACCGTCAAAAAGCACTCTTCCATTTTCAGCTCTTACATTTTCGATATCGTGGTGTCGCAATTCATTAGCCACCAGACCCTCAAGTCCCAAAAGACATGTCGCACAAAATGTCATTTAAATCTCCTCAAAAATACAGGCGGAAGAAAAACTTCCGCCCGTTATAGTTATTATTCTAAGTATCTGAATTTATTTATCAATCATCAAATGATGGCTCTAAAAGTCCGTATGCACCGTCATCACGGCTGTACACAACGTTAATTTCGTTTGTATCAACATTTGTGAACATATAGAACTTGTGACCAATCATATTCATCTGCAAAATAGCCTCATCGATTGTAATAGGCTTAACAGGAATAGATTTTGTTCTAAGAACTTTGTACTCTTCCTCTTCAACATCCTCTAAAGCTGGTGCTTCGAACAGGTCATCAATAGAACCTGACTTGAGTTTCTTTTCGAGCTTAGCTTTATTTTTACGGAGCTGTCTGCCTAAAACGTCGATGCACTTGTCAAGGGCATCGTTCATTTCAAGCTGTGTCTTCTCTGCTCTGTAAATCATCGAGTTATCCTTAATTGTGATCTCGACGGTCTGGTTGTTCTTGTTAAGAGTAACAACAACATTCACAGTAGCATCCTCAGAGAAAATCTTCTCAAATTTCTTGAGCTTTTTCTCAACACGCTCCTTGAAATTATCTCTCAGATTAACCTTTCTAGCGGTATAGGTAATCTTCATGGTAATGCCTCCTTTGCATCAATTCGATATGAAATTTATTTTCTGCCGGATCCGTTGCCTCTACGGCTGTAACCACGGCTTTCTCCACGCTTCAAATCGGACATTTTGTCTTCGCTTGTTTTCTTAAACTTAGACATCATATCCTCAAACGAACCACCTACATTTGAGCTTTGCCACTCAAAATCTCCAGGTGAAGTAACCTTTGGCGCAGGAGTGTACTTTCTCTGTGGTCGCTTATTGAACTCACGTTTTTTGCCACCGCTCTGTGGCTTTTCAGCAGGAGGTAACGCCTGATTGATGGACAACGCAAGCTTTCCGTCGTCTGCAATAGAGATAATTTTACACTCAACAGCCTGTCCTACAGACAGCACCTTTGAAATATCCTCCACGTATGAACGCGAAATTTCGGAGATATGTACCATACCTCTTTTTCCGCCTTCAATCTCGACAAAAGCTCCGAAATTTGTAATACCTGTAACTTTTCCTTTTACGACTGTGCCTACCGCATGTGTCATTTTTGTTGTTATACCCCTTAATTAAATTGGTTTATTATGATCAATCTCCCGATACATTAACGAAGACTCTTTCGCCTTCTTTTACATAATCAAGATCTTCTCTTGCTTTTTCTTCAACATATTGGGAAAATTCCTCATCAGAATAATTATATATTTCATTCATTTGCTGGTTTCTGTATTCCTGAATCTCAATCTCGTTATTAAGAGCATCAAGTTCGTTTTTCTTCTCGCCAATCTGCGAGTAAAGATCAATCAAAGTAACTACGGAATATACCGCAAAAACCAATACTACAACGCACAGCACAACATATCGCAAATTAAGGAGCGGTTTTTTTGACTCTTTTACGCTCATTATTATCGTTTCCTTTTCTTTTAAACACTATATTTTGTACCTTGTGTATTATTACAGATACATTATACACCACAAACTTATTAGCTTTCAAGAGTTTATTAGAAAAAAACATCACTATTTTTAAACTTTTTTCAAATATTTTATGTATCAACCGTATTAAAAAGCGATAAACCGATGTCATTACCTCGCCCAAAGTGTAACGATACAGTATAAAACCTACCGCTTCACCGAAGATTACGAAATATCGCACAGAACCTTTGTTAAATGGCAAAGAGAACAAAAAAGTCAGCAGTGCACAAAAAACAAAGTACATTATATCTGTTAAAACTATCTGCCACAGCTTTGTAAACCCTGAAAGTCTGAGCACTCGTACAACATCGTAAAGTGCGGATAATATCACTCCGAACAGTATTGAATACAAAAAATACACCGTTTGAGATGCAAGCGAAAACTCCATAGGCTACTTAAACAATTTTGATTTGATAGACTTTGTGTTGTGCGACAAATACTGCAATGAGTTTATCGTTCCGTCAATGCAAACGTCTTTTGAATCAAGGTTAAGCTTGTTGATATGAAGCGAGTCTCCCTTAACAATCAACGCACCGCTGTCTGTCATAAGGTTTACCGTCTGCTCGTCAAAGCCCATAACGTCACTAACACCTGTCAACGTTAAAGAGCTTCTGTTATCAAGAATCAAAGAATGGTTTGACTTCATTATATGTTCGGACATAAAAAGACCTCCAAATACTACTATGACAGTATATGGAGGAAGTTTTTTATTTATGATTAACTTGCGTTAAACAGATGTGTACATATTAGCGGCGTCTTCTTTTCTGACGGTTTCCTGTGTAGATACAACCTTAACCTTGATTGCTCTTGCACCAAAATCGATTTCAATAACGTCGTCAACCTTGACATCGTAGGACGCACGAACAACCTTGCCGTTGACCATAACCTTTCCAGCGTCACAGACCTCGTTTGCTACTGTACGGCGTTTGATAATACGTGAAACTTTAAGATACTTGTCGATTCTCATTCATATCACCTCTTTAACTTAGGAAAAAGTAAAAGCCGACACAAGGTCGGCTTAATACACGAAGAAAATTACTTATTAACAGCGTCCTTGAAAGCCTTACCAGCTTTGAATGCAGGAACCTTAGAAGCAGGAATCTCGATTGTCTCGTTTGTTCTAGGGTTGCAACCTGTTCTAGCGTTTCTGTCTCTTCTCTCGAATGTACCGAAGCCAACGAGCTGAATCTTGTCGCCAGCAGCAACAGCGTCAACGATAACGTCGAATGTAGCAGTTACAGCCTTCTCAGCGTCTTTCTTAGAAATGTTAGCCTTTTCTGCAACAGCAGCGATAAGTTCTGTCTTCTTCATTTTGTTTTCCTCCAAATATAATTTATTAATTTATTATTTACTTAACTTCATCCCAAAGGGAATCAAGTTCTGACATTGGTGCTGTGGTCATATCAATACCACGTTCGTTACACAAAGCCTCAACCTTAGAAAAGCGCTCTGTGAATTTCTTTGTTGCATCGTACAGCGCTTTTTCGCTGTCAACTTTGATGAATCTTGCAACATTAACAACTGAGAAAAGCAAATCGCCAAGCTCTTCGCTCATATTATCTGTGTCGTTGTTATCGATTGCGGATTTAAGCTCTGTAAGCTCCTCGCCTACCTTGCTAAGTGCATCATCAGCTGTTTCAAAATCGAAGCCGACTTTAGCAGCTTTTTTCTGAATCTTCTGGCTGTACATAAGTGCAGGCAGTGCTTTTGACACTGAACCTAGAACCTCGGACTGAGATTTCTGCGACTTTGTCTGCATCTTAATCTGGTCCCAGTTTTTTAACACTTCCTCTGGTGTATCAGCGATAGTGTCAGCAAAAACGCGAGGATGTCTAACTAT
>JAFUOM010000091.1 GCA_017481885.1 Ruminococcus sp.
CCACGTATTCTCGCCTTTGTCTGCAAAGTACAATATGAGAGAACAATCATCTGCTACTAGCTGTTTATCGTCCAGTGCCACTACACCAACAACGGGATTTGACGACACTATATCACACAAAAGTAAAGTTACTTTTAGCTCAATTCTCAGCTCAAGCGTTGAAGCATCTGACAATCTGTAACTGATGCTGTTCACGTCACAGCTACTTAACTGCACTCGGTCGAAAACTCTGGAAAGCTGTGGTTTTATATCAAGCTCCACACTTCGTTCAACATAAAACGGTATATCCTCTTTATCACTTAACAGCATACATAAGCTGGCTTTACCACTAAGCGAAAGCGAACCGTCGCTTATCACAGGAGATACACTTATACTTTCACTATACACATCCAGCACCTTTGCGATTTCAATACTATCAAGCTTAACTGTTGATTTCACTATGTGAGTAAAACTCTCATTGCTATGTTCTGCCTCGCAATTACACATTTCACGCTTATGTTCGGTGAAATACTTTGTTGAATAAGCATCCTCGACAATATTGAGCGTTTTTGGCATATATCCCATTTCACAAAAGCATAATTTTACATCTAGCGTCAGCATAGCACCGTCACTGAGGTGGTCGTTTCTAGTATGCAAGTCGTATGACATAATCTCTAAGCTCGGTATATTGACCGTTTCGTCAGTTACTCCGTCGCAATCGATAACCCTGTTAATTGGAAATACATACGAAAAATGCTCAATCTCACCACTATCGATATTAGTCACATACATAGCGTTGAGCTTTATCTCAGCGTTTAGCATAATCTTGTTGTGTATGCTTTTAAGGTCAGTTATGGATGAAGTTACTGTGTATGACAGCAAAGACTCAATTGGTGGCTTGTTACTAACGTTTATCTCTTCGTTTAACGAAAACTGTTCCTGACAGATTGCACAAAGGTCGGACACTGTTATCTCCTTTGTCTTCACCTGCAAATCGCACTCTTCCTCAAAGCTGTAAAGACAGGTTTGTTCACGACAGACAACCTTTGCTGACAGTGAGAATGCCCCGTGGATAACAAGCTTTCGTGGACTTAACGCCCTGCAGTTTATGTATTCACATTTTGTATCACATAAAACCACGTACTGTTCAGGGGTTGACTTGAGGCTAAAATTTGCAGAAAACGGCACAGTCTGGGTAAAACTGCGGATATTGTGACGGATGCTGTCGCAGTAAAGAATACGCACCATAGATACACCATCTACAGTGAGTTGTCCACCCGATATTACTCTGGTATGTACCTTTGGAATGAGTGTGCATTTGAGGATTTTTTCAATATCCGGACAATAATCTGGCAGGGTGATATCTACATCAACAAGCTGTTCGTTGACGGTATCTAAAAAATTGCTTGGAAATGAGAGTGATTGCTTAGTAAAATTGTATTCCATTCTTTGTTCTCCTTTTTAGTTTCTATAAGATTGTATTAGAGAACAACTGATTTTATGACAAAGAAAAAGCAGGCTTTCGCCTGCCTTTTAGTCACTATAACCTCTGCTCCTTAGGTAGTCCTCGATTCTTTTATCATCGTAGAAAACAAGGTCTTTGCATCCAGCTAAAAATTCATTGTGATGCAACACCTCGTGGTGCAGAGTTTTTTTGAGATGGTAGTAATACTCCTCTTTGGATTTGTTTTTGAACACTTTTATGAAACTGCCGTAATAAATAACTATATATCGTCCCAGGTTGTCATGCTTATACACACCTAAGATGTACAAATCGTTATTAACGGCACACGGGTGCAGTCTACACTCAGGTTGCAGTACTATGCCTCCGTTGAGCTCTCTGTAAAGTTCAACCGGCAAGGCATCGGCAATCTCGTCGAGCATCTGCCCACATTCTTCGAAAGTAATCATCAGTCAATAAAATCTCTGAGCTTTTTGCTTCTGGATGGGTGACGGAGCTTTCTTAAAGCTTTTGCCTCAATCTGACGGATACGCTCACGTGTTACGTTGAATTCTTTACCAACTTCTTCGAGTGTACGGCTTCTGCCGTCTTCAAGACCAAAACGAAGTCTTAATACCTTTTCTTCTCTTGGTGTGAGAGTATCGAGCACTTCCATAAGCTGTTCTCTGAGCATTGTGTGTGATGCGGCATCAGCAGGAGCCGGAGCATCATCATCAGGAATGAAGTCACCAAGGTGGCTGTCCTCTTCCTCACCGATTGGTGTCTCGAGTGATACAGGTTCCTGAGCTACACGCATAATCTCTCTAACCTTTTCTACAGGCATATCGAGTTCTTCAGCGATTTCCTCAGCAGATGGTTCGTGACCATTCTGGTGTAAGAGCTGTGATGATACCTTTTTAACTTTATTGATAGTTTCAACCATATGAACTGGGATACGGATTGTACGAGCCTGGTCAGCGATGGCACGAGTGATAGCCTGTCTGATCCACCATGTAGCATAGGTTGAGAATTTGAAGCCTTTTGTATAGTCGAACTTTTCTACGGCTTTGATAAGACCCAAGTTACCCTCCTGAATAAGGTCAAGGAAATGCATACCACGACCAAGATAACGCTTTGCGATACTTACAACAAGTCGAAGGTTTGCTTCAGACAGACGCTTTTTAGCAGCGGCATCGCCCTGTGAAATTCTGATAGCAAGCTCAACCTCTTCTTCTGATGTAAGAAGCGGAACTCTACCGATTTCCTTGAGATAAACCTTGACAGGATCGTCGATTGCGATATTGTCAGCAGGCTCATAGCCTTCAATTGCACCACTTGCATGTCCTTCAGGGTCAACACCCTCAAGAGTAAGAGCTTCAAGAGGGATATCGTCAATAATGTCCTCTTCAACAATTTCGATACCTGCGCTTTCAAGCGAATCATAAAGCTTTTCAAGTTGTTCAGGTTCAAAGTCAATTTCACCGATAGCGTCTAAGATATCTTTGTTTGTTAAAGAACCCTTAGCTTTGCCAAGTTCGGTCAAATCTTTGATTATTGTTTTCTTATCTGTTGTAGGAGCTGCCATTGTTTCCTTTTCCTTTCTTTTGCGGGTATTTCTATAAAAGAATTAAATCACAACATCATTTGTGTTTTTTCTTAAGATTTTTCAAAAAAGAGTCAAACTCTTGGGTACTGGAAGAAGCAATCGCCTGTTCACTCGGCTTTGAGCTTTCGTCTTTAATTGTTCCGATATATTCCATCAGCGCCGTATCTGTTGCGGCGACTGTTGAATAGCGGGATATTATTTCGGCAATAGACGACACTTCGTCAGTGGTAAAATCTGCCGACAAGGTTGTTAGCGGTTCTTTGCTCTCTTTAATTCTAGTAGAGAAATAAGAGAACAACCGTCTGTTAAAATCAGTGACAAACTCGTCAGGTGTAATGTACCTTTCGATAACAGGTAGCTTGTCCGGATTATTTATGAGATAAGCAATCAGATTTTGCTCTGCAATTGTTGCACGAGGTTTTTTCATATGTTCGGGATTGATTTTGTCTTCCCTGCCACTGAGTTTAGACTGCAACTTTGAAAGCTCTGATTTTTTATCGCTGTAATACTTTGAACGAACGGACTTTTTAATCTGCTCTATGATTGAGCTTTTTTCAACATCGACTTCCGATGCCAGTTTTGATGCATACAAGTCCTGCTCGATTTTATTATCAAGAGTAGCCAATACTTTCACCGCTTGTGAAAGATATGAGAACTTGCCGTCGGTTGTACTAAGGTCATAGCTTTTCTTTAGTTTAGCCATTCTGTACTCAACGTCATTACCGCTTGAATCCAGAATATTCTTGAACATTACAGGACCATTCTCGCCATTTTTTCTTATATATTCGTCAGGGTCTTTTCCGTCAGGGATGGTTATAACCCTTACAACAAGTCCTGAATTTCGCAAAATATTGATAGCACGTGCGGTTGCTTTTTGTCCTGCTTCGTCGGCATCGTAGCAAATTACGACCTCGTCGCAGTAGCGTTTCATTAACATAGCCTGCTCAGTTGTCAAAGCTGTGCCCAAGGTTGCAACCGCATCGGTAAAACCAGCCTGATTCAAAGCGATGACGTCCATATAACCCTCACACAGGATGAGTCGTCGACTGCCACTGTTTTTAGCGTTATTAAGCGAAAACAAATTCTGACTCTTATTAAATACGATTGTGTCGGAAGTGTTTAAGTACTTTGGCTTTTGGTCGCTCATAATACGACCACCGAAAGCAATAACATTACCTCGCAAGTCAATAATCGGGAACATAGCTCTGTCAACAAATCTGTCAACAACGCCGTTGCCCGAACGCGCTTTAAACACAAGGTTAGCCGCAATCAGCTCGGAATCTGTAAAACCTTTTGCTTTAAGATGATTAGTAAGAGCAAATCGGCTGTTGGGAGAATAGCCAAGTCCAAAACGCGTGATTGTTTTATCCGATAATGCTCTGGAATGAAGATAAGACAGAGCGTTAGCTCCCTCTTTGCTGTACAGCTTTGAATAGTAAAAACGGGCGGCTTCTCTATTTGCTTCGAAAACTCTGGTACGCAGTTTGCTTATCGAATCGTCAACTGCATCCTCAGGCACGGTCATTCCGGCTCGCTGAGCCAAAAACTTTACCGCTTCCATATAGTCGAGGTTCTCGATTTTCATCACAAAGGTGATTACATCTCCGCCTGCTCCGCAACCGAAACAGTAAAAAGAACCGTTTTCGGTATATATATTAAAGGAAGGAGTTTTTTCGCCGTGAAACGGGCATAATCCGACAAGATTTCTGCCACGACGTTTGAGCTGCATATATGACGACGCTATATCAGAAATGTCGGATCTGTACTTCAGCTCTGATATAAATTCTTCAGGCAGTCTCATTCTCTTCCCCCTTGTCTGCTTTAAAGTGAAAAAAATCCAAGCGTAGACTAATTACGCAAAAATTTATCATTTCCCTTTATTTTTATAAAAATTTATAAATTTATTTATTTTTTAACTCATAAAAATCTTTTGACAGTTCCTCAGCCTGACAATCTCCACAGGTAAGCTCACACAGGGCTTCGTTGAGTTTTTTGAGATTATCACAAGGCAGATGGAAGTTCACGCTGACAAAATCCGTGAATTCGCTATCATCGACAACACCGTCAAATGACGCAATTGTTGCAGGAATCTTGCCGTACTGTGTGTATGTACAGGTGAGTTTGCACTGCGAACACATCTGCATAGTGGTCATACCGATTTTTTTCACTGCTATTGAGGCTGAGTGAGAATATGCTCGCACTAGACCGCCACCGCCAAGCAGTACTCCGCCGAAATATCGTGTCACAACAACCACTACGTCAACAATGTTGTTTTTCAGCAGAACATCAAGCACAGGCATACCTGCTGTACCCTGCGGTTCGTTGTCATCAGAATAACGCTTGACCTGATTTTCACGCAGAGAATAAGCGTAGACATTGTGAGTAGCATCCCAATGCTTTTGTCTTATCTCAGCTATAAAGTCGGTTGCTTCCTTTTCAGTTTCAACGTGTTTGATATATCCGATAAAACGAGAACGCTTTTCAACAAACTCGTCATAATCAAAACCTTTAACAGTAATATATGTCTGCACAGCTGACTCCTTTTCTGTAAAAAGAACAGGCGGTACAAATGTACCGCCTCAACAATTACGCAATTATTTGCCTTCCATACCGAAACGCTTCTTAAATCTGTCAACACGTCCGCCGGTATCAACGAGCTTCTGCTTTCCTGTGAAGAATGGGTGGCATTTTGAACAAATTTCAACACGGATATCTTTCTTAGTTGAACCTGTCTCAATTACATTACCGCATGCGCAAGTAATTGTTGTCTTCTCATAATTTGGATGGATGCTTTCCTTCATTATCATTCACCTCTTTCGCTGA
>JAFUOM010000092.1 GCA_017481885.1 Ruminococcus sp.
GAAGGCGTTGATAGCTTAACAATTAAATTGCTGTTATCAAGCGTTTTTTACCTCACCACCGCCTACGGCGGAGCCTTTCCTTGCAGGAACGGCAAACCCTTTGTCCTTCGGACATTTCCCTTATCAAGGGAATACCTGATAAAAACAGGGGAAGCCTAATTTGTAGTCCTGTCGGTGCTACGCACGGCGGGCAATTCGTGAATTGCCCCTACAAATTTTAATACACTAAACTATAATTTATTGTACAAAAAAGCTCCGCAGGTTTTGTTCTGCGGAGCTTTAGTTTTGCCTTATTAAGTTTTATATCAGACCTCTGATGTAATTTGATAACGGCTTAAATACTCGTTGTATGTATCAGCAAACGCAACGTTGTCAGCACTCTTGAGTCTGTCAAGATACTGGTGGGTGCCAAGCTGTTTTGAGTCGATTTCGATAAGCACTACCGCAACGTTTGAACAGTGGTCGGAAACTCGCTCGTAGTTTGTGAGCAAGTCTGTTAAGATAAAGCCGAGCACCATTGGTGAGTTACCCTGCTGAATACGCTTTGTGTGCTTAGCACGAGCCTGAAGCACGAGCTCGTCGATAACCTCTTCGAGTGGCTCAACAAGCTTTGCACGCTTGATGTCACCCTCAGAGAACGCCTCTGTTGTGAGGTAGAGAATTTCTGTGAGAGCCTCGGTGATAACGTCAATCTCTTTTGATGTTTCAGCAGAGAACGAAATGTTCTTGTCGTGAAGCTCCTGAGCTGTGTCGAGCAGGTTTATAGCGTGGTCGCCGATACGCTCAAAGTCGCCGATTGTGTGAAGTAGCTTTGTAACCTGCCAGTTTTCGTCTTCGGTCAGATTAGCGTTTGAAAGCTTAATCAAGTAGTTGCCGAGCTTGTCCTCGTATCTGTCGATAAGTTCCTCGGTCTCAACGATTTTTTCGACCATTTTAGGGTCATAGCTTTTCATCAGAGCAATCGCACGGTTGATGTTATCGTTAGCAAGCTGTGCCATTTCGATTGTGATAGCTGTACACTTTGAAATAGCAAAAGCAGGCATTGCGTAAAGTCTGTCGTCGAGTACGTCGAGTGTGCTCTCTTTTTCTGCTTTTTCCTCTTTGATAATGAAGTTAGCAAAATTTTCAAGATGTTTGCAGAACGGACAGAGCATCAGCGATGTTGCAATGTTAAAGATAGTATGCACAAGCGCAATACCAAAGGTGTCGATATCCTGATTTACAAACGCAAAGTTAAAGATAGAGTTTGCTATATAGAACAAGCACAGGCAGGCAATCGTACCGATGATGTTAAACGAAATATGTACAACCGCAACCTTCTTAGCATTTTTAGAAACGCCGATTGAAGAGATAAGGGCAGTTACACAAGTACCGATGTTCTGACCCATAATGATAGGAATAGCCATACCATAAGACAAACCGCCAGCCATAGCAAACGACTGCAAAATAGCAACAGATGCCGCTGAACTCTGGATAATACCGGTAAATGCTGCGCCAACCAATACGCCTAAGATTGGGTTGTTGAACGCAACAAGGATTTCCTGAAACTCAGGCATTTCGGAAAGTGGTTCCATAGCATCGCTCATAAGTCCCATACCAGCCATCAATACAGCAAAGCCAACTAAAATAGAACCGATGTCTTTTTTCTTCTGCTTTTTTGCCAGCATAATCATAATAATGCCGACAAACGCAAAAAAAAGCGAGAAGTTCGCTGGTTTTAAAAGACTCATCCAGATGTTGTCGCTCTCGATACCCGCAAGAGATGTAATCCACGCAGTCAGTGTTGTACCGATGTTGGAACCCATAATGACGCCGATAGTCTTACCAAAGTGCATAATACCCGAGTTAACAAGACCGACCAGCATTACGGTAAGAGCCGAGGATGACTGGATAGCGATGGTGATACCCGCACCAAGAAGCATACTCTTGAACAGGTTGTCAGTCATTTTGGAGAGAGCCGACTCAAGTTTACCGCCAGCCATCTTCTCAAGACCTGAGCTCATAACGTTCATACCGTACAGGAAGAACGCAAGTCCGCCAAACAGCATAATAATGTTGATAATTGACATAGCATACCCTACCTTTGTGATAGTATAAATGTTAAATTTTTGTGAACTTACACAACCATTATGCCAAGCCAGTGTTAAATAAAAGCGTGAGTAATGTTAAATCTATGTTAAATCAGTCGGAAACTATCAATAAAGCAAAAGAGAAACGGCACTCGGATGGCATGCCAAAATAACAGACTACAAAAAAGGACTCCCAAAAGGAGTCCTTACCGATATCACGCCTCGTTGTGCTGTGCTAATCCTCAAAAGTCCACAGTCTTGTATTGATTTCTTGCGTTTGACCTTGTCAACTACAGAAATACAGACTCGACCTCGACTTTGTGAGGGCTTCGCACCTCGGCGCTTAAAACTGGAGCTGATAACGGGATTCGAACCCGTGACCTCGTCCTTACCAAGGACGTGCTCTGCCTACTGAGCCATATCAGCAAATATTCTGTTTTGATTTGCAACACTTATACACTTGAACACGCATTGCGTACTCAAGTATAATAACACAAGTTGTAATAAATTTCAATAGTTATTTTCAAGTTCTGTCGGCACAGTTTTGTTTGATGCACATATACGATGTACACTTCAAAAGAGTATTCGCGCAATTGATAATCTTCCCAATAGTTGTATTATTAACCTTTCTGCAACAAAAAAGCCTCTCCGTTTTGGAAAGGCTTTTTGATATATTAGTGAAATATTTACACTCAAAGGATTAGTCTTCGTAGCTCATAACTTCCTGCTCAATTTCGGAGTACGCTGAAAGCATCGGCTTTATGTTCTTGCCCTTTAATTTGCGGTCGATGTAGTTTCTTGTGATTTTCACAACCAAGCCTGAAAGCGAGATTACACCGATAAGGTTTGGAATCATCATCAAGCCGTTGAATGTGTCAGAAATATCCCACGCAATTGACGATGTCATCAGCGAACCCGACATAATCATAACAACGAACACGATTTTGTAAACAACAGTCGCTTTTGTGCCGAACATATACTCAAACGCCTTTGAGCCGTAGTGGCTCCAGCCCAAAATTGTAGTAAACGCAAAAAGGAAGATTGCAACCGCTACGAACATTGAGCCGACATTCACGCCACCGAAAGTAAACACAGTGTCAAACGCATTTGCAACAAGAGTTGCTTCGCTGCCTGCACCCTTTTTAACTCCACCTGTAGTGAAATCGAACACACCTGATGTGAGCACTACCAAAGCTGTCATTGTACAAACAACGATTGTGTCAACAAAAATCTCAAAAATGCTCCACATACCCTGACGCACAGGCTCTTTTACCTTGCCGTTGCAGTGAACCATTACCGATGAGCCAAGACCGGCTTCGTTTGAGAAAACACCACGCTTGAAGCCCTGAGTGATAACAACGCTTACAAGGTAGCCAAATGTACCGCCTGCTGCCGCAACAGGCTTGAAAGCGGTTTTGAAAATATTCGCAAAAGCTGTGCCAACCATATCGAAGTTTACGCCGATAACAGTCAGCGAACCAACAACATAAAGCACAACCATCACAGGAACTACTTTTTCCGCAACTGCACCGATACGCTTAACACCGCCTAAAACGATAAGACCAACAAGCACCATAATAACCGCACCGATAACAGCAGAATACAGAGTGACAACGCTGTCACCCTCACCGTAGAGAACAACGCTTGAAAGAGCCTCAAATTTGAACGCAGACTGGATGTTCGCAACAATTTTGTTGACCTGACCCATATTGCCGATACCAAACGCCGCAAGCACTGTAAAACAAGCGAACATCGCACCCAGCACCTTGCCGATAGTTTTGAAGCCTTTCTTAGAGCCAAGACCGTACTTTAAAAAGTACATCGCACCGCCTGACCACTCACCTTGATTATTCTTGCGTCTGTAGTAAATACCGAGCACATTCTCGGAAAAACCTGTCATCATTCCAAAGAACGCCGCAATCCACATCCAGAACACAGCACCTGCACCACCTGTTGCAATTGCAGAAGCAACACCTGCAATATTACCAACGCCGACAGTAGCCGCTAAGGCTGTGCACATCGACTGGAACTGCGAAATAGATTTGTCCTTTTCTCCTGTGTGACCTGAAACGCTTTTGTTAAAAACGCTTCCGATAGTAGATTTGAACCAGTGACCGATGTGAGTTACCTGAAAGAACTTTGTCAGAAATGTCATCAGCACACCTGTGCCAACCAAAAGTATGAGTGCCGCAGGACCCCATACTACGGAGTTAATTGCACCATTCACTTGAGAAAGCTTTGCAAAAAACTGTTCCATACCTTACCCCTTTCAAATTACGCTTAAAAATATAAACAAAAAAGACGTTGCAAAGCAACGCCCATAATCACACATCAAAAGTCAAAAACTGCGAAAAGCAGAAATCCGTCCTTTTGCCTGAGAGATTAGCGTAACGCTTTGCACCTTCGGCATTCTGCACACAACGCAGAACTTCTCCGGAAATCCCATCCACCAACAGTCGCAAAAAACTGCTTCTGTCGGCTTCACACGGGTTTTATTATATACTCTTAAATAGTATAACAAACGTCAAAAAAAATCAAGTGGATAACAACGCTTTTTCTAAGAATTTGTTGTATAACCGTGACATTTGCAAACAATGCCAATATATGGTATAATACTTCTATGAGAGGATGGTGCAGTTTATGGATTTTAACAAACTGTTTGAGTCTTTTAAAAACAAATGCAAAACCGTAAGAAAATTCATCAACACCAAAACAGGCAGAAATATGTTTTTGATAGCTCTTGTAGTGTTCATTCTACTGTTTTTTGCACCACTGTTCCACGGCTCGGTCGGAGCAGCGCTTATTTCCTGCGTTGCGGCACCGTTGACGGTACTCATATGGAGAAGATATGACAAACGACACGCTGTTGTACCTGCTGTTTTCTTCTGTATTCCTATGATACTTGATATGTTAATATACCACACACTTAGCACCGCTGCGTGTCTGCTGGTAGCGATTGTGTGCGTCCTTTTGTGCGCAATACATCCGAGCTTTGCTTTCACCCACACGATTAAAGATAATATGTACGCATATTTAGCCTGCGGTGCTGTGTGCGTAGGAATTGTTGTCCTAGCTTCACTGCTGATACTGCTTGTATCTGTTGCGTGGTGGCTGTTCTGTCTGTTTTTGTTCATTGCTGTTGTCGCTGTATTCTTCACGGTTGTGCTTTCAACCGCCGCTTACACCGCTACTGACGACAGACGTCAGGCAAAGAAAAAGCAAAGAAAAGCGGAGCACAAAGACGAAGTTGCCTACGACTTTGACACCTTTGCTGAAGAAGTAGGACTTAAAAACGAACGTGAGGTTCACTCTTCAAGAAATCCGGACAGATACCACAGCAAGGTGGAAGTTGAAGCTGACAAAAACGGTCGAAACAAACAGGATCCACTGTTTTACGACGTTGATTAAAAGAAAAAGCTATCCCGATGAAAAATCAGGATAGCTTTAATTTTTTCACTTTACATTTACTTGAACATTCGCTTGCACATATCGAAGTACTTTTCGATTTCATCCTTGTTAAGGTAGTAATAGCGTCTGCTGTTTGTATACTCAAAATCAATGAGTCCCGCATCAAGGAATTTACTGTTGTACATTCTGAGTCTGTTCGGAGTTATGTCAAGCTCACGCGAAAGCTCCTGTAAATAATAAGGTCGCTTTACATAGCACATAAGGATACGCATACTCTCCTTGTCGCCTAAAATCGACAGGAAGTTCTCGACCGAATGTTGCTCGAGCTTTGCCGCACGATACTCGTCACACAAAAATCCGTTTAAAAGGAAAACTGTGCCGTCGTTGTACTCCTTGCAAAAGTAGCTTACGTTAAACATATAGCTGATGTACAAATCAACTCTGTCGTTATTTCGAATAGCCTCTACGATATCATCGAATTTCAATATCTGACAGAAATAGTCGTAGTCAATTTCCATCAGGTTCATATAACGCTTCTGCTGTTTTTTAGCCTGTTCAACGCAGTCGTTTTCGAACTTCTTGAATATCTCGTACATACTCACGATGATGTACTTGATACGCATTTTGGTTTCTTTTGGATATCTGTAAAGATTGAGCACCTTTTCCTTTGCGACAGGGTCAATACCCTCGCTGTTTTTTAGATACTCGTACATATCCTCAAGACTACTGGACGGCCAGTCCTCGCAGTTAGACTGCAAGTGCTCGTTAATAAAGCATCCGCCGATAAAGTCAAACAGCTCTTCTATTTTATAATTATCGTACTTTTTCAAAAAGCTTTCAAAGGTGTTGATGCTCTGGTAGTCAAACAGGAAAGCCTTGAGCACACCCTGAAGAATATTAGCAAAAGAAAATGCTTCGATTTCGGCTTTGACAAACGGGCTCAGCTCCTTGTCAAAAGCGTCAATCGCCTGCATAAACAAAGGCTGTTTTGAGCAAAGCTTGTTGATTTTAGGGTCGTTTTTCTTCAACCCATAGTATGAATCAAGATAGTAAACATATGCCCCACAAAACTCAAACATCGGCTTGTTGACAAACTTAAGCCTTTTCTTGAGTTCAAAATAGTCAATTCTGTTTCTAGTGTTTGGCACAAAATCACCTCCGAATACAGATAAATCATACCAATTTTTATGTGCTGTTGTCAACTTTATTTTGCAATTAGCACTGATATTTATATATCAATGGACTTTTTCTCACTTGTGTGTTATAATTTAGTGGTTAATATAAAATTTGCATCGGAGGTATACTATGTCTGATAACAATTTTAAAGATTATGACCTTGACAATTTCAGCGATGAACCAAACTACGGCAAGCATTTCAAAGCAGAGCCTGACAGTTTTAATAGCAACAGTAGTGACAACTTCGATTATGACCTCGATAACTTCAAAAGCGAACCTGTTGTTAACAAAATAAATAAGCAGGACGCTCCAAAGCAGCCTGACTACGGCGATGATTTTTACTCAAACTCAAACACCTTTGAGCCAAACGATGAAGAGGATTTTCAGCCTGTTATCACAAGAAAGAGCTACTCACGCACAGCGAATATCCCTAACAAAAACAAGAATAAAAACATAGCAATCATTGTTTTGTCTATCACACTCGCTCTTGTAATCTTCATTTTCTCGCTTATTTTCTTCCTTGGTTCTAAAGGCGACGACAAAAAGACAAAACCGACAAGGGCTACTACTGTTGCAACGAAGACCATTGAGGAAACAAAAGCGACTCAGGCAGAAGAAGAAACTCAGCCTGCGCCTACAGACGCGCCTACAGAGGCTCCAACACAACCGCCGACAGAGGAAATCTACGAATACCCGACATATGATGACTCAGAATATATCGACGAAGAAACGGTATATGATGACTCAGGCTATGTTGAAGAGCCAACCTACGAGGTTATCTCTTAAAAGCAAACACAAAAACTTATATTTTTTAACGCCTGCAAAACTGCAGGCGTTATTTTTTGTAAACAAGCTTTGAACGTTTATGATGCCTAATGGCTTTGCAAAACAAAATACTGATGTTTTATGTAAAAATTACAAATTATTGTAGAAAACCTTTGAACAATGTACTATAATAAAAGCATTACTTAAAAGGAATAGTTTTATGCATCAAAAACCACGCAAATCATTTATAGGTAAGCTGATATTCATACTGACAACGCTGTGCATTGTTGTACTGATTGCAATCGGAATTTACGCTCAATCACTTATGACTAACCCTGACTATATTACGCTGGGTGTTGGCGAAAGCTACACGCTTACCCCGAGAAACGATAATTTTATTATTCGCTCTTACAATGCAGATGTTATCGCTCCGGGTAGCGGCTCCTCAGTAAAGGCAAACTCTGTCGGCGAGGCTGTTGTAGGCGTAAAGTACACTTACTTTGACCGCGATTTCTACCGTTTCGTTGTAATTGACGAACCAAAAAGCATAACCCTGTCGCAAACTGAGCTTACCATTGGTGAGTGCGAGAGCTTCACTTTACAGGCTCAGAGTTTGTCAGGCACTCACGAATTCAACGCTACATATGAAACTGACAACGAGAATGTCGCAACCGTATCACAAGACGGAACAGTCAGCGCTGTAAAAGCGGGCGAATGTACTATAACCGCATCGACCTACAACGGACTGACCGCACAGTGCAAAGTTACTGTTATGAAAGCAACGTCAAAGCTCAGTCTCAGCAAAAGCTCTGTGACGCTTGGCAACGGCGAAGAGATAACGCTGACCCCTGTTTTTTCAAAAGGTGAGTACTGCCGCAATGTAGCTATGTCTTCAAGTGACGATGACGTCGCTTCAATCAAAGATAATCTGTTGAAAGCAAACTCTGTAGGTGAGTGCGTTATCACCGCAACAGCACACAACGGAATCGAAGCACAGTGCAAGGTTACTGTCAAAAAGATGGCAGATAGTGTTACCCTCACTGTTCTTCCAAAATATGATATTGATTCGCAAATCAGGGTACTGACCTCAGTCCCAAAGGACAGTGCAGCGTACAACATCGATATCTCTGTTTCAGACGAATCTATACTCGCTTTTGATGAAAAGAATAAAAGAATTCTGCATCCAAAGTTAAACGGCGAATGTACCATAACCGCTACCCTTTCAAATGGTGTCACGACATCCAAAACAGTAACCATTGGCGACTACCAAAAAAGCAGTATGAGCTTTAATATACTCAACCAGTACCCGTCACTTCCGACAGGATGCGAGGTTGTGTCGCTGACCTCGGTGCTCAACCACTACGGCGAGGGTATCTCGATGAACACTATGGCAGAAAAGTATATGCCTATGCAAAAATACAACTACTTCTCAGTCAGCCCACACGACTACTTCCTTGGCACACCGTACAGCTTTGAGTCAGGTATGGGATGCTTCTCAGGTTGCATAGTCAAAACCGCAAACAACTATTTCAAAGACAAGAACATCGACGACTACGTCGCTGTTGACATCACAGGGTGCACTACAGACGAGCTATACAACTACTTAAACAACTCTGTTCCTGTCATCACTTGGGTAACGTCGGGCTTTGTTACTCCGACAAACGACGGCACGTGGAAAGTAGGAAACGAAACCATTACCTGGTGCAACCACGAGCATTGTCTTGTTACAACAGGCTATGACAAAAACGCAGGCACTGTAACCGTTGCTGATGATTCAGGCGGATACAGCTACACTGTTTCGATGTCACAATACGAAAAAGTATTCAAAGGGATGGGCAGTATGGCTGTCGTTGTCCTTAAAAAATAATGGAGGCTACTATGAAAAAACTACTCGCAATTTTGCTGATACTCACACTTTGTCTGAGCCTTTCAGCGTGCAAAAATAATGACGAAAACCCATCAGACAAAGCTCAAACAGTTGCACAAAGCGAATGTACTGAGCACGATATAAGACTGCTGATGGAAACAAACCTTGACTGCTACTACCTGTTTTACGTTGCTCCGCTTTCAGAAGGCGGTGGCACAGACTCTGACGGCTACACAAAGGCTGAAACATCGTTCTTTGCTAATTACAGCGAGCTTTCTGACTTTGTCACAAAGACCTACACAAAAGAAAAGTCAGACTTTTTGTTGTACCAATATCCAAGCAAAGAAAACCCGCTGTACATTGAAAAAGACGGTGCTATCTACGTTGACCTTGACGCTGTTGACCCTGACGAGTACTTTATTATGTGGGATGACAGCTACACAATAAAGTTCACCGAGAACACTACAGAAAAGTGTTCGTTCACTCTCACCACAACAGACTTTGATGGGAACGAATACGTAACTGACGGTTCTGCTGTTTTTGAAAACGGCAAGTGGCTGTTAACTGATATAGTTTACTAATCTGATAAAAGGAGTTTATAAATGAGAGGAAAACTTAAATCACACATCAAATCAAAAAGCATCGTAAACCTCATTTTGAGCATCATCGTTACTGTCGTAATGGTAGCAAGATTTTTACGTGCTGACTACTACTCAGTGTTTTTGTGCCTGCTCACCCTACTTTTGTTCAACATTCCGCTGTTTGTTGAGAAAAAGCTCAGGGTTGACCTGCCAAAAGAGCTTGAGGCTATTATCCTGCTGTTCATTTTCTCTGCTGAAATCCTAGGCGAAATAGGCTCTTTCTACACCCACATCCCTTGGTGGGACACTATGCTCCACACCCTAAACGGCTTTTTGATGGCGGCTATCGGCTTTGCCCTCATTGACATCTTAAACAATTCTCCGAAGTTTCACATCACAATGTCACCGATGTTCGTTGCCTTTGTTGCTTTCTGCTTCTCAATGACAGTCGGCGTTGTATGGGAATTCTTTGAATTCGGTATGGACTACTTTACACTCACAGATATGCAGAAAGACAGAATGGTAACAGATATTTCATCTGTATTATTAAACCCTACAGGCTTAAATGACGAGATTATTATCAGGGGTATTCAGAGCACCACCGTTACTCTCGCTGACGGCTCAACTTACGTTATAAAGGGCGGTTACCTTGACATCGGCATCATTGACACAATGAAAGATTTGCTTGTTAACCTCATCGGTGCGGTTGTATTCTCAATAATTGGTTACTTCTACATCATCGGCAGAAACAACGGCGTTTTCGCAAAGAAGTTCATTCCACAGCTTCAGGAAAAAGAAGTAAACGCTGACAAAGAATCCAAGCAAGACAAAGCTGTTAAGTAAAAAGGAGACGCTATGTTGAAATTTATCTGCTACCCTAAATGCACAACCTGCAAAAAAGCTAAAAAGTTCCTTGACGACAACAACATAAGCTACGAGCTCAGAGATATCAAAGAAGATAACCCAAGCCTTGAAGAGCTGAAAGCCTGGTACCAAAAGTCAGGCTTACCACTCAAACGCTTTTTCAACACAAGCGGACTGTTGTATAAGTCACTACAGCTCAAAAACAAGCTACCTACTATGAGTGAAGACGAACAGTTAGAACTACTCAGCACTGACGGAATGCTTGTAAAACGTCCGCTTCTTGTTGCCGATGACTTTGTACTCACCGGCTTCAAAGAACCAGAATGGACAGAAAAACTTAAGTGATAAAAGAAACGGAGACTACCAAAAAGTAGTCTCCGTCTTTTTACTTAAAACTAATTACACAAAAAACAGCTTTGAGCACACGGTCATTATTACCAAGAACACAACGTTGAGCACTGTGAAAAGCACAAGGTATTTCTTTGTTTTATCAGGGTACAGGGTTTTGAATTCCGAGAATGTAATCAAGCTTGCAAGCGACGAAATCAACGTGCCCGTGCCACCAATGTTTACACCGATAAGCAATGGCTGATAATCGTTTGTAAACTGCGAGAGCAAAATCGCAGTCGGCACGTTACTGATAAACTGGCACGAAAGCACCGACACAAGCAAAGTATCGTAACTCAGCAATGTTTCAAAAAACGCTCTGACCTCTTCGATTCGAGCAAGGTTGCCTGCAAATATGAAAAAGAAAAAGAATGTCAAAAGC
>JAFUOM010000093.1 GCA_017481885.1 Ruminococcus sp.
CTATATATAAAAACAGATACACTATTCCTTATACTTTGGTTATTATAACATACAGAGGCGTATTTTTAAAGAGGTTTTTTATATATTTTCTTGAAAAATATAGGTATTTATGGGCGAGTTTGACTAGTTACTTTATTGACAACGCATAATACCTTTTGATAAAATAAAGTGGAGCTGGGATGTGGATATATGAAACTTAAAATTGGATGCGTGCTAATGGCGGCTGGAAACGCAAAACGCTTTGGCGATAATAAGCTGAACAAAAAGCTAAATGGCGTAAGCCTCATTGACAGAGCTTTAAACGCTATACCGAGCGAAATACTGCACAAGGTCGCTGTTGTGTCACAGTATGAAGAAGTTATAAATAAAGCTGAAATGTACGGCTTTATCGGTGTTAAAAACAAACATCCCGACTACGGCATCAGCCACACAATAAAACTGGGCATTGACACTTTAAGTGATTGCGATGCGATTATGTTTATGGTGTCTGACCAACCGCTTTTAAAAAAAGACAGCGTGTCACAGATGCTCGGGTTTTACAAAGAAAACAGCGACTATATAGTCGGTATGAGCTACAACGGTGTAAGAGGTAATCCGTGTGTTTTCCCGAAAGAGTTTTATCCTGAGCTTAAAAAACTCAGAGAAGACCATGGTGGAAACACGGTGATAAGAATGCACGAAGATAAACTAAAACTGTTTGATGCAACTCACCCTGACGAGC
This sequence comes from Ruminococcus sp., assembly GCA_017481885.1. Taxonomy (GTDB): domain Bacteria; phylum Bacillota; class Clostridia; order Oscillospirales; family Acutalibacteraceae; genus Ruminococcoides. The sequence goes on from JAFUOM010000093.1 coordinate 722, forward strand.
TGTCCGACATAGACACAAAGGAAGATTTAGACGCTTTGAGTGTTTCATCTATAATTTAGCACCCACAGTGCCTTCTCCGAAGATTTGGAGAAGGTGGCTTTTGCAAAGCAAAAGACGGATGAGGTTGAATGTATTTGCTTTATTTCATTATTATTGCTATATATTGTTTTTACCTCATCAGTCAGCTCACGCTGACAGCTTCCCCTTATTTCAAAAAGGGGAAGCCTATAACTCTCATAAGTTTATTAGAGGTATGATATGGCTACTCTGACAATCAACAACACACAGTATAATATTACGGAAAACGTCACGCTGATGAGGTTCCTGCGTGATACTCTTAAACTGACATCCGTTAAAGACGGGTGTTCTCAGGGTGCGTGCGGAACGTGCACCGTGCTTGTTGACGGCAAACCACAAAAATCGTGCCTGTTCTCTGTCGAAAAATTCGACGGCAAGAGCATCTTGACAACCGAGGGACTCTCCGACTACGAAAAGAGAGTGTACGCCTATGCTTTTTCTCACTGCGGTGCGGTTCAGTGCGGTTTCTGTATACCTGGTATGGTGTTGTGTGCGAAAGCGTTGATTGATACTAATTTAAATCCATCACGACTTGATGTTCAAAAGGCAATAAGAAACAACCTGTGCCGTTGCACGGGATACAAGAAGATTATAGATGCAATTTTACTTTCAGCTCAGATTATAAGAGAGAACAAAGATGTACCAAAAACCGAGTTCACAGGACTACTGGGCGAAAGCATGCACCGTGTTGATGCAGTAGACAAAACGCTTGGCACAGCCGTTTACGCGGACGACATTTACTACGACAATATGATATACGGCTCTGCTTTACGGAGCAAGTACCCACGTGCAAAGGTGCTGTCAATTGATGCAACTGAAGCCGAAAAAATCGACGGTGTGGTAGCTATCATCACAGCCGATGGTTTAGACGGCGCACAAAAAATCGGTCACCTGAAAAAAGACTGGGATGTGCTCATCCCTGTAGGCGGCATCACTCACTATCTTGGTGACGCTATCGCTTTAGTAGCAGGCAAAACCGCCGATGTTGTTGAAAAAGCAAAGAAAGCTATAAAGGTTGAGTACGAGGAACTACCTGCTGTGTTCTCGCCTGCCGATGCTATGAAAGAAAACGCTCCGCTTGTACATCAAAGCGGTAACATTCTTTCAACCGAGCACTTAGTCCGTGGTAACGCAGACGAAGTTATCAAACGTAGCAAACACAAGGTAACAACTCACTACAGCCTGCCGTTTACTGACCACGCATTTATGGAGCCTGAGTGTGCTGTAGCTGTGCCAACAAGCGACGGTGGTGTGCACATTCACAGCGGTGACCAAGGCATATACCAGACACAAAAAGAATGTGCAGAAGCACTGGGTTTACCGACAGACAAAGTGCGTGTCACTGCGGCAATGGTTGGCGGTGGCTTTGGCGGTAAAGAAGATATGAGCGTTCAGCATCATGCGGCAATTCTGGCTTACAAAACAGGCTTGCCTGTAAAAGTTAAGTTCACCAGAGATGAAAGCTTGCTGATACATCCTAAACGTCACGCTATGGAAATGGAATTCACCACAGCGTGTGACGAAAACGGAAAACTCACCGCTATGAAAGCAGTTATTGTTTCAGATACGGGTGCATATGCTTCACTTGGCGGTCCAGTGCTACAGCGCGCTTGCACTCACGCGGCTGGTCCGTACAACTATCAAGTTATCGATATCTGCGGTACTGCCGTGTATACAAACAATCCTCCTGCAGGAGCATTTAGAGGATTTGGCGTTACACAAAGCTGTTTTGCAACCGAGCAAAACATTAATCAGCTAGCTGAGATGGTGGGCATCTCCCCATTTGAGATGAGATACAAAAACGCACTAAAACCGGGCGACATTCTGCCAAATGGACAGATTGCCGACAAGTCCACAGCGTTAATCGAAACGCTTGACGCAGTGCGTGATATATACGAAAATAATCCTGACTGTGGTATAGCTTGTGCTATCAAAAACAGCGGTCTGGGTGTTGGCGTTCCTGACACAGGCAGATGCAAAATCACAGTAGAAAACGGCAAGGTAAAAGTGCATTCGAGTGCCGCTTGCATCGGTCAAGGTATGGGCACTGTACAGGTACAGATGATTGCCCAAAGCTCAGGCGTTGATATCAGTAAAATTGAGTATCAGACACCTGACACAAGCACTTCGCCAAACGCCGGCAATACAACAGCCTCACGCCAGACTTTGTTCACAGGTGAGGCGGCTGTAAGAGCGGCTAAAATGTTAAAGGCTGACATTGAAAAGTACGGCTCGCTGGACGCACTAAACGGTAAGGAATACTTAGGTGAATACACAGGTGTGACAGATAAAATCGGCTCAGATAAAGAAAATCCTGTCAGCCACATCGCTTACGGCTACGCTACGCATCTTGTTATCCTTGATGACGACAACAGAGTAAAGAAAGTTGTTGCCGCTCACGATGTTGGCACTGCTGTTAATCCGAAAGCTGTAGAAGGTCAGATTGAGGGCGGTGTTGTGATGAGTCTTGGCTACTCGCTGACAGAAGACTTTCCGCTTAAAGACGGCAAACCGCTCAAAAAACTAGGCACTTTAGGACTTTTTAGAGCAGATATGACACCTGATGTAAAAGCTATTATCGTGTCGAAACCTGATGTAACGCTCGCTTTCGGTGCAAAAGGCATCGGCGAAATTTGCTCCATCCCTACCCCACCTGCGGTAGCATTAGCGTATTACAATCGTGACAAAAAACTGCGAACAAAATTGCCACTAGAAGATACCCCGTATCAAAAGAAAAAATGATAAAAAGGCGAGCTTGCTACAAAATGCAAGCTCGCCTTAGTTTTAGTCTTTAGTTTTGTTTTTGAAAAACAGCAGGTTGTTCGAATACAAAAAGCTCAGTACTGCCATCATTACGATTACCACATAACCGATGATTGAATACAGATCCGGCACCTGGTCGAATATTACAAAACCGAACAACGCTGTAAAAATAATCTGCGAAAAGTCGTAGACTGAAATTTCCTTTGACGGAGCGTTTTTGTACGCTAAAGTTATCATAAACTGACCACCTGCGGCACTAAATCCCGCGAGCAACAGCATTGAAAACTGGTACAAGCTCATAGGTTCGTAATAATAAATCGTAAACGGAATCAATATGACCGTGCTCACAAACGAGAAGAAAAACACAACGTATGTGCTATGCTCACCACCCATGGTACTTTTTCTCATACAGGCATACGCTACACCTGCGAGCATACCGCCCGCAAATCCGATTAATGATGCGACCAAATCAGCATTTTGAAAGCTCGGCTTAATTACAAACAACGCACCGACAAACGCTCCAACAACCGCAAGCATCTGCACAAAACTCGGCTTTTCTTTTAATATAAAGTACGAGAATATTATTACGAAAAACGGTGACATCTTGTTTAGAATCGAAGCGTCGCTTAACAGCAGATGGTCAACTGCGTAGAAATTACAGAAAACACCCATTAGTCCGAAAATCGTTCGCATCAATAAAAACGGCAGATTCTTTGCTTTTTGCGGTAAAAACGACGTTTTGTTCTTAAATAGAATTATAAACGCAATTACCGCGGCAATAAGATTGCGGAAAAACATTTTCTGAAATGTCGGCAAATCGCCCGACAACCTCACAAACACCAGCATCAACGCAAAGAAAAACGCCGATGTTATCAGGAAAAGTATCGCTTTGTTTTTACTTTTAATTTTCATTTTTATCACTTCCGCAAAGCATTATACTATAAGTCGTTGAAAATTTCAAAGTTTATGGTATAATTTAGGAGATTTATACTAAAAAGGAGTACATTATGATTAGTCTACTCAGGAAAATTTTCATCAAAAACACTGACGACGAAGCAAAAAACCGCCGAGCACTTGGCGTTCTTTGCAGTGCAACAGGTATTTTTTTGAACATTCTGCTATTCGCAATTAAGTATTTTGCGGGTGTTATAAGCTCATCCATCGCTATCACTGCTGATGCGTTCAACAACTTAAGCGATGCAGGTTCATCGTTCATCTCACTCATCGGATTTAAATTTGCAGGTATGAAGCCTGACACAAAGCATCCGTTCGGTCACGGCAGAATCGAGTACCTCTCGGGACTTGGCATCTCTGTTGCTATCATTGTTGTAGCATTCGAGCTTTTCACATCTTCAATCGACAAGATTTTCAACCCGCAGGCTGTTGACACTAGCATTGTAGCTATGCTGATTCTTGTTGTTTCAATCGGCATCAAGATGTATATGTTTTTCTACAACAACTCTATCGGCAAGAAGATTAACTCAGCCGGTATGAAAGCTACCGCTATGGACTGTGTCACCGACTCGGTTGCGACTTTCGTTGTACTGCTTTCGATGATTTTCACAAGATTTACAGGCATCAATATCGACGGATACTGCGGTATTCTTGTTTCTCTGTTCATTATGTATGCAGGCATCAACTCCGCAAAAGAAACTTTGGCTCCACTGCTTGGCACAAAACCTGACGAGGAGCTTGTCGGAAAGGTTTACACGCTTGTTATGAGCTACGATATTGTACAAGGTATTCACGATATGGTTGTGCACGATTACGGTCCAGGCAGACAGATAATCTCGCTTCATGCAGAGGTTGACGGCTCGATTGATATCTACGAAATTCACGATGCAATTGACCTTATTGAAAAAGATTTGTACGAAAAGCTTTCAATCGAAGCTACAATACATATGGACCCTATCGACATCCACAACGAAAGCACACGACAGACTAAAGACGAGGTATGCAAGCTCATCACAGAGCTTCACAAAGATGCTACAATCCACGACTTTAGAATGGTACCGGGGTCTACTCACACAAACCTGATTTTCGATGTAGTTGTGCCGTTTGAGATTAAAATGAGCGACGATGAAATAAAAAGCAAAGTTCAACAGCTCATTTCCAACAGATGGAAAAACTACTTTGTTGTGTTGACAATCGACCGCAGTTACGTTTAACAATGTTTGAGTATTTTTACATCAAAGCTTCCGCTGATTATTGACAGTGGGAGCTTTTTGTTTGCGTGAAATACCGTTTAAATGCCATAAAAACGCCTCCCTTGTGCAAAGGGAGGTGGCAGACAAAGTCTGACGGAGGACTGCACATACATCGTTCCGTTTTGCGGTTTGTCGTAAACGCCAAACCCTACATTTCAACGTCAGCGATGTTTAATTCACAAAACCTATCGCTCGAAATATTATGTACTAAAGAATAAAGTTAAAAAAACTGACAAGACTATTAGTACAATAAATTATTCGGAGTGAAAACAGCTTGAACATTAAGCGAGGAGATATTTACTACGCAGATCTAAGCCCTGTGATTGGCTCGGAGCAAGGCGGAATCAGACCAGTACTGATTGTACAAAACGATGTTGGCAACCGCTTTTCGCCTACTGTTATTGCGGCGGCAATTACAAGCCAACAGACTAAGGCTAAACTGCCAACCCACATTGCAATCGGAGCAAGCACCAGCGGACTTGCAAAAGACAGCGTTGTACTGCTTGAGCAAGTGCGTACCATCGACAAAAAACGACTAAAAGAAAAAATGGGTACAATCGATGATAATTCGATGAGAGAAATAAATAACGCAATTTCAGTTTCTTTCGGACTAGTTACATAAGTAACTATAAAGCAACAGGCACCAAGTGTAAAATCTTGGTGCCTGTCTAACTTAATCACTATACTAAAGATATATTTTATGCAGGGTCTATAACATTCACACGTATGATAGAAGATTCCGTAGTTTCGTTACCGTTTGCATCCCTTACGGTTACTTTCACCCTATATACACCATACGCGTCAAGTTCAACATCAAAAGTGTTTTTATCAGAAAATTCCTGCGTCTTAATAACCATTGCAGGCTCTTCTTCAATAAACCAACTTTGTTCTAATACAAATTTATACTGATATGGAGCTGTACCAAACTGTGCTGTAGCAGTAATTTGTGGTCGAATCGATGTAAGCGAATCCCGTCTTATAGATGTAATAACAGGCTTCGATTTATCCTCCACATCGTTTACAACAACATAATTCTCTATATCATAGGAGTATCCAACACCCCATTTATCACACACCGATACTTTCAAATGATATGCACCCGCTTCCTTAAACGTGTGACTCAAGTGATATTCGTATTGATTAGGTGGCAGAGCGTGTTCGCTTGTCTGTGCAACAAGCTCTCCATCAACATATAGCTTAACATTTGTAGGACCCGGATGACTATATCCGTCAACTTTAAAATCAACAGGTACACCTACCATTGCCTTTCCGCTATCGTAATCAAGAATCACGCCATACAAATATTGGTCAACATAAAACTCATCATCAACAGGGAAGTTTACATCGTATCCCGCAAGGTGCATCTGGATCATAGTAACATCAAGAATAGAAATTATGGAATCTCTATCCACATCAGCAGCTTCATAACGTTTATTATAAATTATACCATTTTGTGCTAGATACATTTGAATAGCGGTTGCATCCGTTATTGTTACAAACTGGTCACCATCAACATCACCATATTTTTGCGGAGGTATCGCGGCGTTCACCGAAAACACACAACAGCCTACGATTAAAAACACAACTAAAGCTAATGCTAAAATCTTTTTGAATATTTTCATAATCTCAACTCCCTTGTATTATGCTGAGAAGCCGTCCACAAACAACTCTCTATAAATAAAACGCTTCAAAGGTATCATTTGGTTTCATCGATGAAAAATTTTATAAAAAAGCAGAGAGGCAACTACCTCTCTGCAATTATTTACACTATTGAATTATTTTACAGCTTCGAGTAAAGCGTCAACCTTGTCGGTGTCTTCCCATCTTACGCCTAACTCCTCACGACCCATATGACCGTATGCAGCAAGCTCATAGTACTTAGTCTCAGTAAGCTTTAACTCACGGATGATAGCTGTAGGACGGCAATCAAACACCTTGTTTACTGCGTATGCAAGCTGTTCGTCTGTGTAGCTTGATGTGCCGAATGTCTCAACCATTACTGATACAGGAGCAGCAACACCGATAGCGTATGCAAGCTGAACCTCACACTTTTTAGCAAGCTTTGCTGCAACAATATTCTTTGCTATATAGCGAGCAAAGTAAGCAGCAGAACGGTCAACCTTTGTAGGGTCTTTACCGGAGAAAGCACCACCGCCGTGACGTGAATATCCGCCGTATGTATCAACGATAATCTTTCTGCCTGTAAGACCTGAGTCACCTACAGGACCACCGATTACAAATCTGCCTGTTGGGTTGATGTAGAACTTTGTGTTCTCGTCGAGTAACTGTGCAGGTACGATTGGCTTGATAACGTACTCTAAAATATCAGCTCTGATTTGCTCTAAAGTTACATCTTCATCGTGCTGAGTTGACACAACAACTGCATCTACACGCACTACCTTGTCACCGTCATACTCAACAGTAACCTGAGATTTTCCGTCAGGACGAAGGTATTTAAGTGTGCCGTTTTCTCTTACCTCTTTGAGCTTGTATGAAAGCTTGTGAGCCAAAGACACAGGAAGTGGCATAAGCTCAGCTGTTTCATCGCAAGCGTAACCGAACATCATACCCTGGTCGCCTGCACCGTTCTGGTTATCTGCATCGTTTTCACCGTCTTTGAGCTCGTACGAGTTGTTAACGCCCATTGCAATATCAGGTGACTGTTTGTCTAAAGCTACGTCAACAACGCAAGTGTTACCGTTAAAACCACATTCGTCATTGTCATAACCTGTGTCGCAAACAACCTTTCTGATGATTGACTCAAAGTCAACGTCTGCTGTTGTTGTAATCTCGCCCATAACGTGAACGATACCTGTTGTTGCAGTTGTTTCGCACGCTACGTGTGCGTTCTTGTCCTGTGCTAAAATAGCATCTAAAATTGCGTCGGACACTCTGTCACATAATTTGTCAGGGTGGCCGTGTGTAACTGATTCTGATGTAAATAAACGCTTTGACATATTACCATTTCCTTTCTTTGTTTCTGTATAAGAATTAAATATTATTGATAAATTAACTGTATTGTTGCAGTTGATTTGAGTTTGCTGCACATACAGGGTATTGATTTGCAGGAACGTTAGTGGACGAGAGTGTTCGACTTTTGAGGGCTACGGTGCTCGGCTCTTAAATATCACGCCTCGTTTGTCCTCGCATCTCTTTCAAATCTCTTCTGTTCCTTGCTTTCTTGCTAAAATCAAAGATTAAATAACTCTTTGATTTTCTACGCGAGAGCTCGCTCACATTAAGATTTGTAGCGCTCTAGCACTCGGCGCACAAAATAAAAAAACCGCTCGGGTTTCCGTGCGGTTTTAAGATCTCATCTCTCGGCTTAACCGCAGGATTTGGCACCTTACACTTTGCAGGTTGCCGGACTTCACAGGGCCTGTCCCTCAGTCGCTCTTGATAAGTAATATTCATTTGACCGAAAGCTATTATACAACATTGTTTCGACAGTTGTCAACAGCTTTCACATAATTATTATTGCTATTCTTATGCAATCTCTTCCATTGCACAGTCACAAGCCAGAGTATGGGTAACTCTGTCCTCTACCTCGGCACGTTTGCCGTTATTAAATCGGTCAACTGTACCAACAAGGTAGCCTGTGATTCTTCTGATTCGCTCAAACGGAACGCAATCGTAAGTAAACTTCGCATCAACATACTCGCCGTCAACTGTAAAATCCACAGTTTTGATGTACTTGTCAGGGTTGTTCTCTTTAAGGTGTGCTACATATGCGTCGATTTCGTGCTGTGAAAGTGTGCCACCAGTTACATTAATCTTCATTTTCTGTCCCTCTCTCCTTGTATTTTTCTAAATTATAATTCTTTTAAAACACATTATTTAGATTTCCAAGTAGATAGTACCACAAGATATTGGGTTGTGCAAGTGACAAAACTATTATCAAAGTAACAAAGTTTTAATCTTTAATTTTGCTATAGAATATAAATGTAACTGTAAATTCCACGAGCGAAAATTAAACCACACATCAATCTTTGTAAAGCCCGATAGCAAGCACTTTCGGCAAAATAATGTAAACTGCCAAGGCTGTAACCATTCCTGTGGCAACTGACGCCAGACCTAAAACAGAAAAATAAGCAAACACGGTTGAGTCGGTAAACGCAAACGCAACTAAAATCTGCCCGAGGTTGTGCATAAAAGCACCACTGACACCGATGCCAACATAGCCAACACTTTTCAGCTTCATCACAAGATACATCATAAGCACACTGAGCACACCACCGCACAGGCTCATCAAAAACGCAGTAAACCCACGCATAAGCAGTGCAAACACAGCTTTCACTAGGCACACCACAAGTGCACACGGCAAGCTAACAGCAGACAGTGCAAACATCGTTGCGATATTAGAAAGTCCGAGCTTCATCCCCGGAAGCACAAACGGCAGGTCTGGAAGTGACATTTCGATGTACGACAAGACTAGTGCTACTGCACTGAGCATTGCGGTTTGGGTGATTTTTGAAGTTGTAATCTTTTTCATACTCTACCTCACCACCGCGTCAAATTCGTTTTGCTGTGTTGCACTCTTTAGTGTCACCGACACCTTTGCAGGAAGGCACACAATTGACTGACCAGAGCGTGTAATCTCACCTGAATGCTCACACAGCTTGTCAGGACAAGCAGACGATTCCACTTTAACAGACGACTGTGTGACACTCACAACAACAGGCATTTCGCCGTCTATTTCAAGGGTCACAGGCGCTTTGATTGTTGAAAGTTCAATAGTCTCAACTGTTTCACCTCTCACCTTTATCACGCAACAAAGAGCATCTGCATTACTATTAAATTGGGATACCAGTGCAATAACCGATGCGAACACCGCAATCAGTATGATAAAAACATCACACACTGCAAAATATCTACGTTCTCTGTTTTTCATATGTAACCTATCTCTGGAATTAATATCAAAATGTAGATTTTTAGAAACGTTTGGCGGGACGTCAAGGATGCCGTCCCCTACAATTTTCATTACATTTATGTAAGGTATCACAGATACAATACAAATTTCCGATATTGCTTTATAAATATACTAGCATAACGTTAAATAAAAATCCACAGTAAATTACTGCACACTTAATCATAAACATTTTAATTCTCTAATACAAATATATGAGTAGATGTGCTTTGTACAATTTTAACAAAAGGAACAAGTTAGCACACCGTAACTATTCGGTAATTTTTAAAAAATGTTGAAAACACAACATTTTCATCCTTAAAATCATTGACAAATGCTGTAAAATTTTGTATTGTATATATACAGGTTAGCTGTGTCTAACCTTATTTTTAGGCAAATCAGTTAGCTTAAACTAACTAGCTACTAGGTTATATTTTTTACTTTTATATACAGGAGGCTTTATATGAAAACACTCAAAGACGTAAAAATCGGCGAAAGCACAACTGTTCTTAAGCTAAATGGTCAGGGTGCTGTCAGACGTCGCATTATGGATATGGGCATCACAAAAGGCGTAGGCGTTAAGGTGTGCAAGGTTGCACCACTTGGTGACCCGATAGAAATCACAGTGCGTGGCTACCAGTTGTCTTTAAGAAAAGACGACGCTGAAATGATTGAGGTACAATAAGCGTTTCGGGGGATTTTTTTAACACTCCCCCAACATTTTTTGACTATAAGTTAGCGTAAACTAACAGACGGAGGAAATAATGAATAAAATAACAATCGCTCTTGCGGGTAACCCTAACTCGGGTAAAACAACGCTGTTCAACGCTTTGACAGGCTCCAACCAGTACGTTGGTAACTGGCCTGGCGTTACAGTTGAGAAAAAAGAAGGTCAGTACAAAAAGGACAGCAATGTCACAATCACTGACTTGCCTGGTATTTACTCGCTCTCACCTTACACGCTCGAAGAAGTTATCGCCAGAGAGTATCTGCTTGACGAGAACCCAGACGTAATTCTTGACATCGTAGACGGCACAAATCTTGAGCGTAACCTCTACCTCACAACTCAGTTTATGGAGCTTGGCATCCCTGTTGTTGTGGCAATCAATATGATGGACGTTGTTGAGAAAAACGGCGACAAAATTAACATTGAGGAACTTTCCAAAAAGCTCAAATGCAAGGTTGTTCCTATCTCGGCGTTAAAGGGCGACAGCGTTTTCGAAGCTGCACAGATTGCAATAGAAGAAGCTAAAAAAGGCAGAAGCATCCCACAGCATATGTTCTCAGGTGAAGTTGAGCACGCTCTCGCTCACATTGAAGAAGCGTGTGTCCACTCAATGGACGACGACCGCCAGAGATTTTACGCAGTTAAACTTTTTGAGCGTGATGAAAAGATTTTAAAGCAGTTAAAGCTCAGCGATGAAGTAATTAAGCACATTGAAAAGGACATCGTTCACGTAGAGGAACACTTTGATGATGATGCTGAGGCTATCATCACAAACGAAAGATACGACTACATTGAAAAGCTGATGAAAACAGCTTACATAAAGAAATCAGCTAACAAGCTGACAGTCAGCGAGAAAATCGACAAGGTTGTCACAAACCGAATCTTGGCACTGCCTATCTTCGCACTTGTTATGTGGGGTGTGTACACACTCTCAATCGGCACAATCGGCGACTGGACAGTAGGTTTTATGAACGACACACTGTTTGGCACTTGGATTATCCCATCAGTTACAGCGTTCTTGGAAAGTGTTGGTTGTGTACAGTGGCTTACTTCCCTTGTTGCTGACGGTATCATTGGCGGTGTGGGCGCAGTACTGGGCTTTGTGCCACAGATGTTTATTCTGTTCTTCTTACTCTCTATTTTGGAAAACATCGGCTATATGGCACGAATCGCTTTCATTATGGACAGAGTTTTCAGAAAGCTCGGTCTTTCAGGTAAGAGCTTCATCCCTATGCTTGTTGCATCAGGTTGTGGCGTACCTGGTATTATGGCTTCACGTACAATCGAGCAGGACCGTGACCGCAAAATGACTATTATGACAACAGGCTTCATCCCTTGTGGTGCAAAGATGCCTATAGTTGGTCTTATCGCAGGTGCTCTTTTCGGCAAATCAGCTTGGGTAGCAACACTTGCTTACTTCATCGGTATCGGTGCTGTTATTGTTTCAGGTATCATCTTAAAGAAAACTAAAGCGTTCGCTGGCGACCCTTCCCCATTTGTTATGGAGCTTCCAGCTTACCATATGCCTGTACCATCAAACGTGCTTCGTGCTACTTGGGAGCGTGGCTGGTCATTCATTAAGCGTGCAGGTAATGTTATCCTTGCCGCTAGCGTTATCATCTGGGTGCTCAACTCACTTTCATTCGAGGGTGGTTTCCACTACATCACAGAGTCAAACGGCGGTGCTTCAATACTCGAATTACTCGGCTCTGTTATTGCCTGGTTATTCGTACCACTCGGCTTTGGTAACTGGCAGTGCGCCGTTGCTACAGTGCTCGGTCTTGTTGCTAAGGAAGAAGTTGTCGGTGTATTCGGCTCACTCTCAAAGATGCTCGCATCTGCTAACCCTGAGGCTGCTGCTGACTTGCTCGGTGCTATGGAAGGCGAGGTTTCAAACCTCACACTTATCGGCGAAGAGTTCTTCAACGGCTCTAAACTTTCAGGTATGTCATTCCTCATCTTCAACCTGCTTTGTGCTCCTTGCTTTGCCGCTATGGGTGCAATCAGACGTGAGATGAACAACGCTAAGTGGACAGCCTTTACGATAGGTTATATGACTGTTTTTGCATACGCAATTTCGCTGATTGTTTACAACATCGGTATGCTCATTTCCGCTGGCGTATTCACAATCTGGACAGTATTCGCATTTGTTGCACTTATCGCACTCTTATATTTACTTTTCAGAAAGAACAAATACGATAACACAACTCTCAAAAGATAAAATAAAACCCAAAAGGAGGACTAAAAATGCTATCGTGGTTCAGCACAAACCTTGCAACTATCATTGTGTTTTTAGTAGTTGCTTTAGTGGTAGGACTGGTCGTTTTAAAAATGGTCAGAGATAAAAAGAAAGGCAAGTCTTCGTGCAGTTGCGGATGTGGCGGATGCCCGCTAAAAGACAGTTGTCACAGCAACAGTAAATAACAATCAAACTATATACTAAACTTAAACGCAGGAGTTTTTAAACGCTCCTGCGTTTTTTGTTACGAATAATAAAGCTCATTCTCCAAAAACTAATAGCGACAAAACAGTAAAGGAGAATGTATATGTTCAAACACGAAAAACAGCTTTTTCATCCGGTAGAGGTGGAACGTCCTAACCCTCAGTATGCCGCACTCTTACAAGAACAGCTCGGCGGTGGCAACGGCGAGCTCAAAGCCGCTATGCAGTATATGTCACAGAGTTTTAGAATCAAAGACCCTGAGATTAAGGATTTGTTCTTAGACATAGCCGCTGAGGAACTCGGACACATGGAAATGGTTGCACAGACAATTAATCTTCTAAATGGCCACGATGTTGACTATAAGACTATCGGAGCAGGTGAAATCGAGAGTCACGTACTGCTCGGTCTTAACCCCGGACTTATCAACGCATCAGGCTATTCCTGGACAGCAGACTATGTCACAGTTACAGGTGATTTGTGTGCAGATTTGCTCTCAAACATCGCCTCAGAACAGCGTGCAAAGGTAGTATACGAATATCTTTACCGCCAGATTGACGATAAAAAAGTGAAGGAAACTATCGACTTTCTGTTAAACCGAGAAGAAGCCCACAACGCAATGTTCAGAGAAGCGTTCAACAAGGTGCAAAACTCAGGCTCAAACCGAGATTTCGGTACTACAAAGGCTGCTAAGATGTACTTTTCTATGTCAGAACCGTCAGGCGAATCTCGTTTTCCTGAAACAGGTGTCAAGCCTGTTTCATTCAAGTAAATAACAAAAGCAAAAGGAGCTGTGCAACTTCACAGCTCCTTTTCTTATATCGGTTTATATCAGCTTTTAACAATAGCTTTCTCTCGCCATTTTCCGCCCTTGAAACGCCATACCATCAGTATGCCTCTGAGCACCTCATCCATAGCAAGAGCCACCCACAAGCCGTAGATACCCATATTAAGCACAACGGCGAAAATATAAGCACCCAATACGCTCACAAGCCACATAGAGAAAATCGCGCAAATTGTCGGGAAGTAAACATCGCCTGCACCTCGCAAACACGCAATTACAACGATGTTTGTAGTTCTTCCAAGCTCAAGCACCCAGTCGATCATCAGTATCCCTGCACCAAGGACGATTACACTTTTATCATCGGTGAAAACATCCATCAGCGGTTTTCTGAAAATAACGCCAATAGTACACGCAACCATAGTTATGAGCATTGAGATTTTGTATGCACGCATACCGCTTTTGTAAGCGTTATCCATCTCCCCAGCACCAACTAAATGACCCGTGATAATCTGTGAGGCTTGTCCGATTGCAACAGCAAATATATAGAAAAACATCGTGATATTCTGCACATAAGTTCTTGCTATCAATTCACTGCTGGTCAGATAAATCAGGACCATTGATGTAATAACAAGTTGTGAGAGATTGTACAAAAACGACTCAAGTGCCGACGGAACGCCGATTTTGAATATATTCTTAACATCATCCCACGGGAACGGTTTAAGAAGCTTGAAAATTTTGATCTTCTCGACCTTTGTGAAAAGCACCACACCTAGCACGATTGTGCCGACGATTCGGCTGAACGTTGTCGCAACAGCAACACCCATAACACCCATTTTCGGAGCACCGAAAAGTCCGAGAACAAACACAATGTCGAGCACTGTGTTGATAATATTCATCGAAACAGTGACATACATCGAAATCTGAGTCAGTCCGTGGTTTCGAATAACAACCGACATCGACGCAAGTACAGCCTGTAAAAACAAAAATCCGCCAACTATAACAAGATACTCACTGGCAAAGTCAAGCAGTTTTCCCTCTGCTCCGATAAACTCAAGCACGGGCTTAGAAAAAAGCACCAAAAGTGCACTAATAATGATACCTGCAACCAGGTTAAACACAATGGAAATAGCGGCAATACGCGATGCGTTTTCTTTCTTTTTAGCACCAAGGTACTGCGAAATCAGAACCGCACTCGCACCTGAAATGACGGTAAACACAATAGTAACAATAGAAACCGCCTGGTTTGCTGTGTTGACCGCTGATGCTGCAAGGTCGTCATACCTGCTGAGCACAAAAACATCAACAAAGCCTAAAAGCATAAACAATGCAGTCTCAATAAAAATTGGCCACGCAAGACTAAAAAGACGTAGTTTTTTCATACACTATCCCCTTGTCAAATTTTGTATTCTTTATGATAAATTTATGTCCACACCGAATATATCACAGCAAAAAACGATAGTCAATAAAATCTGTTTTTATGGGATAAATTACCGCCAAATAACAAAATTAAAACATCACTTGATTTTATTTTAAAGTTGGTGTATAATGGGTAGCGTTGACAAATTGTGGTGATAAACCACCGCACAAAAGTCGATTAAATTCAATATGCGGGCGTGGCGGAATTGGCAGACGCGCCAGATTTAGGCTGTGCTACCTCGTGGATAAAAATCGATAAAATTTAATATTTTGTTTTTAACAAGTTATTCTTGTTGAAATATATGCAAGCGGGTGTGGCGAAATTGGCATACGCACAAGATTTAGGTTCTTGCGGAGAGATCCATGCAGGTTCAAGTCCTGTCACCCGCACCAAACAGTATAAATCCGAACTTTTCTCTTATTGGAGATGGGTTCGGATTTATTATTTATGTAGAGTATCCCAATTTCAATTCTAAGAAGTTGTGTGGTAGCAATACTTATTAATTCCAGTACTAACTTAACACTTGCTAAAAAGATAAAGGTCAGGGAGTTTTATTCCCTGACCTTGTTTGTGTTTTAAGGCATCTTATCACCTTGTTGTGTTTTTTGCTCCTTGCCTGACTTATACTCTTTCAAGTATTCTTTGCCTTCATCTGTTGCAAAGAACTCCTGAATATCGGGTAGGAAACATTTTACTATTGCTTCTAATTCATAATCTGGAATATCCCATTCACCCAGTTTCATAAGGCATCACGGAAATCTTGAGATTATGTCGGTATCACTCCTTTACATTTTC
>JAFUOM010000094.1 GCA_017481885.1 Ruminococcus sp.
CTTTCGTCGTTATTTTTGTCAATCGCCGTTACCTGCCGTCCGACAACTGCAATCTGGTGCGTTGTTGCTCTGTTTTATATTGGTGCAGGTGTTGTAAAAATCAAGCGTGAAAACAAAAAGGACAAGAAAGCGGTATCTATAGTAAAATACCTGCTGTTTGCACTCGTGCCGTTTGCGGTAATCGGTGCACTGCAGATGGTTTACAACTACATTCGTTTTGATTCATTCACCGATTTCGGTATCAAGTATTCGCTTACTATCAACGACTTTTTGAGTGCCCAGTATCACACTCAGTTTGCTGCAATCGGCTTCTACAACTATCTTTTAGCACCGCCGTCGTTTTCTTCTCAGTTCCCGTTTGTTATGACAAACATTTCGGATTTGGGTGTAAACGGCTACTACTTTACAGCTACAAACAACGGTGTCGGTCTGTTCTTTAGAGCGTTGCCGATGCTCGCACTTTTTATATCTCCAAAGGTGTTAAAGTACGTTAAAAAGGAAAACCGTGCAATAATTACAACTTTGTTCTTGGCTACAGCGGTTGTCGCTCCGTGCATCATTATTTATTCAGTATGGGAAAGCGGTTACGGCGTAAGATATATGGTTGACTTTGCGTGGCAGATGCTCACTTGTGCTTTGTTTGTAATCTTTATGCTTTACCGCCATACAAAGAGCGAAGAAACAAAGCGTATTTACCGCAACTTTATGCTTATCTCAATGCTGTGCTGTGTTTGTGTGAACTTTGCGCTCACATATTCGTACATCAGTATGAACTCAATATCAGTAGGCACCGAGGTAATGCTCGAAGAAGTTGCACGTGCTTTCTCGATTTTTAGAACATAATTAATAAATTTGTAATTGAAAAATCGACAATACTGTGCTATAGTAATTCGGTATTTTAAAGGAAAGGAGTGCTTTTTGTGTCAGATAAAAACACAACAAACGGTAAGCGCAAGGTTAACAAGACTCTGTGGTGGTCGCTTTTGTGGGCGAATATTGTGATGCT
Source organism: Ruminococcus sp. (assembly GCA_017481885.1). Classification (GTDB taxonomy): domain Bacteria; phylum Bacillota; class Clostridia; order Oscillospirales; family Acutalibacteraceae; genus Ruminococcoides. The sequence goes on from JAFUOM010000094.1 coordinate 1,007, forward strand.
CGTAGTACTGCTTTTAACATTTCTGTTCCAGCGTTATCTATATGCGCAGATGACAGCTCATTTGGTGGTTGATGTAGATATTAACCTGTTTTACATTGCAATCGGCTACGTTGTCGGCTTGTTACTTATGTGGGCTGTGGTGTACAAGCTCTTAAAAGACGAGCCTACCCAGTCACAAAACTCATCACAGAACCATAATATTTATTGACAAAAAGGGCGTCTCAGTTTCTGGGACGCCTTTGTTTTGTGTAAACTGTTGATTTATTCACTAAAAATTAATAAACATAAGGAAATAATTTACAATAACTTCACTTAATTAACAGTGGTTATAGTGTATAATAAAAGTATAATTAAAATAATTAGCTTTCGGGTGATATATATGGACGATTTTCAAAGAATTATAAATGAAGTACGCAAGGTGGTTAACGGCAAGGACGAGGTTATCGCTAATGTTATGCTTGCTATACTTACAAACGGCAATATTTTGATTGAGGATATTCCCGGTGTAGGAAAAACCACAATGGCTTTGGCTTTTTCAAAAGCGATGGGTCTTGACTACGGCAGAGTGCAGTTTACTCCCGACACACTGCCGTCAGACATTACAGGCTACGTTGTGTACAACAAAGAAACAGGAAAAATGGCGTTTAACAAGGGTGCGATTTTCTGCAACCTTTTCCTTGCGGATGAGTTAAACCGCACCTCAAGCCGAACTCAGTCTGCTTTGCTTGAAGCAATGGAAGAACAGCAGGTTACGGTAGAGGGCAGGTCCTATCCGCTTAATAAGCCGTTTTCTGTAATTGCGACACAAAACCCTGTTGGTGCATCGGGCACCCAGCTTTTGCCAGACTCACAGACCGACCGCTTTACTGTCAGACTTACAATGGGCTATCCCGATTTTGACGAAGAGTGTCAGATGGTTGTAAACAGAGCAAAAGGCAATCCGCTTGATAGAGTAAAGCAGGTTGTAACAGCACAACAGCTTATAGAAATGCAACAAGCCGTGCAGGATGTTTTTGTGCACGAAGATATTGTGGAGTACATTGTTTCGCTGATAAAGGCAACACGAAATTCGAAGTACATTTTGCGTGGTGCAAGCCCAAGAGCAACGCTGTCGCTCACCGATATGGCTAAAGCGGTTGCTTTTGCAAGCGGGCGTGACTACGTTGTGCCAAAGGATGTCCGCAGTATTTTTGTGAGCACCTTAAATCACAGAATTATTCTTTCATCCGAGGCTGTGTCAAAAAAGCTGAGTGAACAGCAGATTTTGCTCGAAATACTCAAAAGCGTGAAACAACCAAAGGTGTAGGTAAAAGTATGCTGAAAAATATATCTGTATATCTTGCGGTGCTTGCATCGGTCTTTGTTTTCAGCATTTTTTACTACGAATGGTTTTCGTGGTACCTGCTGATACTTTTGCTGTGCGTTCCGCTTTTGTCGCTTATTTTAAGCCTGCCGTTTATGGTGTACACTTGTGTCACGGGTGTATCAATTTCTGCTCAAGATGAGCTTGCCGCAGGCGAACTTCTATGTTTAAGAATAGTCCCAAACAAAGGCAGAAAGCTTTTCTGTCCTTTTATTAAATTTAATCTCAGCTTTGTAAACCGCTTTGCAACACAGAAAAGAACTGTTAAATTTTTGTACAGCGGTTCTATTGATAACCCGATTTTTGTGAAAACAGATGCTTTGACCCATAACTGCGGTATGGTTGAAATAAATGCAAAGTATTGTAAAATTTATGATTTTCTCGGCATTTTTTTCATTCCCGCAAAGCTTTGCTGTCATATCGAGGTGGTCGTAAACCCACAGCCACAAGTGGTTAATCTGCCCGTTGATGTTGTGGAAAACAAAGTCATTAGCTACAAGAAAAAACCAAACGGCTATGCCGATGAATATGAACTGAGAAACTACCAAAAAGGTGACAGCCTGAAAAACATACACTGGAAAATTTCCGCAAGGCACAACGATTTGATTGTAAAAGAACCAAGCGTACCTGTTTGCAGACCGCTTGTGCTGACTTTGGCTTTGACACAAAATCCCAAGGAGAACAACACTACACTATCAAAGTATATGTACAGTGCTTATTCACTTTGCGAGAAGAATGTTGAATTTTACACTGCCTTACCAAACGGAGAGCTGTGCGAAATAAACGCAAAAAATGATGTTAAGAGTTTTCTTTTGCGACTGTATAAAAACGAGTATGGCAGTAAAGTGGTGCAGGCTCTTGACAATCCGCTTATCTACAATATTGCGCACAACACAGAGGCGGTGAGTACACAATGAGTAAAACCGTAATTTCTGTACCGGACAAATCACAAAGCAAGCTTTACGCAGTGGTGTGTGCTGTGTCTTCATTTTTACTTGTAGTATGTTCGTTGCTCTGCCTTGTGTCGTCGTTTAACATTAAGGTGAACACTGCCGCCCTAATATTTTTCACTTTGGTGTTCACAGGTGCTTTTTCGGCAGTTTCTGTTGTTTTAAAAAGCAAGCGCAAATTTATGGTTTATACAGGCGTTGTTTTTCTCTTGATTGCCGTTTTGGTGCTGTGCTCATATAACACTATTGCAGCTCAGCTTAATTACACCATTAACTCAGTGTTGAGGATGTATTCACAGTATCTTAATTTGCCCCAAAGCGTTTTGTTTGCAACAGTTAAAGCCAATGCCACCGCACTTTTTACTTTGTTTTCGGCAGTGCTTAGCTTTTTGCTGACGTCTTTGTCGATAAAAACAGGAAAAGTTTTTTTCTCAATTGCAATCCCGATAATTGTGATTATCCCTTGCTTTATTCTGGTTGATACACTGCCGGATTTGTTGCCGTTGTTGTCTTTGGTTGCTGTTATGCTGACGCTGTTTGTAAGCTCAGCTGTATGCCGTGCAAACGCTAGTAAATCAATTTGGGTGGTTTTTGTCGTGGCACCTATTATGGCTGCGCTGGTAGCGGGTGTGTATTTAGTAAACCCTGTCGAAAGCTTTGAAAGAAAAGAGTGGCAGGACAACCTGCTCCTATCGGCAACTGATTTGCTTGTTACGGGCGATTACAGCACAGCACAAGGACCTGTTGCAGCAAATACCAAAAACATCAAAACAGAGATTGATTTGACAAAGTGCGGACCGCTCAAGCACACTCACACAAAGGTAATGACAATTGACAGCAATTACAGTGGCAGAATTTATCTCAAAGGTTTGAGCTACGCAAACTACGAGAACAACTGCTGGTCAATACTCACCGACGAGCAGGCGCAAAGCTACCCTGAAAACTTTGACAGCTTTGTTATGACAAAATCCCCTGTGCCTGAATACAAGCTTAGCATAGAAACAAAGCAAAAAGAGGACGTTTTGTACACACCATATTATCTTTCTGAACCTGGCGACCCAGCTTTGTTTGATATTCTCTTAAAAAACAGTGATGGCACAAAAACTTACGAAATGAAGTTCAACCCTTGTACAGCTAATGAGTTGATTTTAGAAGATTCACAGGTGTACTACAAAATCGACGACACCGTAAATTCAGATGCATACAAGGAGTTTGTGTATAATAATTACTTGTCTGTACCACAGGACGTGCGTGATAAGTTGGTAGAAATTGCATACAACAATCACTTTGATTTTTATTCAAACGAGGGTATTGTGACCTCAGTCAAAGAATACGTTTCAAATTCTGCCACCTATTCACTCGACACTCCTTCATTGCCACAGGGACAAGACCTTGCGTTGTGGTTTTTAAACGAGAGCGAAACAGGTTACTGCGTGCATTTTGCAACGACTGCAACGCTGATGCTCAGAAGTTTGGGTATACCTGCTCGATATGTGTCAGGCTACTGTGTTGAATACAACAGCGATAACTCGGATTCTTTAGTAGTCACCACCGACAATGCTCACGCCTGGGTGGAGTATTTTGACGCTGATATCGGCTGGGTACCGCTTGAAGCTACCGCAGGTGACTTTTTAGTGCCTGTATCTGCTCCTGCTGTTGAAGACACACAGCAACAGAGCACACAACAGCAGTCAACCGCTGTTGAAAGCGTTGAGCCGACAAGTGCCACCGAGACTGATAGCAAAACAGATACTAGCAAAGACCAACAAACAGACACTAAAGAGAAAACCGAGAACAAGCCTGTGACAAGTGTTATTGTTGCTGTTTCTGTTCTGTTGCTAGCTGTTATCACGTTGATATTAAGGCGAAAAATTGTTCTTTTATTAAGAAAAAAACGTTTTAACACAGGCTCTAACAACGAGCGTGCGATAATGCACTACAGATATCTGCTTAGACTTTCGCATCACGTTTATGTTCACATCCCTGAGAAAGTCACCGACATAGTTAACAAAGCACGGTACAGCTCATCACAGCTCACAGATAGCGAGCTTGAGCTGATAACTAAGTATACCGATGCACGCACAAAGGCTGTCGAAAGTGATGTCTCCAAAGTCAAAAAGCTGTACTTTGAGTATATACTTGTGATTATATAAGTCGGATGCATTTATCTGTGTAGTAAACCCAAATGGACCGCAATTTGTAGGGGAGGGTCTCCGTGCCCTCCCGAAACGAGCTTGAAAACCAATGTTTTATCCGTGTAACAAACTCAAATGAATCACAAATCGTAGGGTATGGTTTTTAAGGCGTACCGCGTGCGACAGCACCCAAAATAATACCACTCATACAAAAAATCCCTCCGTATTAATACACGGAGGGATTAATTATAAGCTGATTATTTGATTTTTCTTGCTTCAATGTAGTAACGCTTGTCATGAGCGTGACCCATTGAGAATGTCTTTCTAGGAAGTGAACCGTCAGCACTTACAGCAGGGAATAAGTCGCTTTTGCCCATACCCTTGAAGATAAAGCCCAAGGTGTTATCTTCTTTACAAAGGTCGTAAACAACGTCTTCGCCGTGAATGTAGTCGATTTTAACCTGTGGGTTTTCTTTCAAGTATTCGTCAATGAATACCTGCAATGTGCCAACAGGAAGCTTTGCTGTTGCTTTTACAGTGATGTTCTCGCTACCGTTTTTAGTAACGCACTCGTAGTCGTGAGTTTCGTCACCGTTTGATACTGTGTGTGCTTCCATAAACTTGTTCATAAAGTCGTCTGCGTCGATGTTGAACATTACTCTGTAGATTGGCTCAAACTCGATTGAAGCATCGTGGATGTTTACAATTTCAACAAGTGCATAGCGGTTAAGCTCAGTTGGGTTTTGTCTGTAGCACTCCTTTGCAGTTGCAAGTGAGTGGTTGCCGTCGCCAACAGCAAAAAGCAAATCGCTGTTATTAAGCAAGCTCTCTAAACCATCCTGAACCTTAACCTGAGTGTCCTTGTCAATGAAGTAGCCCTCAATGTGACCGCCACCCTGCATTAAGTCAAAGTCGTATGCAGTAGCCATATCGCCCTTTTTTGAAGCTAAAGGCTCGATAACTTTCTTGTCAGGGTCGTCGATAAGAAGCATAACGTGTGGCATTTCAAGCAGAGCGTCTTTACGAATAGCAACTCGTGGCGGAATACGCTCAAGAACTGTCTGCTCAGTTGCACGGATAAGAGCGTCAGTGCCCTTTGTGTAGTCATAGTCTTCAAGGTCGATAACACCAACAATACCAAGACGTTTTGTGCCGTTTGACTCACGCTCAACGTAAATCATAGCATCCTCAAAAGTTTCAAAAACGTCTGAGTCTAAGTACTGTGCCATATGAGCGTTGATTGACGCTATACGCTCACTGTTATCGTCGCTTAAGTATATTTCTGGGAGAATGATGTTTAATGCAGACGGTGCATCGCCTACGATTTTTTCAACCTCATCCCAGTATTTTTGCTCAGATGTGTACTGGTCGCACGCAACAACCGACCATTTCTCAAAATCTTTCTTTGGTAACAGCATTGAGCAAGGATTAAAATGATATTTCATTGTGATTACCTCCATAACAATCTACCTTTAAGAATAGCACACAAATGCAGTATTATCAAGAATTTTGTTTAATGCTTGCTAAAATGCGTATTTGGTGTTATCATTTTGTAGGTGATAAATATGAAAAAACTGATTATGACTGACCTCGACTGCACACTGCTTCCGATGGATCAGGACGCTTACATAAAAATTTACGTGAACGCTATCGCAAAGCTTTTTTACGAGCATGGCTTTGACGGCAAACAGATTGCAAAAGCCACTATGCAGTCAGCCTACGCAATGGGCAAAAACGACGGTAGTCGCACAAACGCAGTTGTGTTTGAAGAAGCTTTCAAAGCTTTGGCTGGAGAAAGAGCACAACAGGCTATCGACCTGTTCCCAAAAGTTTACGAAGAGCCATACAATGCGATTAAAGCAGTCACCCGTGTCAACGAGTATGCAGAACAAATCGTAAAGCTAATGCGTGAAAAAGCAGAGTTTGTCGTAGTTGCAACTCAGCCGATGTTCCCACTCGAAGCAGTCGAAAAACGCCTTTCGTGGACAAACCTGTCATATGATATGTTCGACGACATCACTGTGTACGACAACTGCTCATTTTCAAAGCCGAGCACAGGCTACTATAAAGAGATTATGGAGAAATTTGGTGCAACTGCGGAAACCACCGTGATGTTTGGCAACGATGTAAATGAAGACATCCTGCCGTGCAAGGAATTGGGAATTGAAACTTTCCTGCTCACAGACGGCTTGATTAATACAAAAAACCACGATATCAGCAACTTCAGACGCGGTAACTACCTTGATATGATTGAGTACCTCAAATCGCTGTAACCAAAACTGCAAATCACAAAACACTGAAAAAACAGCTCCCGACGGAATTTCCCATCGGGAGCTTTCTTGTGTAAAATTATTGGTTATTCACTTTTTTATTGTCATAATCACTCAAAATTTCTGATTAAGGTCACAACCTTGCCCAGTAGCACGGCTTTGTCAACGATAATCGGCTCGTAGCTGTCGTTTTCAGGCTGGAGGCGGATGTGCCCCTTTTCCTTGTAAAAACGTTTTACTGTAGCCGATGCCTCGCCTGAACATTCGTCCTCAACCATTGCAACAACAATGTCGCCGTTTAAGGCTGTCGGTGTGCGGTGTACAACAATAATGTCGCCGTCAAAAATGCCCGCGTTAATCATACTGTCGCCGACAACAGTGAGTGCAAACATCTCCCTGCCTCTGGTAATCGATTGAGCGACAGGGATGTAGCTCTCGATTTCCTCAACCGCCAAGATAGGCACACCAGCGGTTACCCTACCAAGCAAAGGAACTTTCGACGTTTTCTCGTCGTTTTTGATGCGTATGCATCGGTTGAGTCCGCTTTCTCTTTCAATCAGACCACGGTCCTCAAGCGTTTTCAGGTGCAGGTGCACAGTGGATGTGGATTTGAACCCCGTAGCGTCGCACAGTTCCCTTACAGACGGCACCCTGCCATCTTCGCTACAAGATAATATATAGTCATAAACCTTTTGCTGACTTTTGCTCAGTGGTTTCATACAATCACCTCTGTGTAGAGTGTAACATATTTCGACACAAAATGCAAACATTTGTTTGAAAAATATGTTCGATTTTTTACGATTTTGTCGAAAAAAGGGCACATCAACGATGCACCCGTAAAATTATTTCTTTACAGCTTTGCCACACTGTGAGCAAAACGCAGAACCTTGTGGCAACGCTTTTCCGCAGTTAGTGCAGAAATTACCGCCGGTAACAGTCGGCTGTGACTGAGCTTGCACATCAGGGATTGCTTGTGCAGGTATATTAGTTCCAGCTATAACACCGATTGGAGTGCCCAGTGGTTTTGCACCCATCGACATTATTAACTGCTCAAGCTGTTTGACTCTGCTTTTTAAAATGTCTTTAACAGCAAAGCCCCAGACACCGTCAACTCCGTGCTCGCCTGCATAAACACCGGGGAGCAGAGCAGTTTTCATCCACGCCTGTATTCTCACTGTTGTGCCTGAGTATGTGATTTTAAAAAATGTAGGAGCCGAAACCCAGCCGTTACCTTTTTTGAAAACATCCTCACCCTTGTGGTTAACGTACTGATAACCCATCCCTTTGAGAAGTTCAAAAGCACGGTTAAAAAACTCCTGTTGATTTTGTTCCATCATAAAGTCGCATGTATATCTTGCCATAGTACAAACTCCGTTTTGTATATATTAATTCCTGCTGTCAATCTCGTTTTTGATGAGGTCAAAGGTCACGCCGTACTTTATTGCAATGTCCTTTGCGTAGCTCACACCCTGAGGCGGTGCAATGAAAATCTTGAACGAACGCTCGCCGTTTTCAACACCAGTAACCATACTTTCAACAACGCTGTCGCCCGAAACATTGCTGTTGATTTCTCCTACACTTCGTGCAAGCTCATGCATATGAGTGTTAAAAATCGAACGCACACCTAAGTATCGCATAGATTTTACAACATCCTTTGCAATGTACAAGCCCTCTGCAACATTTGTTGTAGCCAAACTTTCGTTAAGCAGTAGCAGGCTGTTTTTGGTTGCAACCGAGAAAATCTCTGACAAACGCTTGCTTTCTTCGCCGAGTCTGCCCAAATCCACGGTGTCGTTTTCGTCAGCAGGGAAGTGGGTGAAAATATTGTCGCAAGGGCTGAATTTCATACTGCCACACGGAACGTAAATGCCGTGCTGAGCCAGTAAAAACGCAAGTCCCACAGCCTGAGTGATGGTTGTTTTACCGCCACGGTTAGGACCTGTGAGGATGTAGATTCGTTTAGATTCGTCAAACTCAAAGTCATTTGTCACAACGTTAATTTGTTCACCATTTGCGACCTTGATGCCAAGCTTTAAGTTGTAAATTTCAGTGATACTGCAATTGCGGTCATCAGCACAGAGCACTTGGGCCTTGCACAGCGGAAGTCCCTTTTCTTTGATTTTGTCGCAAAGCTCAGCAAAACGGATGTAAAAGATAATCTCAGGCATAAGCTCGGTGAATGAGTAACCGCTGATGTTTGTGTACTTGTTGAGCATTGCCTTGATGTTGTTAACTGTGCGTTTTAAGATGTCTGTCACAACACGTTTTAAAGCGTCTGACATCGGGTCAGCACCCGTCAGCGTTGAATTTTGAATCTGGTTTAAATCCTGCTGAGCACCGTTTACAGCCTTGCCAATGCCAAAGCCGATTGATGTAGGATTTGCAACGTGGAAAGACGTGAACCCAGAAACGTCATTACCATGGTGAAGCTCGTCTTTTTTGTCAACGAAGTTCATAAAACGCTTGAGTAGTCCGCTATCGGTGAAGTGCTTGTCGTTTAAAGAGATAACGCCGACTGTCTGCGGTTTTAGCATATTGTCAAGGTTAACGCCAAGGGTGATGCTCTTTAAAGTTCTTGCTTTTTCGAGTGTTTCGTTTATGTCAGCTTTCAAAAGCGGAAAACCGCTGTCAGCGTAAATCGCCTGTACGTTTGTTCTAAGAGCTTTTAAACCCTCTGAGTTAATCGGCAAAGCTTCAAGCGTCTGCTTAATCTGGGTGATGCAGTCAACGTAGCCGTCAAGTTCTCGCAGACGGTTTACCAGTTGCCAGATAGAGCTTGACTCGGTGTCTTTCTGGAAACGCTCGATTTCACGCAAATCCTTGAGCTTTAATAAAAGTGAAGTCAAATCACTTCTAAGCTGTGGAAAATTGAGGAAATCCTCGAACACGTCAAGACGGTATTTGATAACCTCTTCGCTGTGAGTAATTTTTACAAGTAACTGCTTGATGCTGTTAAGCTCGTAGGAGTCTTCTGTCACAGCCTCGCAGATGTAGTCAATTGACAAATCGTTAATCGCTTCTTTGTTGAGTGTTGAGTATTTTGCGTCGCAATCTTGCGGATGCAAAAGGCTGAAATTTTGCAGATTCATATCGTTCACGCTTTCATTAGTAATATAAAAATATAATACCACAAACATAGCGCCAGTTCAATTAAATTAATGTTTACTTGATAAAGCAATTGTTGAATGGATAAACGTACGGTTGAATAAGCACAGCTATTGACTGGAATAAAATAAATAATATAATAAAAATAGGGTTTGAGTCGAAAAATATGTAAAAGGTGGTGACGCAATGAAAACAAATAATGGTAATGAAAACGCAAACGTACTCTCTTTGTCAGTGACAGAGCTTGTTCCTATAATAAAGGAAACGCTAAATAGTTCTTTGCCGTTTGTTTTAAGTGTCACAGGCAACAGTATGCGACCGACTTTGCGAAGCAGTGGCGACAAGGTGGAGCTTGTTAGCAAAGAGAAACGAGCCGTAAAAAAAGGCGAGCTTGTCTTCTTTGAACGTGAAAACGGAACCTGTATTTTGCACAGAGTGCGAAAATTAAGCGGCGAAACGCTAACTATTAACGGCGATGCTCAGGCGTGGACAGAAAAGGCCAGTATGTCGCAGGTGATAGGTGTTGCAAACAGCTTGTATAGAAAAGGAAAGTGGATTAGTTGCGACAGCTTTTTGTATCGTGTGTACAGCAAAATAATAGTGCACACCCTGTTTTTCAAAAGAGTTTACGCAAAAGTACGCAGTATACTCAGAAAAAAGTAAATATAATATGACGCAAAAACGCACCCAAGATTGGTTTCTTAGGTGCGTTCTTTTATGTTTTGTTAAGTTTTAAGCTTCTGCGTCAACTACTAAAATGTAGAACTCGTATGGGTTGTAGTCTTTGTTTTCGAAGTCCTTTGCAGTAACGTCCTTGTCTTCATAGTCAAAGTTTTCGCCGTCGTAGTGCATTACGCATTTTGCGTTTTCAAACGGAAGTGTTACTGTAGCATCGTCTACACCCTCAAGGTAGAGGTTAGCAACGTAAACAACCTTGTTGTCACCGCTTGTTCTTGAGAATGCAAAAATGTGAGTGTTGCTAACTTCCAAAAACTCAAGGTCCCTGTTTGATGAGTACAGAGCTTTGTTGCCTGTTTTAAGAGCTGACAGCTCTTTGATAACTTCAGCGTATTTTGGCTCTTTTTCCCATTTAACGGTGTCTTTTTCGAAGAACTCAATCTCGTGGTCGTAGCCCTGCTCGTTAGATGTGTAAATCAGTGGATAACCCGGAGCGATGAAAGACATAGCCAAAAGTGGCTCGTAAGTGTCACCAAAACGACCAACAATGCTGTCTTCGTAAGAGTTTTTGTCGTGGTTGTCAAGGTAGTTCATAGGGAAACTGCCCTCAACGTAGTGAGTGCTAAGCTGTAAGCCCTGCTGTATTGTAGAAGTAGCAACGCCACCTTTGACCATCATCGACTGACCGTAAAGGTTGTCGTTGTAGCAAGAGTCGAAAGCGTACTTTGTAAGGCTCTGTGCAGCGGAAACCTCAGCAAGCATCATAATATCGCTGTTTATTGACTTGAGCTTGTACACAGCAGCATTCCAGAATGGTGCAGGAACACCGACAGCGTGGTCACATCTAAAACCGTCAATGCCCACTTCTTCAATCCAGAACTGCATAGCCTTAATCATTTCGGCACGCATTTCGTAGCTGTTATAGTTAAGCTCAGCGATGTCCGACCAGTCGTAAGAATATGTAATCTCACCGTTTTCGTCACGCTCGTACCATTCAGGGTGAGCAGTAATCCAGTCGTGGTCCCAACCTGTGTGGTTAGCAACCCAGTCAATGATAACTCTAAAGCCCATTTTGTGAGCTTTGTCAACAAGGTGCTGGAAATCTTCCATTGTGCCAAACTCAGGATTTACAGCTGTGTAGTTATCAACAGCGTAGTAAGAACCAAGCGTACCCTTTCTTTCTGTTTCGCTGATTGGGTGAATCGGCATAAACCACAGTGTGTTGATACCCATATCTTTGAGTCTGTCGAGGTGTTCTTCGAATGCTTTAAAAGTACCCTCTTCAGTGAACTGTCTTACGTTAACTTCATACAGCACACAGGTGTCCTGCCACGAAGCAGTAGTTTTCTGCAAAATCGGGTCGCTTAGCTGAATGTCAGTCATAACGCCGTCGATTACAGAACCCTCAAGAGGCTCTTCGCTCATAACGTACTCGTTTTTCTTGACTTCAGTTTTTGTTGTTGTGCTGTTGCACGCAGTAATAGAAAAAATCATCATAGTAGCAAGTAATAACGCTAAAAACTTTTTCATAAGCTAACTCCTTAAAGTTATTGATTGTCACCGTGGCTGATACTCAAAAAAAGCTCAGACACATCGTGGTTTCATTATAAAGTTAACGCATAAATTTGTCAATTAAAAGGAGCGTGCAGAGTATCTTTTCCGTTTTATGATAATTAATTCCCTGTTTATGACGGCTTTCATTAATATTGCGTTTTTTTATATATAGTATTATTTGTGAGTCACAAATATCGTTTATAAAAACAAAGTTAATTTTTTAAGGAGTATTTATTTATGAAGAAAAAACCAATCATTTCAGCATTGAGTATGGTTTTAGTGTCAGTTATTGTGCTGTTTTCTTTCCCGATAACTGCAGGAGCCAGCGACACAATAACAGATTTAAAAATTGAGCCTATCTCAGTTTATGAAGGAACAAACGGATACACAGATTACAACGAAGACTTTTTTAGGTATACACTTGAAGATAAGTTCAATTATACAGTAACTTTTGCTGACGGCGACGTTGTCAGTGGTGAAGGCTATATGTTTGATCACAACGGCGTGCACTACAACTTTGAACTTATATCAGACCAGTCTTACGAAAACCAGTGGACTAAAGGTAACACATACACAGCAACAGTATCATTAAACGGCAAGGGTGTCGAAGTTCCTGTCACAATCGAAGAAACACCGATAGAAAGCATCCAGATTGAGCCTATAAGTTTTATGTCACAATGTGGTGGTGACTGGGCAACATTTTACAATGATTACTTCTATTACTACATGGTGCAAGAGAATATAAATGGTACTGTTACATTCAAAGACGGAACAACAACTGAGTTAGCTGCGCCTATTGAGTACAACGGCGAAGAATTTTGGTATTCACTCACAGACAATCAGTCATACAGCAACCAGTGGGAAGCAGGTAATACTTATAACGAACAGCTCAGTTTGATGGGCGTACAGGTAGACGTACCGGTTACTGTCAAAGAAGTTCCGATAAAGTCAATTGAAGTTGAGCCTGTGCGTGTAACTGAATATACAAATGGTATGTTTTTCTGGGGCGAAAACGGACCTTATTTCGAGTACTATTTAGATGACATTAAAGTTAAAGCTACTCTTGAAAACGGTGAAGTCGTAGAAAATCAAAACGATATGACACTTGAAATCGAAGGAGAAAGCATTGATATTATTGTATCATATGTCCAGTCAGAAGACGAGCTCTGGACAGCAGGCAATACCTATGAATTTGAAGTGATGGTAGGAAATCAAACAGCAAAGTCTACGGTTGAAATCCTGCCTACTGAGGTAGAAAGCGTAGAAGTAAAACCTGTTACAATATATGAGAACACTATGTGTGTGATTAATGGTACTTGCGATGAGTCAGGCAATTTGGAGACTTACGCAAGTTATTACATGGATGAGGTTATTGAGTATACAATAACATACAAAAACGGTGATGTTATTTCAGGTATAGGACCATCAGAAGATATTGAAATCAGCATAATTGATGACCAGTCTAACGACAACAAATGGACAGTAGGTAATACATATACAGCAGTAGCTTATTTTGACGGATATAAAACCACATTCGATGTTACCATAGCAGAAACTCCGATTGAAAGTATAGTGCTCGACCCAATCACAATCAACGAGGGAACACACTGCGTAGTTTACGAAGACATAAATGGAGGGTCATATTATTACTACTACCCTGAGGAGTGTGCAAGCTTCACAATCAATTTCAAAGATGGCACTTCTATGCACGTTGAAGGCAACATTTTCACATACAATTCTATTGAGTATCCGGTATATGCGGATACTGACCAGAGTGATTATAACAAATGGACAGCAGGTAACACATATACTTGCACAGTGAGTGTTATGGGTGTTACAGCACAGGGCGAAGTTACTATCGTATAAAGCAAAACAAAAGTAAGCCCGTCTGATTTTTAAATAAATAACAACAAGAAAACCACAGAGTAGTGAATTTAACTGCCCTGTGGTTATTTTTTATCATTATTTGGTTTTTAAATTGTCAAGCACAGCCTTTGCGTGTAGCAGTATCGGTAATTCCCTGTTTTTTATGAGCCTGCCTATTTTGGTGCTTGAGCACCTTTTGTATTCGCTTACCGCTTCGTCAAAGCTCAGTTTCAGCGTTGACAGGTGGAAGTCCTCGATTTCGTCCTGCATCAGATTTTTCTGACCAAACGACATTGCTCTGCACAGAAAATAATTATTGATGTTGTGCCTGTGAATCAGATTGTAGTAGTCGTCAACCACACCGAGTTTGCACACTATCTCAGTTTCGACTCCAAGCTCTTCCTTTAGCTCTCTTTTTATAGCATCGTGCAAGTTTTCGTTTTCTTCGACGCCACCGCCCGATGTTTCGATAAGCTCTGCTTTGCCAAAATCATCGTCACGCTCAGCTCTGACAAAGTAGAAGTTTTCTTCTTCATCAAAAACAACAGCCCTTGCAATTTGCCTGTCGTGGTCAGTGTAGGTTAGCTCCCACTCATCGTCAGTAAGGCTAATGTGTATTTGTTCAAAATTTTGTTCCATTGTAACTATCCTCGGTTTTATCTAAGTTTCAGGTATATCACCATATTTCAACGTCGTAGCCGTTGCCTGTTGATTTCAGGTAGTATTTCACGCTACCGCCTGAGTATGTTATGTCAACCGTCTGGCTTGAGCCGTTTGTGAAAATCAGCTTGTTTGCACCATCGGGCACTTTGAATGTGTACAAGTCCTGACCATATTCGTTTGTGCCTGATTTTGTCATAGCAACACCCGGCCAGCTTGTCATAGATGGGTTGGAGTCTGACCAGTAGTAGCAGTAAATTGTACCGCTCCAGTTAAGTGAGTTTGTAAGTGTTACTGTGTTAAGTGTAATTGCTTCGGTTGGTTTTTCGGTGGACTCAGTAGGTTTTGTCAACTTTGTCAGGCAAACCATCGGTACTTGCACTTGTAACAGACGACACAGACGCTAACATCATAGAAACCAGCACGCTGATAACCAAAATATAAGAGATAATTTTTTTGACAGCTTTCATAGCGTTAGCTCCTTTGTTATGCTACTTGAATTCTAGCACAGACAATTTGCAAAGTAAAGTGTAAGCCAAGGTGCGTTTTGTTCTGCTTGTTTTAGGTTAGTTAATTTAGCTAAATCAGCGATAAAAATTATATATATAATGCTAATAGTAACGCTTTGTTTACAGGTGGTATAATTAAGTGCAAGTAAAATGGCTCAGTTGTTTTAAAAAAATTTAGATTTGATGAAACCTAAATGCCCTCTTACTGAGTTTTATTAATAGAGACTATTCAAGTGGTATATTTTCGGAGGAGTTTTATGAAAAAGATAATGTCAATACTACTTTCAATTATTATGGTGCTAAGCGTGGTTTTTGCTGTGCCGTTTTATGCATCTGCACAGGAAACTCAAATAGCGCAGACAGCTATTGAAAGCGGAGATTTTTGGTATGAGGTTTTACCGGATGGCACCGCGGAAATTACAAACGGCAACGATTATGCAAAAACAATCAACATTCCGTCAACTATAGACGGCTATACTGTAACAAGAATTGGTGATAATGCATTTTGGTTGTGTAACCGTCTGGTAGAGGTCACGATTCCTGACACAGTGACAAGTATAGGTAAAGGCGCATTTCGTGTGTGTAGCAAACTCGAGAAAGTCAATATTCCTGATTCGGTGATAAGTATAGAAGACAGTGCATTTATGTATTGTGATGCTTTGACATCAATAACAATTGGTGAGTCAGTTACAAGCATAGGTGCAGGTGCGTTTGGTAGTTGCGACAATTTAGAAACTATCAATATTCCTGACTCGGTGACAAGTATAGGTGCGGCAGCGTTTAACAATACACCTTGGTTTGATAATCTGCCTAACGGTTGTGTTTACATAAATAATGTGCTGTACGCTTACAAGGGAGAAATGTCACCCGGCACTGAAGTAGTTATCAGAGAAGGTACTACTGAGATTTCCGGTTCTGCGTTTTCAGAGTGTAAAAATCTCGTGTCAGTTATCATCCCACACTCTGTGATAACTATCGGCAAAAGAGTTTTTAGTTTTTGCGAAGACCTTGAAAATGTACGATTCAGCTATTCTGTGACAAAAATCGAAGACAGCACATTTTACGGTTGTAAAAATCTTATGGGATTTACAATTCCTGATTCAGTTGAAACAATAGGCAAAAGTGCGTTTTACGGCTGTTCACGTCTTTTGACAATGACAATTCCTGATTCTGTTAAAACCATAGGCGAAAAGACATTTTACAATTGCACAGGATTACAGCATGTTGAACTTGGCAACTCATTAAAGACCATTGGTGTTGAAGCGTTTTGTGGTTGTACAAGCCTACTAGAAATCACAATTTCAGACTCGGTAGATACAATTTGTGACAAAGCATTTTTGGGTTGTACAAATCTGAACAGTGTTAGTGTAGGTAACTCGGTTAAAACCATAGGCGAAAATGTTTTCGAAAGCTGTACAAATCTCAGCACTGTTGACCTTGGCAACAGCGTGGAGAAAATTGGTGCAAATGCGTTTGTTTACTGTAGCGGTCTTAAAGAAATTGTTATCCCTGACTCGGTGACAAGTATTGGTATGAGTGCATTTGACAGTTGTACAGGACTCAAGAAAGCTGTAATCGGCAACGGTGTGACAGAGTTGTTTGATACATTCAATGCTTGTACCAGCCTTACTGAAGTAACACTGGGCAACTCGGTTCAGACTATAGGTGGCTATGCGTTTGACGGTTGTCAAAGCCTTGCAAAAATCAACATCCCTGATTCGGTAAAGACGATTGGTGACAATGCATTCTCAGGCTGTCTTAGCCTTACTGACGTAAAAATTCCTGATTCTGTGGAAACAATCGGTATGTATGCGTTTTACGATTGTAAAAACCTTAGGTCGGTTACAATTCCTGCATCAGTAACAGATATAGGCTATATGGCGTTTGGGTTTTATTACGATACGGATACTTTTGAACTGCGTGCGGTAGAAGATTTTGTGGTGTACGGCTACAACGATACTCAGGCTCAAAAATATGCTAACGACAATGAGCTTAAGTTTGTGTCCCTTGACGAGACTGGTGATACAAAAATCGGCGATGTTGACGGCAACGGAGATATTACTATTTTGGATGTAACTGCTGTCCAGCTCCATATCGCTAAACTTGAAACAATCCCAGACGATAAACTATGCTATGCTGATACATACAAAGACGGTGAAATTTCCATTATAGACGCAACTCAAATTCAGCTTTACATCGCTAAGCTTATCGAGGAGTTTTAAACATCATACCATTTGTGTAAGCTTTAGTTTATATAAATGTTTTTAGGAGTGATTTTATGAAAAAGTTATTAGCTGTTATGTTAGCAGTAATGATGTTACTGTCAACAGGAGTGTTAAGTGCTTTTGCAAAGGAAGTTGATGTATCACAGACATCCCTCAGTGTCGGAGGATTTTTTTATGAAATTGTTGGCGGTGAAGCTAAGGTTACAGGTTATGCGGGTTCTAAATCTGTAATTACAATTCCATCAACTGTTAATGAATACAACGTTACAAGCATTGGTGCTAAGGCATTTTACGACAATCGTACCATCAAATCTGTCACCATTTCTGACGGTATAAAAAGTATCGGAAAAAATGCGTTTTTTAGTTGTGGTATAACTGAAGTTTCTATTCCGTCATCTGTTACTGTTATAGAAAACCGTGCATTTGCTGGTTGTACGGTTCTTCCTGAAATCACTATTCCTGATTCTGTTGAAAGTATCGGTGAACAAGCGTTTACAAGTTGTTATAAACTTGAAAAAGTTACAATCGGCGATGGTGTTAAAAGTTTAGGTAACGAAGCGTTTTATGCTTGCGAAAGTCTTACATCAATTACAATCGGAGATTCTGTTGAAAGTATCGGCGACAAGGCGTTTTATTCGTGCAAGAGTCTTGAATCTATCACAATTTCTGCTTCTGTTTCTTATATGGGAGCGGATATGTTCCAGTTTTGTGACAAACTTACAACTATCATAGTTGACGAAAACAACACAGTTTATGACAGCAGAAATAACTGTAATGCCATTGTTGAAACTGATACAAACACCTTATTGTATGGATGCTGTGGTACTGTTATCCCTGACACCGTGACAAATATAGGAAAAAAAGCGTTCTATTTCAGCAAAAGTCTTAAATCTATCACTATCCCGAATTCTGTGATAAGTATTTCTGACAATGCCTTTGCAAGTTGTCACAATCTAGGAACAGTCACAATCGGTGATTCGGTTAAATCTATTGGCAGAAATGCTTTTTCTTATTGCAAAAGCCTTGAGTCACTGACACTTCCTGATTCAGTGAAATATGTTGGCGCTTCTGCGTTTGCTGACTGTATCCGTATTGGTGATGTTACATTTGGCAATGGTGTCGAAACAATTGGAAACAGTGCGTTTTATGGTTGTATAAGACTCAAAGAAGTAGTAATCCCTGAGTCTGTCACACGCATAGAAGCCGGAGCATTCGGCAGATGTGCAAACATTGCAAAAGTTACATTTGGCAATAACGAAAAGTCTATTGGCGGTAGTGCATTCATTGGTTGTACCGCTCTTACAGAAATTACAATTCCTGATTCAGTTGAGAGTATGGGAGATAGCATATTTAATGGTTGCTCAAATCTCAAATCAGCTGTTATAGGAAAATCAGTTGCCAAAATTGGTGATAATGCATTTTACGCTTGCGAAAATCTGGAGAATATCACTATCGGTAATGCTGTTGAAAGCATCGGTGCAAACGCATTTGTTGGTTGCACAAAACTCACAGAAGTGGTAATTCCTGATTCGGTAACAAATCTGGGTATGAGTGCATTTGATGGTTGTTTGAACCTTGAAAAAGTTGTAATCGGTAACGGTGTAAAGAAATTAGTCGATACGTTCAATGGTTGTGTGAATCTTAGATACGCAACACTGGGTAACTCGATTGAGGTTATCGGAAACAACGCATTTGACGGTTGTGAAAAGCTTGCTGAGATTACAATTCCTGATTCAGTTAAAGAAATAGGCGATTACGCTTTTGCAAACTGTATCAGCATCCCTGCTGTGAATATTCCTGAATCAGTTGGACGCATTGGAATGTATGCATTCTACAATTGCAAAAAAGTAAAGTTTGTCACAATACCAAAATCTGTAACCGACATTGATTTTATGGCATTAGGTTTTTGCCATAATGTAACTTCAAATGATATAGTAGAAGAATTTGCAATCTACGGTTATAACGATACTGAGGCTCAAATTTATGCTGATTATAATGAAATTACGTTTGTATCATTAGACGAGCTAAGCGATATGCTAATCGGCGACGTTGACGGCGACAAAGATATCAATATTTTGGATGTAACTGCTGTTCAGTTCCACATTGCTCAGTTTGACTCTATCAGTGGAGATAGAATCCTTTGTGCTGATACACATAAAGACGGTGAAATTTCTATTATGGACGCAACTAAGATTCAGCTTTACATCGCCCAGCATATTGAAGAGTTTTGAGTGTTAAGCAGTTATAAGTATTGAACAGTTATAAGTTTTATAAAAGTCCTGCAAATTGTTTTGCAGGGCTTTTGTTTTTGAAAAAACTGCTAAAATATGCCGATTTACAGTGGAAAATCTTTGTGCACCGAGTAAGAATATCACTCGTTTTGGTAATAATCACTAATTTTATCTTAGTGGATTTATACAAATTTACACTGGAGAAATAATTTGAATTGTATTACAATTAATAATATGTTTATTCATTTATCTGAAAAACATAGAACTAGGATGAATCATACGTTTACACGCGCAACAATGTATTCGTATGATAATTTTATTAAAATGGAGGAGAAGGAAAAATGAAAAGAACTGGTTTTGTAAAAAAACTACTCTCTTTGGTACTGACATTATGTTTAGTAGCTTCGTATATGGTGCTGCCTGTCAATGCCGCAGAGAGCGATACATTTAATTATGTATCTTTGGGTGCCTCAAATACCAACGGTTATGGTATGCGTGGCTACATTACAGAAGAGGAACTTGCACTGCTCTTAAGCGGTCAGGTTAACAAAGACGACGTTAACGTTTATGGTTATGAGAGAACACCGGAGGGTGCATATCCTGATTTAATCAGAGATTACTATTCTCAGAGTTACAGCAACGTAAACATCCACCAGCTTGGTATCAGCTCAATGCGTGTTGAAGAGCTTCGTATTTTGCTTGACGACACTTATATGGGTGATGACTACTCATCATGGAGATTCACAGGTTCTGGCGGTTGGTTCCAGTCAGCAGAGCCTGGTGGAATTCCTGCACTTCGTACTGCATATCAGGAAAACATCAAAAACGCTGATTTAGTTACAGTTGACATCGGTTGGAACAACTTTGGTGTTTACGTGTGCAACCAGCTTGTTGACTATTTAAGCAATGGCAGATATAAGTGGACAGCTGACATCGACCAGATTTTTGACACAGAAGCAGAAAAACAGGCTGCTCACGAAGCTAAGGCTATCATCGGTTCTTACATCAAGGGCTTTGTTGGTGAAGGCGAAATGGCAACAGCACTTACTGACATTTTTGCGTACAGCATTATCGGTTATATCCACAACTTTGATATCGTTATGGAGAAGATTTACGAGCTCAACCCTGACGCTCAGGTAGTTGTTCTTGGTATCCAGAATCTGCTCCACGATGTAAAAGTTGACATCGACGGCACAATTCTGCCACTTGGCGACATTTTCGGCAACTTTGTAAATATGGCAAACTACTATATTTCATCTTGTTCACCATATCAGTCAAAGTACCAGTACGTAAAAGCTGGCAACGATGAGCACGTTACAATCTTCCTTGACTATATGAAGAACTACAACGGCGATGCTCAGAACCTTGACCAGAATGTTAAGGACTGCTTTGACTACTATGACGACAGCTTGTTCATCCAGACAAGAGTTGACTATATGGCAATTGAGTTTATCAACAGCGAGTACGGCAAATATTTGTCCACACTCGGATACAACAGTGCACAGGATTTCCTTGCTGATGGTAAAAAGGGCGCGCTTAAACCTTTACAGCTTATACCTTTTGGTCCTACTATTAATGTACAGGAAAAATTTGACGCTGTATACTGGCCATCACTTAATGCGGCATACGACACACTCGCAACTTTAGTTAAGGAAACTGCAAATTACGAGGCTGTTGACGCAAACGGCTTGCTCAGCGGTTCTTTCAATATCACAACTGTTCAGAATAATTTCAAAGCAGCTATTGAAGCGGAGGTTCAGGAGAACGCTCTTGCTGCTTCAAGCGGTCAGGCATACACAGTTGACCTTGACAAAATGCTTCCTGATGCTAACACAAAGATTGTTGCCGCTATGTACGTTCGTTACTATATGGGTAACAGCTTCTTTGCACATCCAAACGGCGTAGGTCATGCTGAAATCAGAGATGCAGTTCTCGGTGTTATTAACACACCTGAAAGCGAAAAAGACCAGCCACTTTCAGATTATCTGATGGTTAGCGTTCACGAAATCCACCACTTACTCTGCGGTGCCGCAACAGGTCATACTTACACTTCTGTTACAACAGCTCCAAACTGTGAAGACAAGGGTTACACAAGTTCTGTTTGCGACGATTGCGGATACGCAGTTATTGACGAAAATAGTTATGTAGATGCACTAGGCCACACTGCTACTGCTGACGAAGCAGTTCCTGCTGATTGCGAAAACACAGGTCTTACTGAGGGTTCACACTGCACAGTATGTGACAAGGTTCTCGTTGAGCAGACAGTTGTAGATGCACTTGGTCATACAGAAGTAGTAGACGAGGCAGTAGCTCCTGATTGTGAGAACACAGGTCTTACTGAGGGTAAACATTGCTCAGTATGTGACAAGGTTCTTGTTGAGCAGACAGTTGTAGATGCTCTTGGTCATAAAGCAGGTGCTGAGGCTGACTGTACAAACGCACAGATTTGTACTGTATGTAAGAAAGAGCTCGCACCAATGCTTGGTCACGATTATGTAAGCGTGGTTACTCCTGCTACATGTACAACAGACGGCTATACAACATACACATGTTCACGTTGTAACGATTCATATATTGCTGACTATGTACCTCACAAGGGTCACACAGTTGTTATCGATGATGCAGTTGCTGCTGATTGTGAAAACACAGGTTTAACAGAAGGCCAGCACTGTTCAGTATGTGACGAAGTATTAGTTGAACAGACAGTTGTAGACGCACTTGGTCATA
>JAFUOM010000095.1 GCA_017481885.1 Ruminococcus sp.
CCACGCCCTCCCAAAAACGTTTCTGTAAACTTAAATCTTCTCTGTGCGCTAAACATAAATGCACAATATTCATCAACGCTTTGCAACGGACGATTAATACTCGCCCCTACAATTTGTGGTTCATTTATGCTCAATTACAGAAGGTTGGATTCATATTCAATAAGGTACATTTGCGGGAGGGCGTGGAAACCCTCCCCTACAATCATACATCAACGTTTATGATACACCAAACTATAATTCACCGAAAAATTAAGGCTGTCTTACCACTTTTTAGCAAGACAGCCTTTTGCTGTGTTTATTGAGAGTTACGCTTTTACTGTGATTGTGAAGTATTCCTCGGCAGTGTTTGCGTTTCTGTATGTAACTGTCAGCTCGCCCTTAGGATTTTTGAGGTTCATCTGGTATTTTAATGCGGACTCGCCGACCTTCTGAGCTTCAGCTTTTAAAACTTCTTCGCCCAGTTCTTCGTAAGACTCAGGATTAATACCAACAACGATTTCTGTGATGTCAGGGCTGTAGTAAGAATACTGTCCTGAGCTTTCAATCTCAAGACGTGACTCTTCTTTTACTTCTTCGTAGTAATCAGCAGCGAACTGCTCGTACTCATCTTTTTCGTATTCGTATTTTACGTTGCCGTCTTTATCAACTTCTTTTTTAGAAGCGTAGCTGTCAGCAAAGTCGTCTGTGTATTTAGTTTCAACTGTTGTCTTTACAGAACAGCCACACAAAACTGTGGCAAGCATCATTGATGCTAAAATAGCGGAAAATAACTTTTTCATAATGTCCTCCTGCATATAAAGTAAGAATATAATATTTAGCGTTTAATCAAGCTTTTCAATCAGGATTTCTTTCATTCGTCTGTCCTCGGTTTTGAGCACGGTGAACTTGAAGCCCTTGTGAGTGATGCTTGGATGCTCGTCTTCGTCGGGAACTCTGCCAAGTTGAGTGAGCATAAAGCCGGCGATTGTGTCAGAGTCATCGTCGTAGATGTCCTCGTTAATCAGCGACTCAATATCCTCGATAGAAGTTGAGCCATCGACAGTAAATTTTTTCTCGGAAATCTTTTTGATTTCTTCTTTTTCGTTGTCGTACTCATCCTGAATATTTCCCAGAATATCTTCGATTAAATCTTCAAGCGTCAACAGTCCCTCGGTTCCGCCGTACTCGTCAACAACAATTGCAATCTGGGTTTTCTCTTTGTTCATTTTAGAAAACAGCGAACGGCAGTCTTTTGTTCGAGGAACAAACAGAACCTTTCTGACAATATCTGAAATCTTGAAGTTTTTCGGAACATCGGTGCAAACGTACTTGAGCAAATCTTTGACGTAAAGCACGCCGATGATGGTGTCGATGTCGCCTTTGTACACCGGAATACGGGAGTAGCCCGACTTAACCGCAATGTTGACCGCTTCTTCAAGCGAGTCTGTGTCCTCAATTGCGACCATATCTCTGCGGTGGGTCATAATCTCGTATGCAACCGTGTCGTCAAAGTCAAAGATGTTTTCTATTATATTTTTGGTATCGTCGCCGATTAGTCCCTTTTCCTGTCCCTCTTCAACGAGCGAGAGGATTTCGTCCTCGGTTTCCTGTACCATTTCGGTGTTTGATTTGGAGCCGAAAAGGCGTTCTATAAACTTAGGTTTTTTGCTGTGTTTATTACTACCTGAATCGTCAGGCATATCCGTCATCCTTTCAAAGGTGAATTTTTATACAATATAACATTATAAGTGTACAAAATTCTGTGAGCAATGTCAAATGACAAAATTGAGATAAACGTATATGGATTATGATTTTGTTTGTGCTACCACCCCTACAAATTGTGGCTCAAAAAACTGCAACCACAATTGTTCAAAAATTCACCAAAATTATTGTTAAATTTTTGTCATAAAAGATATCTTTTACACTTTACATAACGGATAAAAAGTGTTATTATTAGCATTGGTAAGACGGGAAATTTGATTTCTCGACAATCCAATATGTTTTGCCAGTGTAAGAAAGAGCTCATCTTACAGTGGCACCACTAAAAGGGAGGAATTTAAAGTGGCAAGAAAAATGAAAACCATGGACGGTAACAACGCTGCGGCTTATGTCTCATATGCGTTTACTGAAGTAGCAGGTATTTATCCTATTACTCCTTCAAGTCCAATGGCAGACTATGTTGACATGTGGTCAGCACAGGGTGTCAAGAACATTTTTGGCACAACAGTTAAGGTAGAGGAAATGCAGTCAGAAGCAGGTGCTGCAGGTACAGTTCACGGCTCACTCAACGCAGGTGCGCTCACAACTACTTACACAGCTTCACAGGGCTTACTCCTCATGATTCCAAACATGTACAAGATCGCAGGCGAACTGCTCCCATCAGTTTTCCACGTATCAGCTCGTTGTGTTGCTTCTCACGCACTCAACATCTTCGGCGACCATTCAGACGTTTACGCTTGTCGTCAGACAGGTTTTGCTATGCTCGCTGAAACAAATACTCAGGAAGTTATGGACCTCGGTGCTGTTGCTCACCTTGCAACAATCAAGTCTAGAGTTCCATTCATCAACTTCTTCGATGGTTTCAGAACATCACACGAAATCCAGAAGATTGAAATCTGGGATTACGAAGACCTCAAAGAAATGTGCGATATGGACGCAGTTAATGGCTTTAGAAAGAGAGCTTTAAACCCAGAGCGTCCTGTAATGCGTGGTTCACACGAAAACGGCGATATCTTCTTCCAGCACAGAGAAGCTTGTAACAAGTACTATGATGCAGTTCCAGCAATTGTTGAGGAGTACATGGACAAGGTTAACGCTAAACTTGGTACAGACTACAAACTCTTCAACTACTACGGTGCAGAGGACGCAGAGCGTGTTATCGTTGCTATGGGTTCTATCTGTGACGTTGCAGAAGAAGTTATCGACTATATGAACGCTAATGGCGAAAAAGTTGGTCTTGTTAAGGTTAGACTTTACAGACCATTCTCAGCTGAGAAGCTCGTTGAGGCTATCCCAGCTACAGCTAAGAAGATTGCTGTTCTTGACAGAACAAAAGAGCCTGGTGCACTCGGCGAGCCACTTTTCCTCGACGTTGTTGCTGCTCTTGCTAAAACAGGCAAGCAGGCTACAGTTATTGGCGGTAGATACGGTCTTGGTTCAAAAGACACACCACCATCATCAATCTTCGCAGTATACGAAGAGCTTGCAAAAGACTCACCAAAGCCACAGTTCACACTTGGTATCGTGGACGACGTTACAGAGCTCTCATTACCTGAGAAACCATCACCAAACACAGCTGCAGAAGGCACAATCGAGTGCAAGTTCTGGGGTCTTGGCGGTGACGGTACTGTTGGTGCTAACAAGAACTCTATCAAAATCATCGGTGACCATACAGACAAGTATGTTCAGGCTTACTTCCAGTATGACTCAAAGAAGACAGGCGGTATCACAATTTCTCACTTGAGATTCGGTGACAAGCCTATCAAGAGCCCATACTACATCAACAAGGCTGACTTCGTTGCTTGCCATAACCCATCATACGTATTAAAGGGTTACAAGATGGTTCAGGACGTAAAGCCAGGCGGTGTTTACCTCATCAACTGCCAGTGGAACGCAGAAGAGCTTGACAAGCACTTAGATGCTGCTACAAAGAAATACATCGCTGAAAACAACATTCAGCTTTACACAGTTAACGCTATCGACCTTGCTGTTGAAATCGGTATGGGTAAGCGTACAAACACAATCCTTCAGGCTGCTTTCTTCGCTCTTGCTAAGGTTATGCCAATCGAAGACGCTGTTCAGTATATGAAGGACGCTGCTACAAGATCTTACCTCAAGAAGGGTCAGGATATTGTTGATATGAACCACAAGGCTATCGACGCAGGTGTATCAGCATTCACAAAGATTGACGTTCCTGCTGATTGGGCTAACGCAGTTGACGAAGCTCAGGCTACAGCTTCTGTTGGTAAAGAGAAGCTTGTTAAGATGGTAGACAACATCATGCTCCCAGTTGGTAAGATGGAGGGTGACTCACTCCCAGTATCAGCATTTATTGACCACGCTGACGGTACATTCGAGCAGGGTGCTTCTGCTTACGAGAAGCGCGGCGTAGCTGTTATGGTTCCACAGTGGAACGAGGCTACTTGTGCTAAGTGTAACAAGTGTGCATTCGTTTGCCCACACGCTACAATCCGTCCATTCGCTCTTAACGAAGAGGAAATTGCTAACGCTCCTGAGAACCTCAGAACTTGCGAGAAGCCAATCGTTAAGACAAACTACAAGTACACACTCGCTGTTTCTCCATTTGACTGTATGGGTTGTGGTGTTTGTATCGGCGTATGTCCTACAAACTCACTCACAATGGTACCTCGTGAGACTCAGGACGCTGAGCAGGCAGTATTTGATTACTGTGTTGCTAACGTTACAGAGAAGGAAGAGACAACAGCTAACATCAATGTAATTTCTTCACAGTACAAGCAGCCATTACTTGAGTTCTCAGGTTCATGTGCAGGTTGTGCTGAGACATCATACGCAAGACTTATCACTCAGCTCTTCGGTGACAGAATGTACGTTTCTAACGCTACAGGTTGTTCATCAATCTGGGGTGGTCCTGCTGCTACATCACCATACACAACAAACAAAGACGGCCACGGTCCAGCTTGGGCTAACTCACTCTTCGAGGACAACGCTGAGCACGGTCTTGGTATGTACCTCGGTCAGAAGGCAGTTAGAGACAGACTCATTGAGCAGGTTAAGGGCATTGTTGATTGCGACAAGTCTACTGACGAGCTCAAGGCTGCTGCAGCTGCTTACCTTGAGACAGTTGACGACGGCGAAGCAAACGCTAAGGCTACAAAGGCACTCGTTGCTCAGCTCGAGACTGTTAAGGATGACTGCGACTACTGCAGAGCTATCTACGACCAGAAAGAGTTCTTATCTAAGAAGTCAGTTTGGATCTTCGGTGGCGACGGTTGGGCATACGACATCGGTTTCGGCGGTGTTGACCACGTTCTTGCTACTGGTGAAGATGTAAACATTATGGTATTCGATACTGAGGTTTACTCTAACACAGGTGGTCAGGCTTCTAAGGCTTCTAACATCGGTCAGGTTGCTCAGTTCGCTGCTGCTGGTAAGGCTATCCAGAAGAAGTCACTCGCTGACATCGCTATGTCTTACGGCTACATCTACGTTGCACAGATCGCTATGGGTGCTGATATGAACCAGACACTCAAGGCTATCCGTGAAGCTGAAGCTTACAAGGGTCCATCAATCATCATCGCTTACGCTCCATGTGAGATGCACTCAATCAAGGGCGGTATGATTAACTGCCAGAAGGAAATGGAAAAGGCTATCGCTTGCGGTTACTGGAACAACTTCCGTTTCAACCCAGAACTCAAGGCTGAGGGCAAGAACCCATTCATCCTCGATTCAAAGGCTCCATCAGCTTCTTACCGTGACTTCATCTTAAACGAGGCTCGTTACAGCTCACTCACACGTTCATTCCCAGAGAGAGCTGAGGCACTCTTCGAGAAGGCTGAGGCTACAGCAATGGCTAGATACGAAGAGCTCGCTAAGCGTGCAGAGAAGTAATAGCTGACAATTGCTTAAAAGCTTGAAAGCTTAATATATTTACAATCAACCCGATGGATATGTCCGTCGGGTTTTTTGTTTCAAAAACATTGGTGTATCACTTATGGCTTTCCTGAAAATTACACATTTATGCTTTATACACAGATGATGTATTTGCATCATATCTAATTTATAATTCTTTGGGTGCAAGCACTCGGACGATTAATAATCGCCCCTACGATTTGTGTTTCATTTATGTTTGATGCACGAATAAACCATTGATTTTCAATTGTGTTTTTTGGGAGGGCACAAAAAATGCAAATTTTCCGTTTCGTGCACGTTAATTCCG
>JAFUOM010000096.1 GCA_017481885.1 Ruminococcus sp.
CCTGAAGTTGTTTCGAAACCCCCACAGATAGTAAAAAACGGATTGATAATTAAATAAATAAATAATCAGCGTGTACAGAAGAAATCCGAATATCAAAAGCATAAACGGCATCAGCTTTTTGTCAAACGACAGCTTCTCCTTGAACAGCACCAGCACCGTACACAGTACCCACGCAACATCTACGGTGTATTTTACTAGCGACGGAAGTCTTAACAAATCCTGTAACGTCGCCAGAAAAAACGGCATCAGAAAGATGAAATACGCAAGCCATACCGCAACCGGTTGCTTTTTAATATGCAATTTTCCAAACTTTGCTTTTGATAATGCGTACATATAATTGTTTCTTCTCTTTCTTAAATCATATCATCGATGCTTTCCTATGCCGATAAGCTTGAGAGCATTTCTTGTTAACTTCATATTATCAGCCAAAACACGTAGCTTAGTAAAAGTGTATACGATATGCACCTTTTTTCCACACATAAGTTTTGTAAAAATGCGGATGGAACCTGTGTATGCGTTAATCGGATAAGACACAAGCACATCAACTACCATTTTATCGTTAAGAATTTTTCTTATTTGCTCAATCTTTTTCTTTTTTGGCAGATCAGACGCCACTAAGTGCTTGATATGTACTCTGATCATCATAAGAAAAGTTCTATCAAATCTATATCCGATTCCTGAACGAAACCCATACTTTTCAACTCTTTTATTGATCTCTGTGTAGAATTTCAGAGTTCTGTCAAACCCTTTAGGTTCATATCTTCGGGAGATAGACTTTGGATTTGTAAAATAAAAATAGCCTGTTTCATCCACCGAAACAACCTTTTGACAATAATTGAAAAAATCAAGATTGAAGACCATATCTTCTGATATCGCTTCTCTTTCGCTGTTGAATTTAAGATTATTTTTAAGTATAACATCAGTTCTGTATAAATTCATACAACAGCTACATGAAATTTGAACGTCATACTCAAGCGATAAATCAGATCCCAGCATTGCAAACAGAACATTTTCTTTAAGATCTTCATTTTCGTAGGTTCTGTACTCAAGGTTAGACGTGTAAACTCTCTTTTCACCATCAGCGCAAACACTCGTATGCCCTCCGATAGCAACATCCGAATTTGTGCGATCCACAGCATTATAAAGATTCTCTATGTGGGTCTCGCTTATCCAGTCGTCAGAGTCGATAAATGTAACATACTTTCCGTTTATAAGCTCCAATCCCGAATTTCGAGCGTAGCCGAGACCGCCGTTTTTCTTGTGAATAACCTTAATTCTGCTGTCTTTTTGGGCGTATTCATCGCACATCTGCGGACAATCATCAGGTGACTGGTCATCAACCAGTATTATCTCAAGGTTACTATATGTCTGGTTTCTGACACTCTCCACACATCGCTCAAGATAAGGCTCTACATTATATATAGGTATAATCACACTGATTAAATCCATCGAAAACTTCCTTTTTATCTCATTTTACTGCGTTGCAGTTTTCGCAAGTAGAACATCTGTCGAGCTCTTCTTTTGAGATTTTTCCATCTCTAAAATCACGCACAACTTTGTTCTCGTACATAGAGTACTTCTTCTTTTTGAAGAAACGCAAAAACTTGTGTCTAAGCACCCAGAAAAACGGTACCCAGATGTACTTGTGCATTGCAGGAGAAACTGAACCTATCATCCAGCACTGTCTGTCGCAACAGCGGACTTTTTTTCTGACATTTTCAGCCTGCTCGCTGTTCCAAAGCTCATCAAAACTCTGCTCGTTAAGATTGCCCATAACTTCCTTTTCTTTAGTACCGTTACACGGCATAACGTCACCGTATGGGTCAATGAAAAAGGTGTCGAAGCTCATATCACAAGGGAGCAGTCGCTTCTGTGAAAAAATATAGTTAATAAGACCGTGGTTAAAATAAGCCCTGAACCATTTTTTCGGTGAATTTGAAGAAAGCAGTTTGTTTACAAGATTCTCAAAATTCTGTGCTACCATCAGTCTGTCGTGAATAATATTGTTAGACTCAACAAAGTAGAAACTGTTGTGGAGTGATGCTGTTGCAAACTCCATATCAAGCTCGTCAGAAATATCGTAAAGTGCACACAAATCAGGAGCGTTTTTGTCCTGAACTGTCATACCAAAACCTACGTCCTGCATACCCATTTCTTTGAGCTTTTTGAGTGTGCTGTAGCCTTTCTGATAACCATCGTCAAGACCTCTGATTTCGTTGTTGGTGTTTTCGAGTCCCTCGATAGAAATACGGATTCCTATCTGCGGAAACTCCTTGCACAAATCAACAATTCTGTCAGTAAAGAAACCGTTGGTCGAAATAACAATACGGTCGCTCTTTTTGTAAAGTTCACGCACGATATCTTTAAGGTCTTCTCTTATGAACGGCTCGCCACCTGTGATGTTAGTAAAATACATCTGTGGAAGCTTCTTTATAGTTTCAATTGAAATCTCATCTTCCGGTTTACTCGGCACCTTGTATCTGTTACACATTGTGCATTTAGCGTTGCATCGATATGTAACGATGACCGTACCGTTAAGTTTTTTTGCCATTATTCTTCCCTCTAAAGTTAATTTTCAGATATTTATTCGGATATAGTACAAAATCCAGATATTTAATTCTTTCCATTATTATTGTTGTAATAACAGGACCGATAAAACTGATAGCAAGTCCCGACACTATATGTATCAAACTGTTTGTAATGCCGACTTTGAATAATACAGCTCGTAGTCCGGCGGCAAATATAGTGTGCATCAAGAACACCGGCATAGTGTACTTTGAAAGTGACAGACTGATTGATTTGACTATATCTATGTCACTGAACAACACCGCAAAAATCACAGTGCTCGCACACCCTATCAAACCCATCAAAAAACTCACTGCTGTCAATTCAACGTCATATGCACAAAGCAAAACGCTAAAAACAACAAACACAACCGACAGTGAAATTGCAATAATACGCTGTACAATCGGCTTTATGTAACCAAACGGCTTAAACACACACAGACACATTCCCAGCACAAACCATATGAGGTTCTGCATAACAGTGTTAATTGCGTATATGCTTATTTCTATCGGCAGGAAAGTTATCACTTTCAATGCAAAAGCAATTGTAAGGCTGATATAAACAATCTTTTTGTTAAAAAATGTCGGCATAATTAAGAATATCAGAATCAGTGCATACAAATACCAATACGGTGATATAGGGCTCAAAAATATTGACTCAAAATACCCATGTGCCTGTTCATTCACAGCTGAGGAGAACAAAGATTTGAGTCCCCAGGTTATAGTTGAAAAAACCAGGTAAGGCACACCCAAAGCAATCAGTTTTTTGAGGAAATTATTTTTCCATTGAGAAAATGTGCTTACAACACTGTATTTCTGGAAAAGATATCCGCTACATATAAAAAACAGCGGTACGTGAAAATAGTAGATAGTCTGAATAAACCACTCAAAAAACATTGACTCAGATACAATTTGAGCCTTGAGCATACTCTGAGCAAAATGTCCGAGCACTACCAGAATACAAGCATAAATCTTTATAATGTCTATGAAATAATCTCGTTGTCTTTGCATTAACAACATCCTTTTTACAAAACGCATTCATAATTCGGTATTGCCACTTAACCTTGAGGTTTTAAGTAACTTTACTCGCAAATAAACCGCAAACCACTCCTGTATTTTTGCCACAAAAATTGACAAATCATTGCAGGTATAAACAATGCAAAGCGAACACCTACACTCCTTACATTAAGAAGCGTTTTTGTTAATAAAGTCTGATATAACAGCACCCATACTTTGTCTGGAAAAGTTTTTCACAAAGCTTTCTCTGGCGTTATCCCCCAAGTGTTTATACTCCTTGCTGTGTAACGCTGAAATAACCGTGTTTATAAAATCTTGTTCATCCTTTTGTGCCAGCAGTGCGTTTTCTTTGTCAACAACATACATCTCTGCTAGCGTGCTAGGTGAAGTGACTATGATTTTACGTTTAAGCGACATAGCTGTTAACAACACAGTATCACCCGAACAGATGCTCCCGTCATCTATAGGTATAACCATCAAAGAACAGTTTGCAATATACGGGTAAGACTCTTCTCCCGTTACATTTGAAATCAAGGTGACTTGCTTTGGCAACTCGCCTTTTTTCTTGTATTTATCTGAAATAATAACAAGCGGATAATCAATGTCTTTCCACGCTTTTATAAGGAAATCATAATCTCGGTTAGATCTTCCGATAGCAAGAGCAAAGGACTCTTTTGATAACCCCTGTGGTACATCTAAACACGACAACTCGTCGTACATATCGTCAATGCCAAAAGAAGTAACAATGATTCTTTCTCTTGGAAAACCAAACTCACAGCTGATAATGTCTGCATAGTCGTATGACAGCACATGCAGATAATCCAAATATTTTACAGACAGGCATTTTTTCATAAACCATTTATATAGTTTTTGTGCTTTGCCGTTTTTCTCCTTGTATGTAAAGTTAAGTGCAACAACAGTGTTACACTTTTTAACACCAAACAATGAACAGAAAAAACTATATATCAAAGCATAAAACTGTTGCCAACCAATAATAGCGTTGTATTTTTTTCGGGTCAAAAAATATTTAAGACCTACAAAAAAGTATATTGCGTATCTTTTTATCTCGCTGAACTTATTGGTGCGTTCAAAATTTGAAATATGGGATTTAACCGTAAACGACTGATTTTTATATGTCAATGACTTTGCAAGCGACAACACTTCGCTTGCGTCACAGTCGGCTATCACAATATTTTCAGATTGGTTTTCTCTCATACTTACTCCTGCAAATCACAAATTTTAGCTGTAAACCTTCATCAGCTTCTTAGCGTACTGTTCAACATCATCAAATTTGACATTAGAACAATTCTCAGCGTAACTTTTCAATACAGCTTTATCTAAGTACAATTTCTCTATTTTTTCTTTAAGCTGTACAGCATTACCGCTTTCAAACAGCTCTCCTGTTACGCCATCTTTAATGAGTTCAGGTATACCACCTATGTCAGCGCCAAGCACAGGAGTCATATACATCTGGCTCTCCATAACCGAAAACGGACAGTTTTCGTACCACTGTGACGGATAAATAGAAAACAAAGCTTTTGAAACCAATTCTTTGAGTTCATCGCCTGTTTTGAATCCGACGTTTGTAATATTATCAACACCGCTGAGTTTTTGCTCAAGTGGTCCTGTTCCTGCAAAAATAAACTTAATCTCAGGCAGGTCTTTGCACACATCAATGAGTGTGCTAACTCCTTTTTCGTCGGAGTATCTGCCAAAATAAATCACATAATCTTTTTTATCTGCATTTTTGCTAATGTCAACTTTGTCTATAAAGTTGTGCATTGTCAAAGTTCTGCCGCTGAACAATTTGTTTGTATCAAGCTTAGTCTTCATAAAATCAGAACAGCAGATGATTTTATCTATATATTTGTACGCTCCGTTGAGTTTCCAAAAGCTTGCTTCACACGTGCCTACAAACGACTTTGCCAAACTACCATGAATACATTTGTTCTTTGTGCAACTAAAAAAGCTACCGTGTAAACACTTTTCGCAGTTTTGCGAGTGGTTGTTGCACATATGGTTAGGGCACACAAGCTGATAATCGTGTGCAGTGTAAACTATTTTACACTTTCTGTTACTCTGCTTGCGCCATTTGACAATCTCTAAAATAATGCTCGGTGTGAGCTGATAGTTGAAGTTGTTGAGATGGCACACATCAGGCTTAAAATCATCCAGCACTTTTCTTATCTGCCGTCTTGCTTCTTTTGAATATATTGTCTTAATCGGGTAGGTGAGTTTTGAAAGCTTACTTCCACCGTGGAAATCCATATCGGAAGTGTAAGCATCGACACGGTTTCCTACAATTCTGCCTTCGTGCTCCATTCCGAAATACTCGACCTGATGCCCTTTTGACTTTAAATATTCACCTAGTTTAAATATGTAAGTTTCTGAACCGCCATTCGGATACAAAAACTTGTTTATCATCAAAATTTTCATAACATTCTCTTAAAATTTATTTTTCGTAAAGTGCAAGGGTTTTCTCAACCACTTTGTCCCAGTTGTATTTAGAAAGTATATATTCCTGTGCGGTTTGCTTGTATTTTTCAACAAGTTCTGCATTATCGCACAGATTCTGCAACGCTTTTGTGAGCTTTACAACATCGCCTGATTTAACAATCACAGCTTTGTCCCCTACTACCTCGGTACACTCAGCTATATCAGACACAAGACAGCAGTTTTTGTAGCTCATCGCTTCAAGAAGCGAAAGTGGCATACCCTCCAAAAGCGACGGCAAAACATAAACATAAGCGTTTGAAAAAAGCTCTGCAAGTATCTGCCCTTGTCTGAAACCTGCAAAAACAATGCGTTTGTCACCTTTTGCTGAGTCAGTAAGTGTTTCTACGTAGTCATCGGTGTCGGATGTTCCGCCTGCAATTATAAGCTTCTTGTCTGTTTTAACATTTTTAAATGCTTCTATCAGGTGGTGCACGCCTTTTTCGGGAACAAGTCGTCCCAAAAACAAAATATAGCTGTCCTTATCAACTTCATATTCTTTTTTTATAAGCTGTGCATCTAAAATTTCGGGAGCATTTACGCCGTTGCTGATGTAAACAGTGTCACGATTATATGTATCTTTGAAGTATTCTTTCACTCGGTTGCTCAGCACGATGATTTCGTCAGCGTACTTGACAGCCATTTTTTCACCGAGTTTAATGTACTTTGACGCAAAACCCTTGCTCCACTTTTCTCTCTGCCAGTCAAGACCGTGAACGGTGACCACCACTCGCTTTAAAAAAAGTTTCAGCAATGGCGTCATAAACGCAGGGCCCTCAGCGTGAATATGTACAACATCGGCTTTTGAAAAAGCACATCGCAGTGCCGCAAAAAAGCTGGATGTAACAGCAGCAAGCCCTTTTTTATCAATTGTCAGGACTGATTTTATTCTGACGTCTTTATAATCGGTTATCTTAGTTTGTGGAAGATTTGAGTCGCTGACGTGTTTACCTTTGCGGTTGTACAGGGTCACATTGTGCGAAAGCTGAGCCATTCTCACGGCTAATTCTTCCACCACGATTTCAACTCCGCCCTCACGGGATGGAACACGTTTGTGGCCAAACATAGCGATATTGAGTTTTTTGTTTGTAATATCGCTCATTTTCCCCTCCGATTTACCCTTTGAACAGCAGTTTTGTTGCTCGTCTAAAAAGGGTACACGTCCTGAGACTACCCCTAATTATACATATACATTATACTATAATATTCCGTTATTTTCAATAGCACCCCCACCGAAATCCCACCCCGAATTTTGTTAATTATACACATAAATTTCGTTATTTTTTTAGCAAATAAAAACGACCTTGCTATAAAACAAGGTCGTTTCTCTTATAAACTGTTTGTTTTTTTGCTAAGCTTTATCAGCAGTGTTGACAAAGGATAAATCAGAAATCCCAGCACAAAATTACCTACAGCGTGGATGATATCAAACGGAAATCCTGCGACAATCCAAGCAATTGTCTGTTCAAACGTAAAATTGAACATCAAAGCCTGAGTCGGTGCAAAAAGCACACCAAAATACAAACCGTGCAGTGCACAGACCACAGGATAAACAATCATTTTTGCGGTTTTGCTCATACCGGTAGGCAACAGCATTGTGACACCCCACAGCACCGTCCACACATACAGATACGGCACCCACCACATATTAAACCCTGCGTACACTCCGTTTAACAACACATAAATGTAAATCGGAATGAGTGCTTTTTTGCGGTACCCCACCGTTAAAAGCATTGTAAACATACCGAGCAAATGGATATTCGGCAGAAATTCCAACACAATTTTTGAGATGAACATCATCGATGAAAACATCGCAAAGAGCGTCATTTCAAAGATTGACAGGCGAAATTTCTTGTTGCGTTTATTATTGTCACACATTACTTTGTACGCACAAGCTCGTAGTTGTCACCGCTTGTGATAGCAGTTTCGTTAGCACCTGTTGTAAGGTATTCGCCGTCTTTGTATATTGCCCAGTAGGACTGGTCCTCATCGTAATCAGCTACAATGCCGTTGACCTTTTTGATAAAAAGACCATACGCACCTTCTTCGCCCTCTACAAGACCTGCACCAAGCAGTGCATCTTCTAAATTAGTCGCATCTGTGTTGATGGTGACAGTGATAGCTTTTTCACCTGCTTTGACTTTTACATCAATTGTAGTTGCACCCTTGTCAAGAGTCACATCCTCATTGTAGATTGCACCCTCCCACAGCGGGTCTGTTGTTTCAGCCTTGGTTTCAACCTGAGTAGCGGTCGCTTCTTTTGCTTCGTCGCTGTTGCAACCGCACAAAGCGGTAGTCATCGATAAACACATCATTAATGCGATTACGAGTGATAAAATTTTTGTTTTCATTTTTTGTCCTTCTTTCATTGAAAATTTATATTCTCAACAAATAAAAACAAACGCGTCCTCCAAAGAGAACGCGAATTAAACTTATAATACACCGCAGTTCTCCGTTGCCCGAAAACCGTTTGCAAGTAACGATATGACAAGCATTCCGACTAATTGCAAAGCAAAACACGGTAATGGCTGTTGCGGTGGATTCTCACCACGCTTCCCTTGTCCTCTCATATACAGTCAAGCTGTACACCCGAGTGTGACAAAACACAATATCGCTATTTATTCCATTGATTACAAAGGTATTATACTTTAGGTAGTAGCTTGTGTCAAGAAAAAGAGCTGTTTCATTATATTGCGAGATACGCCTTTTGTGATAAATTATAGTTTAGTGTAAAAAGCCTTCCCCGAGATTGGGGAAGGTGGCACCGATAGGTGACGGATGAGGTTGAAGGCGTTCGTGTTCTATCAATTGCATTGCTGTTATCAAGCGTTTTCACCTCATCAGTCTCGCAATACTCGACAGCTTTTCCTTTGCAGGAACGGCAAACCCTTTGTCCTGCGGACATTTCCCTTATTAAGGGAATACCTCAAGGGGAAGCCTTGGTTGGTCATTTGTGTGTAGTTACACAGATATAATGTATGATTTTCAGTACAATAAACTATAATTTACCGAAAACTAATAGGCTGTCCTACTAATTCAATTAGCAAGACAGCCTATTGTACGTTGTAATTTATGTGATTTTACTTTTACGCTAATTTAGTCCAAACGTAATCGCCTGACATAAAACCTACTGACCAAAGACCTGTAGTCTCTGCATTAAGCTCAAGATGCATAGTTGCACCGTCGCTTGTAATTGTACCTGTACCAGTTCCGCCGAATGAATCGCAGTACTCAAAGTCAGCAGTTGATAAGAAACCTGTGTCTGTTGTAATAGTAGTGAATGTTACAGGAACCTTAGCTGTAGCAATCTTTGTATAGTTTTCGTTACTCAACTCTAAAACTAAATCAGCATTGTTGCCTTCAAGATTAAGAACCTGAACGTTAGCACGGCCGCCATTTACATTTTCCCAATAGCCTTCCATAGGTGCAGCTGTTACTTCGAAATCAGTAATCTGCTGGTTTTCAGGGAGATGGTCAAATCTGTCAATTTCATATGGGTTTACGTCATTGCTGTAGAAGTAGTACTCGCCATCAGCAGCTGTAATGTTCCAAGCAGCACATGGGTCGTACTCTTTGTTAATCTCAAGGAACATTTTGTCTTCATAAATAATGATTGAACCTCTGCCGCCACTACCGAAAGAGTCGGAATAGTTAAAGTAAGCAACACCAAAAGGACCTTCTTCGTCTGCATAAGCATCGAGTGTGAGTTTTAATCTTGATGTAGCGATTTTTGTATAGCCTGAATTGTGTGACTCGATTGTGAGCCAAACCTGATTGCCTTCCTGTTTAACAACCTGAACTGAACAACCGTTGTCATCTACGTGCTTCCAAGTACCTGTAAAATCAGGAAGGTCAACGATGTAGTCATCTGTCTGTGCAAGCATTGGAGCTTCTTCACAAACGGCAGTTTCATTTGCCTGTGCACTGTCAGGTGTTGCAATATCTGATGGTAAAACTTTGCTTATTGCGGCTGATACGCCTACTGCACTTGATAATGCTAAAGCTGAAATAAGTAAAATAGATAATATTTTTTTCATTGTTAATTTCTCCTTTTTGGTCATTTATTTTTTGTTTATGTTATCAATGAAATGTAAGCTCGAATCGCTTTCGTAACTTACAATTGGGATTATAGCTCAAAACTCTCGTAATAACCGTAAACCGACACAAACAAGGAGTAAATATGCACAAATCGGAAAATCATTATCAAGCTCCAATAGTGCAAAACAACAAGAAAAACAGACACGAATCAGGCACAAACTTGCACAAAACGGAAAGAAAACGGCA
>JAFUOM010000097.1 GCA_017481885.1 Ruminococcus sp.
ACAAAGGTATGTCGGAATAGTCAGGGTCCGGATATGTAAAGCCCTCGTCAGGCTTAGTTTCTGGCGGTGTTGTGTCATCTTCACCAAAATCGTAAGTAAAAACAACAGTCAAATAATCCTTGCTGATATAACCTTTCTTTCCGGAATACTCGCAATATGCCCACTCTTCGTCGGTATTATCTGTGACAACAACCTTAGTGTTATCAGGTACAATTGTCACAACGGTACTTTGCGTACCCTTTGCACTTCTAAGGTTAACATCAGAAGTTGTAACACCTTCCATAATAACTAAGCTTGTTGAAGGAGCGTTAAGATACAACGTAGAGCAATATCCCGTGTATGAAGAATACTGAACCTTTGCCCAACCGTTTTGTGAGTTTTCGAGCAAGGAAACGGTAGCATTCATAGGGATTGTTGCAATCTTTTCTGAAGAAGTTGAAGCTGATTTTCTTAGATTAAGAGCTGTGGTTGCAGTAAGAGTATTCGTGTTTTCAGCTTTAGCGCTGAAATCAAAAAAGCACAACGACACAAACGCTATACAAAAAGCAAGCGTAAGCGATATTGCACTTCTCATAATTCTGCATTCAGATGCACTCATCGTAATCCTCCTTATGCACTAATCTCCAACAATATATTGTACCTTAATTTAGGTTTTATTTCAATTTACAGTTTTGTTTTATTTGATAGTAATTTGTGGATTTTGAGCAAATAAACTGTAACCACTCTTGTAATACAGTAATCGTAAACAACAAAAACTATATTTCCCAGTATAAGGAAAACCCACGGCAGGTAAACACCAAACAGTGTAAAGCTTTCCTTTGGTATCATAAACACAAAAACAGACAGATAAAAAGCAAGTATCATACAAACGTTAAACACCGCATACTTTAAAACAAACTGCAAAACTCTCCTTTTCAACCTCTCTATGACAGCTTTAACCACAGGGTAAAATCCGAGAAAAACAACGTAATACAGCGCGGCTTCTTTGTCTGTAAGGGTTAAAAGCGAAAGTGCCGACACCACCGCATAAACAAGAAAAGCCCAGCTATAGCCGAGCTCTATAACAACGCACACCAAAAGCATACCTGCAAACGCAGGAAAAGCATATGTTGTAAAAGGAATGACAGATGTGAGGAGCATAAGGCACAAGCTCAATGCTCCTACTACACCACCAAGTGAAACTTTGTAAGATGTTTTTTTCATAACTTCACCTTAACAACAACCATTGCCACCACAACAGTCACACAGACAGTTTGCACACATAATACCTGTACAAATATCGCACATCGAGCATCCTGCGGTGTTAGTGGTGTTGTAACCTGTCGGGTTGTATGTTCTCTTAGCGTTCATATTATTGAGTGCAGACATAAACTCCTGGTTGTTAGGCTCCATACGGCAAGCGGTCTGGAAATAAGAAAACGCCTGTTCTGTCCAGCCTTTTCGTGAGAAAATCATACCCATAAGGAAGTACCACTCGGCTGTTCTGCCTGCGCCTGAGATACCGTTAAGAATCTGCATAGCATCATCGAGTCTGCCCTCTTTGATAAGGCGACGGACATCAGGGAAGTTTGTGTGCGTATACTGTGTACCGCTATAAGCGTTGCTTGTGGTATAAGTGCTTCTTTGTGTACCACCGTTTCGACGCATATCACAAATCATATCGTACGCTTCGTTTACTTCTTTCATTTTCTGCTCAGCTAAATCAGCAAGCGGACTGTCAGCGTAGTTATCCGGATGATACTTTTTCGCAAGCTCTCTGTATGCTGTTTTAACTTCGGCATCTGTGGCGGTTTCTGCCACGCCTAAAACCTGATAGGGATTCATAATAAACTCCGTGTTAGTTTTTGTTTTCTTTATATAAAATACTTTTTTGTTTCTTTGGTAGTCCGTATACAAGCAAATTATCGACAATCCTCTTAAAACACTTAAGCTCAATAAGATTATACGACAAATAGCACTCGCTTAAACAATGGTCAAGCGACGCATTTATATCATCGATATGCTCTCTCTTTTTTTGTGCGTAAGCAATAACGTACGGATTGAAATTCTTATGTTTCAAATCGTCTTCATAATCATTTGCGGCATCAATCAGGTAAATCCATTTTCCAAGGAAATATCCCATTGATGACAGCACCCTGCTTTTTGTTTCATCGTCACTTAGCTGTGACATAATCGTTTTAAGCATATTGGCTGTTGGGTCAGCCGCTTTGTCAATCGAGCAGTTTTTATCCTTTTCAACTTCAAACTGCTGCATTGACATTGTTGCGACAGCGTCTTCAATTTCAGGATACTTTTTCTTCGCTTTATTGTGCCACAGTGAAAAGGCAGGCATAAGCAGATAGCACAAAAGCTTTTCGAAAAATCCACCGTCAGCAATATTATCTTTAAGCTTATAGTACACACTTATTATACTCAAAGCCGCAGCTTTAGACAAGGCTTGTTCGTTATTTTTAAGGTAATTGCATTTTTTGAGCGGATTAAACTTACATCTTCCCGTTATAAAAGAGCAACAAGACTCCTCAAGCGACAGCGCCATCACTGCGTAAAAGGTGCAGTCGTAACTGAGAATAAAACGAGAAAGAAAGGTGTACTCTTTGCCGAGCTGTTTGCACAAGCTACAGTATATTGCTTTGTAAGCATCGAAATCTTTGCCGAGCATTTCGCTTCTATCTACCGTAACAAATCCAAACACCGCAATTCTCCTTATAGTTTTATATAGTACATATTACCACATTATAAAAATCTATAAATTAACAAAATATGAATTTTAATAATATTTATGTTGTAATTTATTAAAACAAACAGTATAATGAGCTAAGAATATTGATTTTGTGAGGAAATATGAACGTATACGACTTTGACAGAACCATATATGACGGCGATTCTACTGTTGATTTTTACTTCTTCTGTATGAAACGTCACAAAAAAATGCTTTTGCTACTTCCCTCTTTGGTTGGTGGCTACCTAAAGTATTACTTATTCAAAATTGGCACAAAAACTCAGTGTAAACAGACAATGTACAAATTTCTTAAGTTCTGTGATGCTGACAAGGATGTTAACGATTTCTGGGAACATCACATCTCTAAAGTAAAGAGTTGGTACATAAAGCAAAAAAGAAGTGACGATGTTATTATTTCGGCTTCGCCTGAGTTTTTGATTAACCCTTGTGGTGAACAGCTTGGCTTTAATGTTATCGCGTCTAAGGTTGATAAAAAAAGCGGTAAATACTATGGCGAGAACTGTTACTACAACGAAAAGGTAAATCGTTACAGAAAAGCTTACGGCACAGCCAAAATTGATGAATTTTACTCTGACCACTACTCTGATGAACCGCTGGCGCAAATCTCAGAAAAAGCGTTTATTGTTGACAAAGACACAATTATTGACTGGGATTTCAACAAGCACATAAAACCAAATATATAACGAAAAACGGCGACCGAAAAGTCGCCGTTTTCTTATGTTTTAATCGCTAACCGATGCACAACCTGAACAAGAGCAAGACGGTGTTTCATCCCCTGTTAAATCTCCTACATTTGGCGGAAAGAACTCGTTTGTAGGAAAATCAAGACGTGAGAACATTTCGCAAGGATTGTCAGACGATGTTACACAGGATTTTTCAGGAATACAATATTCATACGACGGCACAAGAATCTGGACACTACGCTTTAACTGAACAATCGAGAACAAACCAATTGTTGCAAAAACGCTGTTTGTTCCTGTACAGGTTGGCTGACCGCCGACGCACTCGCAAACACAGCTAGGAATTTTGCACGGAACAGGACAAGCTGAACAATTATGTTTCAGCTTTGCAGACAGTGCAATCGGTCGAGCCACCTGAACTGACGCAGTAGGCAGGTTTCTGGTTGAAGGCTTCTGTGTATCAAATTCATCGCAGGAAAGCTCGCTACTGAAAGTGCGGACACTGCCTTCGCTACCGTACAGAATCGCCTTTTTGGAGTAAACTGACACGCCTGTGATTGTCTGTGGTGATGCACCAGGTGTCATAAACACATCAAGGCAGACATTAAAGAATAATGTCATATCAATTGAGTAAAAACCGCGATGGAATGGCACAGGCTCGATATCAACGTAAACTGTTATGA
Source organism: Ruminococcus sp. (assembly GCA_017481885.1). Taxonomy (GTDB): domain Bacteria; phylum Bacillota; class Clostridia; order Oscillospirales; family Acutalibacteraceae; genus Ruminococcoides. The sequence continues at coordinate 4,104 of JAFUOM010000097.1, forward strand.
TATCGGCGTCTTTAATCCTGACGTTGACCGCATTGTCTACAATTTCCTGATTGTAGTCTGTGAAGTACACTCGCAAGTCTGACAGGCAATCCTTGTCAGAGCAACTGTCATATACACGCTGAGCATCAATACAAACAGGCTCTGGTGTTGTGTTTGTGAAACATCCTGCCTCGTTTCTTGAGGTATCAAAAGTTTCTGCCATAAGTAAACCTCCATAGTTAGTAATGATGTAAGTTACAACACAATTATGTGTACACAGCATCAATACATATTATGGAGGTTTTTACTATTTGTGATATTCTGATTAAATCTTTTCCATTTTGCAGAAGTTAGCCATCAGTGTTTTGGTTCCTACTCTGTCAAAAGCTACCTCGAGCATTGTGTCGTTGCCCATAGGCTCGGCTGATGTAATCATACCTTTGCCAAAAACCTTATGAAGCACCATATCGCCAACACTGTAACTAGCACTAGACTGTGGCTTTTTCTGAGCAGGCTTTTTAGCAAACGGGTCAAAGTTCATCTTCGGTGTTGATGTACTCTGCTGAGCGTAAGCTGAGGCAAATGCACGCTCGTTGCCTGTTTTCTCAATGAGTGTTGACGGAATTTCAGTTACAAAGCGTGACTCACGGTTGTGAGATGTGTGACCGAAAAGCATACGCTCACGGCTCTTTACAACGTAAAGTTTTTCCTTTGCACGAGTGATTCCAACATACGCAAGTCTGCGTTCTTCGTCAAGTTCAGACGGATTCATTATTGTTGCCATTGACGGGAACATTCCCTCTTCCATACCCGGAATGAACACAACAGGGAACTCAAGACCTTTTGCAGAATGCAGAGTCATCATTACACAACAATCGGCATCAGGGTCGTAATTGTCAATATCTGTCTGAAGTGAGATTTCTTCTAAGAAGTTTGAAAGTGTTGCTTCTTGTGAATAATCCTCTTCAAAATTTATGATATTAGACTTAAGTTCTTCGATATTCTCAATTCTGGTTTCGTGGTCTTCATTTTCGACTTTCAGATACTCGCGG
>JAFUOM010000098.1 GCA_017481885.1 Ruminococcus sp.
CGCCGTTTGTAAACTGAGCGAGAGGACGAACAAGACCTGTTACATCAAATGTACCTAAGTAGAGCTTTCCGTTGTGGCTGATCATACGCCATACGTACTGGTTCATGTTAGAACCAAAACCAGCGCCCATGTTACCGATAGGGCCTTCTGGGAATACTTCGTTAGCTTCACCGGCTACCATCTCGATATTGTTGTCAGCATCAAGTCTCCATAAGCAAACTGGTGAGCTGAGGTCCTTGTAAAGATCCTCAAAGCTACCCTTTAAAATAGTTGGAAGAGCGATCATAGGATCGTTGAAACCACCGATATAGAGATATCCGTCATGTACTGCAAGGTTAGCTGCACCTGAACGAGGGCTACCTAAACCGAATGGATATTCAGCACCGTCAGCTTCGTTACCAACGACGAGGTCAAATGTCCACTCACCGTTTTCGTCAACTTCGCCGCTGAAGAGAGCGAATGGCTGCTTGCTGCCGTTTTTACCTGTAACAACAGACATGTAGAGCTTATCGTTGTACTCAACGATATCCCAGATACTACCACCGAAAATGCTGTCCATATAGTGGTAAGCTGGGTAGTCGAGAAGGTCTTCCTGTGTGCAGACAACTTCGAAAGCATCCTGACCTGCGCTTGGGTTGTTTGAAGCTACCATGTATGCACCATTATCTGTGATAAGTGTAGCTACTAACATATCTCTGTATGTTGTAAGACCACGGATACCTGTTGAAACAGAAGGGTCAGTAGTTTTCTCGCTGTAGCATACAATGTTTGTTGCGTCGCCGTTTTCAGGATCAACCTCAAGAATGTAAGGCTGATTAGGTGTTGCTGCAGCAAAATAAAGTTTGTCATTGAGCTTTGTAGCAGCTCGGAAACCAACAACACCAGCATATGACTCTATGATTTCTGTTTCGTAAGTTTTTGTATTGATTTTAGCGATAAGGCTTCTTGGAGGGGTGTTAACTTCACCCTCGTCGCCTGTGTAGAGTTTGCCATTGTACAAGCAGTCAATGATGAGCTTGAGCTGTGCAAAATCCATACCCTTTGCATTTGCGATAACTTTTAACGCTGTGTAAACAACACCGAAGCTGGTGCCTACATAAACATAGTCGCCATAACCTACAGAAGACCAAGCATAATTCTGTGATCTGTCGCCAACAAGGCCATCAACTTCACCCACACCTGATTCAGGAAGTGAGATTTTTGTTGCTGTGTAACCGTTTTCGCCTACGTATGTAAGTGGTGTTGTTTCAGCTGAAGTGCAGAGAACAACTGAAGAAACCATTACAAGCGCAAGAACGATTGCCAAAATTCTTTTCATCGTATTTCCTCCTTAATTTGAATATCATTATAGATACTACTACGATAATTATATGTTATCACTAACGTGTCTAAAAAGCAAATGTTTTATGTCAAAAATATTGTATAAATACAAAAAATTTCTAACTTTTTTAGTGCAAACAATAAAAAATGTTGCTAAATTATTAATAATAATGTATAATTATAATGCGTAATAGTTGTTATTTACAAAGACGTAATAGTTTTTTCTCTATAGTTTACAGGAAAGGACCGAAAAATATGAAAATTACTGAAAATAAAGTCTGGCTTAAATACTATTCTGAAGAAGCGTTAAATACAAAACTTCCTGAGTTGACTGCTTACAGATATATGAAACAGCGTAATGCTGATCGCCTTGATGAGCCTGCGCTTCATTACTACGGTGCGGATATCACACACAGACAGCTTGATAGTATGATTGAAGAAACTGCAAATGCTTTTGCAGCAATGGGTGTTAAAAAGGGCGATATTGTTTCGTTTTTATCCGTTGCAGTACCTGAGACAATTGCAGCTGTTTATGCTTTGAATAAGCTCGGTGCGGCTGCAAATACAATTGACCCTCGAATGGATATCAACACCATTAAGAAGATGGTTAATGCGTCCGGTGGTGATATTCTTGTTACAATTGATGTTGCTTTTCCAAAGGTTGAAAAGATTAAAAACGATATTAATTGTAAAAAAATTATTGTACAGTCAGCGGCTCGTTCGCTTCCATTCTTTAAAAGTATATTGATGAAAATGGCTGTGAAAACAGATATTAAGTATAGCGAGAATTTGATGAAGTGGGATACCTTCCTTAAAGCAGGTGCTGGTACAAAGGCTGTTGAGGTGCCATACGAGGGTGACGCAACAGTTGCTATTACATATACAGGCGGTACAACCGGAATTCCTAAGGGTACAATGCTGACAAACGACTCGATGAATGCCGTTTCCGTTAACTTTATGTACTGTGATGCGTATATGAATGATAACGACAGATATCTTGGTATCATTCCGATTTTCTCCGCTTATGGTATGGTTTGCGGTATGCATATGCCACTTTGTATGAGACATACTCTTGTGCCTATACCAAAGTTTGTTCCTAACACAATCGGAAAACTTGTTAAAACATATAAACCTCAGGTTATTATCAGCACTCCTGTGTTTATTGAGTTGTTGATTGACAGCAAAGAGGTTAAGAATATGGACCTTTCGTTCCTTTACACTCTGGCTTCAGGCGGAGATACAATGAACGAAGGTTTGGAGAAAAAGCTCAAGCAGTTTATGAAAGAACACAATATGAAATTCCCGCTTGCACAAGGCTACGGAATGACAGAGCTTTCAGCAGCTGCAAGTTTCTGTGTTAACAAAAGGTACAAGCCGGGTAGTGTTGGCATACCGTCGCTCACAACAACCGTTAGTATCTTTGACCCTGATAGTGGCGAAGAACTCGGCTATAATGAGATAGGCGAGGTTTGCGTAACAGGTCCATCAATGATGAAAGGTTACTTCCAGGCTGAAGAAGAAACCGCTATCGTTATGCGTAAGCACGACGATGGTCTGACATGGATTCATTCAGGTGACCTTGGCTATATGGATGATGATGGCTTCCTGTTTATTATCGGACGTATTAAGCGTATGATAACCCGTTTTGACGGACACAAGGTCTTTCCTATTAATATGGAGGGTCTCATTGCCAGTCGTCAGGAGGTTAAGAACTGCTCTGTTATCGGTGTTAATGACAGAGAACACTCTCAGGGTCAGTATCCGTTAGCTATCGTTGAGTTCGTCCCTGGTGTTGATAAAGACGCTGCTTGTACCGAGATTTTCAAATACTGCGACAAACAGATAGAGGAGAGAGGAAAGCCGGTGGCAGTTATCGCTGTTGACGAAATTCCGCTCACTGGTATGGGTAAGAACGACGCAAAAGCACTCGAAAAGCTATATGCTGATTTTGATTATACTTCTTGGGGTCCAAAGGCATAATGAATAAGACTTAAACCGTAACTCACGGTTAGGTATATAATTAATTTGCTACACAAAATTATTTTGTGTAGCAGTTATATTTAGGAGGCAAAATATGAAAAAACTATTCAAACAGAGTATATCCATGTTGGTAGTTGTATGTCTTTTAGTAGGTATGTGTCCTGCGGTTTTTGCTGCGGAAACTGAAGAAAAGATTAAGTACATATCATTTGGCGACTCTATGACTAACGGCTACGGCCTTACAGGCTATGGTAATGTAAACGGCTATTTAGAGGTATCCCCTGATGCATATCCTTATAAGATATCTGAGTACTTTGGCTGGGACCTTACTCACCAGCTCGCAGTGAGTGCTATGCGTGCTGAGGATTTACACTATATTCTCGAGTACGGCAAAGAGGGTGCATATCCTGGCGACGATTATACAAGATCAGAGTTCATTAACGGTCGTTTCAAAAACGATTGTGGCGGTGTTGAAAACGCTGCACAGGTATACCAGAGTGCTACTGCTGATGCTGATGTAATCTCAATGGGTGTTGGTAATGCAAACTTTGGTGTATTCCTGCTTGGTCGTATTACTAACGCTCTTGGCATTTTAGGCGGTAGCCCTGCAGATGATGCATGGATTGATTTTGAAGATGCTATAATGGAATGTGACGAAACTACAAAGGCTTATCTACGTCAGATTCGCGAAATGGTTAAAGCTAAGCTTTACGAAGTAGTTCCTGAAGAATCACACGAGATTATCGCTCCTATCGAGAACGCTGTTTCTTACGCCGTTGTAAGCTATATGATGAACTACGCAGGTTGTGTAGACCGTATTGTTGAGCTCAATCCTGACGTTGAAATTATTATTGTTGGTCTTATGAACACCTTCACAGGTATGGACCTTTCATACGAGGGCAACATCATTCCTCTCGGCGAGGTTGTAGGTGAGGCTGTTGAAGCTATCAACATCTACCTTTCAACACAGCCTTCTATTCTTCAGGTTATGGGCAAATATCCTGATGCTAAGTTCTACTACGCTGAATCTCCTGATGTTGAGGTTATCGCAGACACATTTGCTAGCCAGATTGATAATCCTGAGTCAGTTTTACGTGAGCGCGTATATTCTGAAATCATGAATATGGTATGGCCAATGCTTCTCCAAATGTCAAGTGATTATGTAAATATCACATTTGACGAGGTTCTGGCTTACGAAAAGGCTCTTAACGGTACTAGCAAAGAATACGCAGAATATGTAACAAACAATACATCAAAGATTATGTCAATTGCTGTTTATCTCGCTTTTGAGAAGGCAACTATTGATGCTTCTGATCTTGAAGTTTTAGATGCAGCTGCGTTAATCAAGCTTGCTAGCGGTTTTGGCGATGTTTTCAACGGTTTACAGGAAAAAGTAGAAGCTTATATGAGCGAGAATATGGATGCAGAACAGATGGTAAAAGCTGGTATGGTTGCAATTTATCTTCCTGATGAACTTAAAACAGAAGTGTACAAATTCCTTGCTCTTCCTGATGCAATGAGCACTGTTCTAGTTCAGGATAAAACTATCGAAGGCTTACTTAATCTTTTTGCGCGTATGCTTGTTGGTAACGGTATCGGTTGTCACCCAAGTCCGGCTGGTCACGATGCATTAACAGCGGCAATCATTGATTCATACGAGAATAGCTACACAGCATCTGATGCTGCTACAGATAAAATCAGACTAGCTATTGATAAGATTCTCTATGCACTTGAAAAGTACGGTCCACAGGATTCTAATTACTACGAGGTAACAGACGATTCTTACTATGTAGCAATCGGTGATGGTTCAGTTACATCTACTGATTACGCTGACTACGCAGAGCTGTTTGCTAAAGAAAACCATCTTGAGTATAAGAATCTTGCTAAGAGCGGTCTTTTGATTCAGGATGCAGGTTCTGTGCTTGTTGATAACTACGCAGATATTGCAAAAGCTGACCTTATTACAGTTGGCTTCAGCAATGTAACATTAATGGAAAAGGCTCTTGAAGCAGCAATTAACTGTGCTGTAGGCAACCCTAACCAATATGACTGGAGTGCTTTAGTTACAGAAGAAGGCGTTGCTTACGTTGAAAGCTTTATTGAAATGATAAGAGCTGAACTTGTTAATTCGGGTATCAGCGGAACATTTACTTATACAATTGGCGGATTGTTCTCTATTGAAATTGATACAACTGAATTTGTACTTGCATTACTTGAAAACTATGCTTACAATGCTTTAACATATGCATACACAATGCCTGAGTATGTAAACGCAATCCGTGAGATTAACCCTGATGCTAAAGTGATTGTTGTTGGTACATATAACCCATTTAAGGGTAGAACTCTTGTATTTGATGGCAAATCAATCGCAATCGGTGAGTATCTTGAAAAGGTTGTTAAGGCTACAACAATTCATTCTAAAGTATACTGTTCTCTCACAGAGAATGTTATTTTTGTAGAAGCACCAGAGGTTGAAAATGCAAGCAAGGGCAACGAGATGGAGATTGTTGAGTTTGTTGGTGCAATTATGGCTAAGTTTGGTTTGTATCCAAACCAGAACGGTCATACTTATATCAAGGACCAGCTCGTAAACGCGCTTGATATTGAAATAACAAAATTCCCTATCGGTGATGTTAATATGGACGGCGAAGTAAACGTATTTGACGTTACTGAAATTCAGCTTAATGCAGCAGGTTACTGCGAGTTCACAGATGATCAGGCAAGACTTGCTGACGTAGATTTTAACGGCGAGGTTAATATTTTTGATGCTACAACAATTCAGCTTTATTTAGCCGGCACAATCACAGAATTCTAAAAAACAATTAATAAAACATTAAAGGGCAGTGTTGCAAAGCTTTGCAACACTGCCCTTAATTTTCTGTGTTAGTATTTGATGATTTCATAAAATATGGACCGCAAATGTTGTTTTCGTGGGTTTTGATGTAAGTCCAGGAATAGTCTTTTGATACAACATAAAACTCCGAAAATTCAGAGTCAATTTTTCTGCTGTATCACAACGTGGTGATAGCTTATCGGTTACACCATTACCAGAGAACAAATCACAGAAGATACACTCTGTTTTATTTGCGGCATCGTAAGCTTGTCTTGCGTTATCTCCCACCAACAGTTTTTCACAATCAATCAGATTCCACGAGAACACGTGCCATATAAACTGGTCTTTGATATGTTTTTCAAACTGTTCCTTAGACAGATTTGGTGCAAAGTGTTTTAACCACTGTTTTTGGAATTTTGGTTTTGTTATTGAAAACTTCGCCATATTTTAGTCACCTCTAAGGTAATAAAACTATATCTGCATTTTGCAATACAGATACGAAAACGCAAGAGCTATGTTGATGCACTGCGATATAGTTTTATACTGTATCATAACTTTTGTCAGAATAATCTGTGAAGTCAAACCAGACCATCAACGAAGGCAACACAGATATTATTATCACAGGCGATAGTTCCCGTAACAAGACTCAGGTTATGCCTGGTGGCATCGCTGTAACACAGGGAATAGAGCTCCCAGCTTCTTGGGATACACTTCTCACAAGTATGAGCTATCAGCCACTTGACTCATTCTACATTTCAAAGGTAGATAACTCTGTAAAACTTCCAAGCGGCAGTGCTATTCCATCAGTTCTGATTCCAACATCCAATACAGCAACTTGGCGTATTGTTGCTTCAGATACTTATGTTTCAAGACAGAACACAATGTACTACAATGCAACAACCTCAACACTTTATTATTGGGATAAAACAGACTCCGCAAAAGTGTCTGTAACACTCGATAATAACTCGTATTCTGATTTTGTAGCATTCGTACAGGAAATGGGCTCAGGCAGTTCGTTTACAGTTTCTGCCAGCAAACAATCAATCTCCAAGATAAATCTTACTTTCTCATCAAATGCATCTTTACCAGACAAAAATATGGTAGCATTTACAAAAGATGCATTAGGTGCAGTTGTTCCAACTATTGCGGCAACTACATCAACAAACCCATCGCGTGACGGTTCTACTATCACAATGAATGACACTGTTACAACATTCACTGCTGACCTTGGTGGTGACATTGTTAAGGGTGACTCTACAGATGCAAAATTTGTTTCTATAAGTGGCACAACTGTTACAATTAACCCAAGTGTAACAGCAGGTGCTACAGCTGTTATTGGTGCATCCGACGGTAATGGTACATACAGAACAATGACTATTGTAAACGGTGGCGATGGTACATATAAACTCACATACAACACCGCTAATACATTAACTCTGGCTTCATCAGCTTATTACTTAAAGGGTACTTTCAATAACTGGGAAGCAACAGATGCATTCCAGAAAACCGACAACGACAACATCCTTGTTGTTACTAAGAAAATCAATGCAGGTACATATACATTCAAAGTGCATGATGTTGGTACTGACAATTGGCACGGTAATGATAGCATAATCAGTGATGTTGCTAATCGTTTGATTATGAACGCTGATTCTAATGCTACTTTTAAAGCAACTGGTGGTACATACGAATTTAAGTATGAAATCTCTACCAACAGACTATCTGTGTACAAAACTCAAGCAGAGATTACTGTTGAACCAACAACAAAGACTGTTTATGTAGGTGTTATAGAGTATATAACAGACTTTGTACCAACTCTCCATTACTGGAACAACTCAACAGGTCTTTCGGGGGATGCTACTCTTACTGCAACGGGTGAAACTGTTCAGTATGCAGTTGGTTCTTCCTACTGGAACAATGCAAAGCAGAATTTCAAGGTTTATAAAACCGAAATTCCTGTTGCTGCAAATGGAATGAAGACTTACAGACAGTCAAACAACGACCGCTGGGCAGCAGAAGATGTGACATATGCAGATGATAAAATCCTTCTCCTTTTCGAGTGGGGTGGAACATATCACAACACAACCGATACTTACATCGTGGTAAAACCTACTGAACCACCAACAGCTCCAACGACACCGGAAACTCAACCACCTACAGAGCCTCAAATTCTTTTAGGTGATGTTGATAAAGATGGCTCAGTCACTGTTATGGATGCAACACAGATTCAAATGTACTTAGCACAGTTAACTAAGTTTACAGATGAACAAAAAAAGGCTGCTGATACCAGTAAGGATTCAACTGTTAGTATTATGGATGCTACATTGATTCAGATGTTAATAGCACAGATTATTGATAGGTTTTGATTAATAAGTAGTGTTTATCGAATAAGTAAAGCAAGAGGCTGACAGAAAAAACTGTCAGCCTCTAAAATTATGCAGTCATGGTAATGAAATGATAAATCCGAACCCATCTTAGACAAGAGTAGAGTTCGGATTTATATTGTCTAGAACGGATAACAGGACTGGAATTTTATGAAATTACTTTCATATGGACGTTATGTCCACGACCACTTGGTGAAAGGCAGGTCTTAATTCCGAAAAAAGTCGGTGTTTATCATCGTTTTTATATTTGCAATGTACCATACAGACACTGTGGAAAGATATAAAAATAATGGTGTAGCATATAAATAATCAAATAGCCTGACCATTAAATTAATAAGAAATCAAGTAGAATTAAGACTATGATTATTCGTCTTTAATGTTAGCGATAGTCTTGTTTAAGAGCTCTGTGAGAGTAGCTGTGTCATACTTAGCGTCTTCTTTGCAGAGGTTGTTACCAAGTGTACCCATTGGTGTCCAGAATGTAGCAGCAATATTAACCTGTGGAATAGTGTACTGCGCCTGCTCAAGGATAGCTGAGATAGCTGGGTTTGATGTAACTACTTCAGAAGCAGCAGCTGTTGTGTTTGAAGGACCCCAAGAGAGCTTCTCTGCACGCTCGAGCTGGCACTCTTCACCTGAGAGGTAGTCAGCGAGGAGCTGGCAAGCGTTAGGAAACTTAGATGACTTGTTAACCCCGATGAGCTTGTAACCATGCATTGAGATGATCTGCTTATCTTTGCCGTTTACGTTGATTGTTGGGAGCTTAGCAGCGCCGTAGTTCTCGCCGAGAATCTTAGAAACTGTTGCAGCGTTCCAGCTACCGTCTACACCAGCAGCAACTGTTGATGGGTCTTCAGCAAGACCAGCAGAGATTTTGTCTGGTGATGTAGAGAAGAAGATGTCACTGTACTCGTGGAAGAGCTTAGCGAAAGCTTCAAGTGTAGCAACTACTTCAGCTTCATCATAGTCGTTGAATTTCTGAACGTCATTTGCTTCACCCTCGAGACCTTCAATCTTAAGGCCACCTGTGAATGGGAACATACATGCGTAAAAACCGCTACCAGCGTCAACGATGAACTTCTTGTTAGCCTTACGGCAAGCCTCGAAGATTCCCTCTAATGTCTGAGCGTCTTCGTCAGTGATTAATGACTTGTCATAAACGAGGTAGTAACCGTTGTCACCTGTCTCCGGGTAAGCGAGAAGCATGTCGTTTAATGTAGCAGCTGAGATAGACTCAGCTGAGTTTCTAGCAGTTACATCTTCAGCAAGCTTTGTGTTTACAGGCATGATAACGCCAGCGTCAGAAAGCCTGTTTAACTGGTCGCAAGCAAAGCTGAATACGTCAGCAGCAGCCTGTGGGTCGTTAAGTAAGTTTGTGGCAGCATCGCCTTCGCCCTGAGCTACAACTTCGATAGTGATGTTAGCATCTGGGTACTGAGCGATAAACTTGTCGCACTGACCCTTGAATACATCAAGAGCAGCGTCTGGAGCCCATACTTTGAGTGTTGCACCAGCTTCTGGCTCGAGGCTTGTAGCAGATGCACCGTCATTTGTTTTTACGTCGTCACTGTCGCCACAGCCTACAAATAATGTAGCCATCATGAGAACAGCGAGAATCATAGCAATAATTCTTTTCATGTCGGATTTCCTTTCGTATTTGTATTTTTTATCCCGAGTGAACTCGGCAAGTGTTAGTAACCGCCGCCAATCCGTTTCAACGGCACTTCATCACTGTGCCTAAATTTTATCATTTGAAAGTGCTTTTTTCAACTCCCTTTGTATTTTTAATCTAAAACAATATTTTTTAGCTCGTTGTATAGAAAACAAGTTGATGCTTACCTCCTTTCGGAGCTGTATTATTCAGACAGCTATACAGAATAAACATAAACAATTGGCAACTAAATACTATTTTTATTAAAGTTAAAAGATTTAAGCTACATAACGGTATTAAGCGTAAAGCAAAAAATAAGTAATGTTTGTACAGATATTAACCTGAAATCTGTTCTGGGGAAATTATAAAAACTCATACAAGCGGAAATTCAGTTTTATATGAGCTTTGCTTTAACACTGTTTTTATACTTGAAAGGTGTGCATCTGACATAACTTGAACCTGCATGAAATTGCGTTCGTATAGACTTGATGTACACGCCTCTTGGTGAGATGCAGTTCTTAAAGTGGGGGAAAATTCACGCTTCATCAGTGCGATTTACTGTATCTGCATTGTACCATACAGACGCTAAAATGGAATTACTTTGATAAAACTAACTCTATAAGTTTAAAACACTCTTGAAAAATGCAATAGTGAGGTGTATAATGTAACCACAATTTAAGAAACGGGAGCTTGTATACAGGCTGAGAGGAAGGTGTGACCTTCGACCGAGGACCTGATTTGGATAATGCCAACGTAGGGATGCCAGATACATCGTATCATGGAAAACTGATTTTTAAGGAAATTACCAAATCGGTAGTTTCCTTTTATTTTGTATAAATCAACTGCTTCACATTTAAAGATTGTTAGTTATAACGAACCTTAGAAAAGTTTGAGGTGAAAAATATATTATGAAAAATAAAAAAGTACAACTTATGTGTATAACCGGCGTTTTTACTGCCTTGGTTTTCGTTGTCACCGCATATCTGCATATTCCAACTAATAATGGATATATCCACGTAGGTGACGGTTTAATATATCTTGCTGCTTGCTTATTGCCTTGGCCTTATGCGATGGTGGTAGGTGCAGGTGGAGCGTTTCTTGCAGACTGTCTTACCGGATTTGCTGTTTGGGCACCGGGTTCTGTTATAATCAAAGCACTTACTGTTTTGCTCTTTTCAAGCAAGAAAGACAAGGTTATAAATTTGAGAAATTCATTGGCTGTTTTGCCGGCTACGATTGTGTGTGCAGGCGGATATTATTTATACGAGTCTTTAATATATGGCAATTTCGTTTCCCCACTCGCAGGTATCCCTGCATCTGTTACACAGTCGGTAGCAAGTGCTATTGTTTTTATTGCTTTTGGACTTACCGCCGATAAAATGAAAATCAAATCAAAAATCTACGGAGGGAATCTGCGATGATGACAATTACATACCCTGTCACAACGGGACTATACGTTAATATAACCAATCGTTGTCCCTGTGCATGTACATTCTGCGTACGTAATAAAAAAGACCACGTTTTTGAGTCGGATTCGCTGTGGCTTGAAAGAGAACCAACTGTACAAGAAATTTGTGATAGCTTAGATACGTGGGATTTATCAAAGTATGAAGAGGTTGTATTCTGCGGTTTTGGTGAACCTACAGAGCGTCTTTACGATTTGCTTGAAGTAGCAAAATATATCAAATCAAAAAGTGATATTAGAATCCGAATCAATACAAATGGTCTTGCTGATTTGATATGGAAGAAATCTACAGCGCCTAAACTCAAGGGACTTATTGACGCAGTTTCTATAAGTCTCAATGCTACCAATAAGGAAGATTACCTTGAGGTGGTTCGCCCTAAATTTGGAATAGAGTCCTTTGATGCTATGCTTCAGTTTACAAAGGATTGTACTGAATATGTTTCCTCTGTTATGATGACAGTTGTGGACGTTGTAACAACTAAGGAAGAACAGGAAAAGTGTCGAGAAATCTGCGAATCAGTGGGAGCTATATTTAGAGTTCGTCCTTATAATTGATATTAGAGTATAGTTTTTTGACAATTAAATAAACGGGAGCTTGTGTTACAGGCTGAGAGGAAGGTGCGACCTTCGACCGAGAACCTGATTTGGATAATGCCAACGTAGGGATGCCTGATACAAGGATATTAGGAATAACGAAGACCACTCGGAAGTTACCAAATCGGTAGCTTCCTTTTTTTATTCTATTTCGGAGGTGTATTTATGGTTAAAATCAACGGAGAGAAACTGAATATTGCAGGTAAGACAGTAGCAGAATACCTTGCAACCACAAATTACGACCCAAAAAGGATCGCAGTTGAACGCAATGGCGATATAGTTCCAAAATCACAGTACGGAGATACTCTGCTGTGTGATGGTGACAATGTTGAGGTTGTGAGCTTTGTGGGAGGTGGTTAAGCTGATTCCTACAAAAGAAGAATGGTACAAGGCTTTGTGCGAAAGACACGGTGAAGATATACAAAAGAAATTTACATCTGCAACAGTTGCAATCTGCGGTCTTGGAGGTCTCGGCTCTAATATCGCTGTTGCACTTGCTCGTGCAGGTGTTGGAAAGCTGATACTAATTGATTTCGATAAGGTTGATATTTCTAATCTTCACCGACAGCAGTATAAAGCAAATCAAATCGGTGTAAATAAAACAGAGGCTTTATCTCATAATCTGTGTGAAATTGCTCCATTCACTACAGTTGAAACTCATTGTGTTCGTATTACTGAGGACAACGCAGAACAGCTTCTTGATAATGCAGATATTATCTGCGAAGCTTTTGATGATGCCGAAGCTAAAGCAATGCTTACAAATTTGGTTCTTGAAAAAATGCCGTCAAAATATTTGGTAGTGTCTTCTGGTATGGCAGGAATGGGTAGTGCTAACACAATAAAAACTCGCAGAGTGTCTAAGAAACTGTATATCTGCGGTGACGAAGTGAGTGATGTGAACGTTGAAGGTAGTCTTGTATCTTCTCGTGTGATGATTTGTGCCGCACATCAAGCACACACTGTTCTCAGATTATTGGCAAACAAATTTGAAGTTTAAGAAAGAAGGATATAAAAATGGATAACGATAAACTTATAATTGGAGGTCACGAGTTTAACTCTCGTTTTATTCTCGGTTCGGGTAAGTATTCTATGAAGTTAATAGAATCAGCGATTAAAGACGCAGGTGCTGAAATAATCACTCTTGCAGTACGCAGAGCTAATACAAAAGAACAGGAAAACATACTCGACTATATTCCACAGGGAATTACTTTGCTACCTAATACAAGCGGTGCGAGAAACGCAGAGGAGGCTGTGCGAATTGCCCGTTTAGCACGTGAGCTCGGTTGCGGTAATTTTGTAAAAATTGAAATTATGCGTGATTCAAAATACCTTTTGCCTGATAATCAGGAAACTATTAAAGCAACTGAAATCCTTGCAAAAGAAGGCTTCGTTGTTATGCCGTATATGTATCCTGATTTGAACGTTGCAAGAGATTTGGTGAGCGCAGGTGCGGCATCTGTAATGCCTTTAGCTTCACCTATCGGTTCTAACAAAGGTCTTGCAACAAAAGAGTTCATTCAGATACTTGTTGATGAAATTGATGTGCCTATTATTGTGGATGCTGGTATAGGCAGACCATCTCAGGCTTGTGAAGCAATGGAAATGGGTGCAGCAGCGATTATGGCTAATACAGCTCTTGCAACAGCAGGAGATTTACCAATGATGGCTTCTGCATTTAAGAACGCTATTGAAGCAGGACGAAAAGCATATCTTTCAGGACTTGGAAGAGTGCTCACTCGTGGTGCTTCTGCATCAGACCCGTTAACAGGCTTTTTGAGAGATTAAGGAGTGGCTATGGAAAATCAATTTTTTGTAGATTCTGAGCATTTATCAGCAGAAGCACTAAATAAAAAACACAGACTTGAAAATGAGCCCTCTTTTCGTACTAATCATATGGAATATATGGATGGTATGGAGATCATTGAATCCGACGTTTGTTCAAAGGTTATGGAGCAGATGAAGTCTTACGATTACAACAAATATACTGCTACTGATGTAAAGGCGGCACTCGAACACGATGTGTGTACTATTGAAGATTTTAAGGCACTTTTATCTCCGGCGGCTAAGCCTTTTCTGGAACAAATGGCACAGCGTGCTCGACTTGAAACAATCAAGCATTTCGGTAACACTGTGTATCTTTTCACTCCTCTTTACATAGCTAACTACTGTGAAAATTATTGTGTATATTGCGGATTTAACTGCTATAACCATATAAAGAGAATGAAGCTTAATATGGAACAAATAGAAAAAGAAATGAAAGTTATTGCTGACAGCGGTATGGAAGAAATTCTGATTCTCACAGGTGAAAGCCGAGGTATGAGTAATGTAGAATACATTGGTGAAGCCTGTAAGCTGGCTCGTAAATATTTCCGTATGGTAGGGCTTGAAATATACCCTGTCAATACTAATGAATATAACTACTTGCACGAATGTGGAGCTGATTACATAACTGTATTTCAGGAAACCTATGATTCTGACAAGTATGAAACCCTTCATCTTTTCGGACATAAACGTGTGTGGCCGTATCGCTTTGATGCACAAGAAAGGGCACTTATGGGTGGTATGCGTGGAGTTGCTTTTTCGGCTTTGCTAGGACTTTCGGATTTCAGAAAAGATGCTTTAGCTAGTGCATTACACATTTATTTCTTACAAAGAAAATACCCTCACGCAGAAATGTCGCTTTCTTGCCCTAGACTCAGACCTATTATCAATAACGATAAAATCAATCCATTAGATGTAGGGGAGAGCGAGCTTTGTCAGGTGCTTTGTGCTTATCGAATTTTCCTACCGTATGTGGGAATTACTGTGTCTTCACGTGAAAGTGCAGAGTTTCGAAATGGTATAGTGAAAATCGCCGCAACAAAGGTTTCTGCCGGTGTTTCAACAGGTATAGGCGACCACGATTCTAAATACAACGGAGCTGAAACTGACGAAGTACAGGGCGATGAACAGTTTGAGATTGATGACAACCGAAGTCTCAATAAGATGTATGAAGATATGGCGGACGAAGGTTTACAGCCAGTGCTTAATGATTATCTGTATGTATAAGGTGAATATAATGAAAAAATTTGATACAAGTTTATATTTTATAACCGACAGTTCTAACTATACTGAACAGGAATTTCTTAACCGTGTTGAAAAGGCGTTGCAGGGTGGTGTTACTTTTTTACAACTTCGTGAAAAGGATAAAACAACCCGTGAGTATATTGAGCTTGCTCAGAAAGTACATACTATTACGAGAAAGTATAATGTGCCTCTTATCATTGATGACAGGGTTGATGTAGCACTTGCTATTGATGCTGAGGGTGTTCACGTTGGACAGAGTGATATGCCTGTAAAATTGGCAAGAAAGCTGATGGGCGAAAACAAGATTGTTGGAGCTACCACAAAAACAGTTGAGCAGGCAAAAGAAGCCTATGAGCAGGGTGCTGACTATCTTGGTGTTGGTGCTATTTATCCAACTACAACGAAGGTGAAAACAGTGCTGACTTCTACAGATACATTGAACGACATTTGCAACGCTGTTCCGATTCCTGTTAATGCTATCGGTGGACTAAATAAAGATAACATTGATGTTCTTGAGGGGATTCCTGTTGCAGGTATTTGTGTAGTATCTGCAATTATGAAAGCTGATGACCCTAAAAAAGCTACTGAACAACTCAAAGTAAGAGCAAAGGAACTGAACTTATGTTAAAGGGTGCAATATTTGATTTTGACGGAACGCTTTTTGATTCTATGTTTGTTTGGGAAACAGCGGGAGAAGCCTATCTTTCTTCTTTAGGAATACAACCAAAAGAAAGCTTGAAAAACTCACTAAAGTCAATGAGTTTAACACAATCAGCTATTTATATCGCTGAAAAGTATGACTTAAAACTTGATACTCAGGAAATTATGGACGGTATCAATAAGACAGTAGAAAATTTTTACTTTTATACTGTTGAGCCGAAACAAGGTGTAATTGAGTTTTTTGAGATTTTGAAAAGCATGAACGTGAAAATGTGTATTGCTACCGCTACTGACCGCTATCAGGTCGAGGCAGCTCTAAAGCGTTGTGATATGGATACGTTTTTTTCAGAAATCTTTACTTGTACTGAAGTAGGGTTTGGAAAAGATGAGCCTATAATTTTCCAAAAGGCGATGGAACATTTGGACACATCAAAAGAGGATACTGTTATTTTCGAGGATGCTTATCACGCTGTGAATACAGCAAAGGCAAATGGATTTTTAACCGTAGCGGTTTATGATTCCAGCGAGTACAGACAATCAGAGATTAAAACATTGGCTGATTGTTACCTAGAGGATTTTACACAAGTTAATACATTTTTAAGGTTTTTAGACAATATTTAAGTTGCAGACTTCAAAGCGGTATATTGGGGGCACCACCTTATACCGCTGTATAAAACGATGCTGATATTGAAAGGAGATTTTTTATGAAAATGAAAACAGCATTGACCATTGCAGGCAGTGATTGCAGTGGAGGCGCCGGTATAGAGGCGGATTTGAAAACAATGACAATGAATGGTGTTTACGCTATGAGTGCTATCACGGCACTGACGGCACAGAACACAACCGGCGTACGAGGAATTTACGAATCTACACCTGAGTTTTTAGCACAGCAAATAGACGCTGTTTTCGAGGATATTTTTCCAGATGCTGTAAAAATCGGTATGGTATCCTCCAGTGAGCTAATCTCTGTAATTGCAGACAGACTAAGATATTATAAAGCAAAAAACATAGTTGTAGACCCTGTTATGGTAGCAACCAGCGGCTCTTCTTTGATGAAAACTGACGCAGTACAGAAATTAATCGAAGAATTGTTACCTATTGCAACCTTAGTTACACCTAACATACCCGAAGCACAGGTGCTTTCGGGAAAGACTATTGAAAGCAAAGAAGATATGCTTTCTGCGGCAAAATTAATCGGTGATACATACGGCTGTGCTGTTTTGCTCAAAGGTGGTCATAGTATCAATGATGCAAATGACTTGCTCTATTTAAATGGCAAGCTTGTTTGGTTTGAGGGTAAAAGAATTGACAATCCTAACACCCATGGAACAGGTTGTACACTATCCTCAGCTATTGCATCAAATCTCGCAAAAGGCTTTAGTCTTGAAGAGGCTGTCGGCAGAGCAAAGAGCTACATATCGAGTGCTTTGTCGGCACAACTTGATTTAGGTAAAGGCTTTGGACCTATGATGCACAATTTTGAATTAAGTTCATCGTTTGCAAAAGAAAATAAATCTGTTTGAAAGGAAGAAATAAAATGAGAAATTATGCAACACAAATGGATGCAGCAAAACAAGGCATAATTACTCCTGAAATGAAGGCAGTTGCCAAGAAAGAATACAGAACCGAAGAAGAAATCCGTGACCTTGTGTCTAAGGGTCAAGTTGCCATATGCGCTAATAAGTTGCACACCTGCATTGACCCGAATGGTGTAGGCTCTATGCTACGCACCAAAATAAATGTAAATCTCGGTGTTTCTCGAGATTGTAAGGATTATGACATTGAAATGCAGAAGGTTATTGAAGCTGTAAATATGGGAGCTGAGGCTATAATGGATTTATCAAGCCATGGTGATACTCAGCCCTTTCGCAGAAAGTTAACTGCAGAATGTCCTGCAATGATAGGTACTGTTCCGGTTTATGATAGTGTTATTCATTATAAAAGAGACCTTGCAACTCTTACAGCTAAAGACTTTATAGATGTAGTTCGTCTTCACGCAGAAGATGGTGTTGATTTTGTAACTCTCCATTGTGGAATTACCAGAAAAACAATCGAACAGATTAAAAAACACAAGAGAAAAATGAACATAGTTTCACGTGGTGGCTCACTTGTCTTTGCGTGGATGTGTATGACAGGTGAGGAGAATCCTTTCTACGAATATTTTGACGAGATTTTAGATATCTGTCGTGAATATGATGTTACCATTTCTCTTGGTGATGCTTGTCGACCGGGTTGTCTTGCTGATGCTAGTGATGTTTGTCAGATTGAAGAGCTTGTCCGTCTTGGTGAACTTACTAAGCGCGCTTGGGCAAAGGATGTGCAGGTTATGGTTGAAGGTCCGGGACATATGCCGATTGATCAGATTGAAGCTAATATGAAGTTGCAACAAACAATCTGTATGGGTGCGCCATTTTATGTACTTGGCCCGATAGTTACCGATGTCGCACCGGGTTATGACCATATTACCTCTGCTATCGGCGGAGCTATTGCAGCCACAAGTGGGGCCGCCTTTCTGTGTTATGTAACACCTGCAGAGCATCTTGCTCTGCCTAATGTTGAAGATGTTAAGCAAGGAATTATCGCATCACGCATTGCCGCACACGCTGCTGATATTGCAAAGAAAGTGCCTCACGCAAGGGATATAGACAACGCTATGGCAGATGCAAGGCGTACCTTTGATTGGGAAAAGCAGTGGGAGTGTTCTATTGACCCTAAAACTGCAAAAGCAATCCGCGACAGCCGAGCTCCTGAGCACGAGGATAGTTGCTCTATGTGTGGTAAGTTCTGTGCCGTAAGAAGTATGAATAAGGCATTAAGTGGGGAATATATTGATATTTTATAATGGATATATAATTAACTTTTTGTATATATATTTCTTCCGGATTCTCAGTAACCATAGTCGTATCTACTGTGTGAAACTTCAAATCATTTCTTACCATTGTTTTCACAGGAGCTTTACAGTTATTGTCTATTTTTCTTTTACTAGAGAAAAGTTCAATGATTTTTCAATCTTTTATGGTATAATGGTCATATGTGGAGGTGTCGGTATGCGAATATTACTCATTGAAGATGAAATAAGAATGGCACAGGCACTGTGTGAAATACTCCGTCTTGAAAAATATGAAGTTGACCATTATGCAAATGGTTTTGATGGTTTGGCGGCAATTAAGAGTGATATATATGACATTGTGATTCTTGATGTTATGCTTCCTGAAATGAATGGTTATGAGATTGCAAAACGTGCTCGAAGTTGTGGTAATACTACACCAATATTGATGCTTACAGCAAAAGCAGAGCTTGACGACAAGGTAACAGGTCTTGACAGTGGTGCGGATGACTACTTGACAAAACCATTTATGACAAAAGAGCTGTTGGCTAGGCTCCGTGCTTTATCAAGAAGAACATTGGGCACAGTGAATAACGTGTTATCTTATGGCGATATTGCAATTGATACAAACGCATTTATACTGTCTTGTATAACAAATGGTCAGAGTGTCAGGTTAAGCGAAAAGGAATATCGTATTCTTGAATATCTGATTGCAAACAGCGGACAAATCCTCACCCGTGAACAGCTTGCGGTTAAAATCTGGGGATTTGAAAGCGATTCTGAATACAACAACGTAGAAGTTTATATGTCCTTTACTCGCAAGAAACTCGCCTTTGTTGAAGCAAAAACCGAGCTCAAGGCTGTGCGTGGAGTGGGATATGAATTGAGGTGCGATGATGTTTAAGAAATCAAGAAGAAAAATCGTCGCCGCCATTATGTCTGTTCTTGTGATTTTATGGGTAGGAACACTCGGTGTTATTTATGCATCAAGCTATTATGAAATGAAAAAGCAGAATGAGGAGATGCTGCAGGCTCACGCAGATATGTATACACTGCCTCGTGAGCTTGATAAAACGATGCCACCAGACAGACCGTTTCCAGATGGAAAACACGGATTTAAGCCCGATTTTGACCCTCAGTCTCCAATGTTTCAGTTATCAACTTTTTATACAGTAGCGGTTTCTAATAATGGTGAGATTCTGGAAATTAAAAAAGAGTCAAATGCGGTGCACACCGACGATGAACTTACTACATTAGCTCTAAAAATTATAGACAGCGGAAAAGAATCCGGCACAGAGGATAACCTTGCTTTCTATAAAGCCGATAAAGACGGCTACACGCTTGTCACCTTTATGGACAACACTGTTATTAACGAAAACGCAATGACGCTGTTTCGCTATACTCTTATTTTCGGTGGTGTTGCTTTAGTTTTATTTTTCTTTTTATCGGTGTTCCTTGCAAGAAAGATAGTAAATCCGCTTGAAGAAAGTTACCAAAAACAAAAGCAGTTTATTTCTGATGCAGGACACGAGCTTAAAACTCCTGTGTCAGTTGTTAGTGCAAATGCAGAGCTTTTGTCTCGTGAACTAGGGGATAATCAATGGCTCCAAAATATACAATACGAAAATGAAAGAATGGGAATGCTTGTTAGTCAGCTACTTGACCTTGCACGAACCGAAAACGTGAAGCCACAGATGGAACATCTTGACTTTAGTAGGTTGGTTGCAGGTGAGTCACTCCCATTTGAAAGTGTAGCTTTCGAAAAAGGTCTTATCCTCAAAAGTAACGTAGAAAATAATATCTGTGTTGAAGGCAACAGCACTCAGCTGAAACAGCTTGTTTCTATTTTGCTTGATAACGCTATCCGTCATAGTAAAGATAAAGGGGATGTGTATCTTTACTTAACTAAAGAACACGGATATGCAAAACTATCGGTTATTAACAAAGGCGATGAAATCCCTGTAGAACAGCGTGAACAGATATTTGAACGCTTTTATCGTGTAGATACTGCTCGTAATAGTGAGGACAAACACTATGGTCTTGGACTTGCTATTGCAAAAGCAATCGTGACCTCTCACAAAGGTCACATTGAGGTACAATGCTTTGATGGATTCGTTGAATTCAAAGTGCAAATTCCTGTAAAATAAATTAGAAAAATTCAATAAAACTTCAATCTTCCTCCTGTACAATGATGACATAATGTGTACAGGAGGTTTTTTATGGCTTTTCAAACTGTTTTCAAAAGATATGAGTTGAAATATATGCTTACACTCGAACAAAAAGAAAAAGTGCTTGAAGCTATTGCGCCATATATGAAGCTTGATAAATACGGCAGAACCACCATAAGAAACCTTTATTATGATACGGATACTTATCTTTTGATTCGTCGTTCTATAGAAAAGCCTAAATATAAAGAGAAACTGCGAGTACGCAGTTACAGTCAGGCAACTGATGATAGCACGGTGTTTGTTGAACTGAAAAAGAAACACAAGCATATAGTCTATAAGCGGAGAATATCACTACCATACAAAGAAGCGACCAGGTGGCTGTCAGGAGATAAACACACCGACAAACACACGCAGATTTCTAAAGAGATTGATTATTTTCTCGACTACTATGGCACATTGCATCCTACTCTTTTTCTGTCATATGAACGAGAAGCATATTATTCGAATGACGGCAGTGATTTTCGTGTGACCTTTGATGATACCGTTCTTTGCAGACAGAATGATTTGTCCCTTGAATCGGACGTCTATGGAACTTCTATTCTTGAAAAAGGCAAAGTTTTGATGGAAATTAAATGTAGCGGTGGTATTCCTCTTTGGATGACGGAAGTATTATCAAGAGAAAAGATATATAAAACATCATTTTCAAAATATGGGACAGCATACAGAACGCTGATTTTTCCTCAAACTCATACACTAAACTCATATAACAGGCTGGAGGTAACTAAAAATGATTGAGAATTTATTTAAAGGTTTATTCGATACAGATTTAACAACGGTTATTAGCGTAACCGACTTTTTACTTTGTATTTTTGTATCATTGGTAATAGGTATCTTAATGACATTTGCTTATATGTATCGTACTCGCTATACTAAAAGTTTTATTGTAACACTAGCATTACTGCCTGCTGTAGTTTGCGTAGTCATTATGATGGTAAACGGCAATGTTGGAGCAGGTGTTGCAGTAGCAGGTGCGTTCAGTCTTGTTCGTTTTCGTTCAGTTCCCGGTACAGCAAAAGAAATATGCACCTTGTTTTTAGCAATGGGAGCAGGACTAATCGCAGGTATGGGATACCTCGGCTTTGCGATTATGTTTACTGTCTTAATGTGCATAATGTTTGTGCTTTACAATCGTTTTGATTTTGGCACAAAAAAGAATTCAAAGAAGTTCAAAACTTTTACAATTACTATACCTGAAGATTTGGATTACACAGGCATTTTTGATGATATTTTCTCAGAGTTTACGGTTACTCACGACCTTACCTGTGTTAAAAGCACCAATATGGGAAGTATGTTCAAGCTTACATATAATGTAATTCTGCGTGACGTTACCCGAGAGAAAGAAATGATTGACAAAATCCGTTGCAGAAATGGAAATCTTGAGATTACAGTTTCTAATCAGGTGACTGTTGGAACAGAGTTATAACAGGAGGATTATATGAAAAAAATATTATCTTTAATTCTAATTTCGGTTTTGATTACTTCGTTTCTTTCGGGATGTGCAAAAGAGACAGAATCAAAGCCACAAACAGAAATTCAAAGTGACACAGCAACAGCTGATTCTGTAACTCCTACGGATGTTGAATTTGAAAATCCAAATTCGGATATGTTTACCGAGCGAGATTTCGAAACAGACTATGATAAGAGCAAGGCAGTAAACATCAAACTCAATGGGTCATCGTCAACCGCAAGTTGTGACAGCGTTAAAATATCAGGCTCTACCGTGACCATTACGGAAGAAGCAACTTATGTTGTAACAGGAGAGCTAAATGACGGTATGCTGATTGTAGATGCATCGGAAACTGCAAAGCTACAGCTTGTACTTGATGGCGTTAATATAAAAAGCGAAACATCAGCCGCTTTATATATTCTTGAAGCTGATAAGGTGTTTTTAACTCTAGCAAAGGGTTCAAAAAATACTCTTGAAAACGGCGGTAGTTTTACTGCAATAGACGATAACAACATTGATTCAGCTCTGTTTTCAAAACAGGATTTAACAATGAACGGAACGGGAGTGCTTACAGTTACATCTCCTGCCGGACATGGTGTTGTTTGCAAGGATGATTTAGTGATAACAGGCGGTTCTTATACGGTGACTTCTGCATCCCACGGTTTTGACGCAAATGATAGCGTGCGACTTGCAAATGCAACACTAAACATAGATGCAGGCAAAGACGCTGTTCACTGCGAAAATAGCGATGATGCATCAAAAGGTTTTGTTTATATTTCAAGCGGAAATATTAAAGCAGAGGCTGAGGGTGACGGAATATCATCAGGTGCATATATGCAGATTAAAGACGGCACAATAGATTTGCTTGTCGGCGGTGGAAGTAAAAACGGAACAAAAGAACATTCAGACTCCTTTGGAGGATTTATGGGTGGTGGCAGACATGGAGGAATGAGACCTGAAGATATGCGAGGTGCCGAAACTGAAGAAGACAGCGCCAGTATGAAAGGACTAAAAGCTACAAGTAACCTGATAATATCGGGCGGTAATATTAACGTGAACTCAGCCGATGATTCTATTCATTCTGACGCTTCACTCACCGTTAACGGCGGTACATTTAATATTTCTTCTGGAGATGATGCTGTCCACGCAGAAGAAACCCTGACTGTAACAGCCGGTAAAATTGATATTTTGGAGAGCTATGAAGGTCTTGAGGCTTTGCATATTAATGTGCAAGGCGGAGATATAAAACTCAAAGCTAGTGATGACGGACTTAATGCGGCAGGTGGTAATGATCAAAGCGGTACTACAGGTGGACGTGACGGTATGTTCGGTGGAGGACCTGACACAATGGGAGGACACGGTGGCGGTCCAGGTGGTGGAATGTCTGCTAACTCTAACGGTAGTATTAAAATCTTCGGCGGTACTCTTTATATTAATTCTTCGGGTGACGGCGTAGATGCTAACGGCACTTTGGAAATTTCAGGTGGATACACAACTGTAACAGGTCCGACACAGGGTGACACTGCAACCCTTGACTATGATAAAACTGCTGTCATAACAGGCGGTACATTTATCGGTACAGGTTCAACGATGATGGCACAAAGCTTTAGTGATTCAAGCCAAGGAGTTATTGCGGTAAGTGTTGGTAATCAGGCAGCTGAAACTCAAATCACACTAACCGATTCAGACGGAAACACCATCGTTTCCCACAAACCTGAACTTGAATTTGCTGTGGTTATTATCTCAACTCCTGAGCTTGTAAAAGGTGAAATGTATTCCATTACAGTAGGCTCTGAAACGGGCGAATTTGAAGCCAGTTAAAAGCAATGCTTTTTATTCTACAAAAACAATAAATCCGAACCCATCTCCAACAAGAGAAAAGTTCGGATTTATACCGTTTGGTGCGGATAACAGGACTTGAACCTGCATGAAATTGCTTTCATATGGACCTGATGTACACGACCCCTCGGTGAACAACAGTTTTTAAAGTTAAAAAAGTCAAGCTTAATCAGTGCAATTAACTGTATCTGCATTGTACCATACAGATACGGATTTGCAAGAGACTTAACAGAATTATCTGTTTTAACATAAAATAGTAACTGATAGTTTTTAGTATAGATTTATATCAGATGATTTAAAAAATACGGAAATATCAAGCATTTTGTAACTGGGTATATTCCTTTATTTGATTAGTATTTTTAGATGCTATCATATCGAGTATCGAAAATTTCGATGATAAACTTCGAAAAGATTAGTTTGACTTATCGTGTTCTTTGAAGTAAAATGTGGAACAAATAAAATATTGTTTGTTAAAGGCGTCGATGAAGACGGAATCTGCAACGAATTTTTCAGAGAGTCGGGGATGGTGTGATCCCGACAAAGGACTGTGGAATTTCCCATCCCTTCTGAGCCGGAAGCCCCAAAGGTTTTAACACCCAGTAGGCGTTTCCCGTGTATGCTACGTTAGTGCATAGGAGTTGTTGGACTTCGAAGAGGTGGCGGATTTATATATCCGCAATTTGAGTGGTACCGCGAGTGCTAAATTTATTTTTACACCCGTCTCAAAGCAAAAGAAAGCTTTGAGGCGGGTTTTTGTTTTGCCTTAAAGCAGAGAAAACAGCATACACATAGTAAGAAAGGCGGAATGAAAATGCTTACTCTTGACAAAGTATTTGATGCACAAACAGTGCTAAAAAACATTATTCGTGAAACAAATGTAGTTAAATCCTACGGTATTGCTCCGGATTGCGAGCTATATCTCAAACCTGAGAATCTCCAAATAACAGGTTCATTCAAGGTGCGAGGCTCAGCGTACAAAATTGCAATGCTTTCTGCAGAAGAAAAGAAAAATGGTGTAATCGCTTGTTCAGCGGGTAATCACGCACAAGGTGTTGCTCTAGCGGCAACAAAAAACGGAATTAAATCTCTCATATGTTTACCTGATTCTGCACCAATTTCAAAAGTAGAAGCAACAAAAGGTTTCGGAGCAGATGTGTGTTTGGTTGAAGGGTGTTACGATGACGCTTATCAGAAAGCGTTAGAGCTAAAAGAAAAAGA
The DNA here is from genome assembly GCA_017481885.1 of Ruminococcus sp. GTDB lineage: Bacteria > Bacillota > Clostridia > Oscillospirales > Acutalibacteraceae > Ruminococcoides. The sequence goes on from JAFUOM010000098.1 coordinate 25,513, forward strand.
AGGCTACACTTTTGTTCATCCATTTGATGATGAAAACGTTATTGCAGGTCAGGGTACTATCGCTCTTGAAATATTCAACGACCTTGATAATATCGATGCAATCGTAGTTCCAATCGGCGGTGGCGGACTTATCTCGGGTATCGCATATACCGTAAAACAAATCAGACCATCGGTTAAAGTTTATGGAGTTCAGGTTTCGGGAGCACCAAGTATGTACAACTCGGTAAAAGATGGTGAGATGGAGTGCTTACAAAGTGTATCTACTATTGCAGACGGTATAGCTGTAAAGCAACCTGGTGTAAATACATACGAACTTGTCAAAGAATACGTTGACGAAATCGCTTTAGTTACCGACGACGAAGTAGCGAGTGCGATTCTTGCTCTGATTGAAAAGCAGAAGATGATTGCTGAGGGTGCAGGAGCTGTTGCAGTTGCGGCTGTTATGTTTAATAAATTCGATTTAAAAGGCAAGCGAGTAGTTGCACTTGTATCGGGCGGAAACATTGATGTCACAAGTCTATCTCGTGTCATCGACCGAGGACTGTTAAACTCAGGTCGTTCATCAAGCTTACTGATTGAACTTATTGATAAGCCTGGTCAGCTAAAAGAAATCTCTCGTATCATTGCTGACTGTGGAGGAAATGTCACAGGTGTACATTATGAAAAAGGTAACACCGAGAGTGTAAACGGCTGTTTTTTGAGAATCGAAATGGAAACGAGGGATTTTTCTCATGTTAATCTTATTACGCAGACCCTGCGTGACAATGGATTTAAATTAGTTTAATTTGGAAGGAGTTAAAGTTATGAGCAACAAAGTAGAAACAAACAAGGCACCTCAGGCAATCGGACCTTACTCACAGGCGGTAGTGGTGGGTAATCTCATTTTTACCTCCGGACAGATTCCGCTAAATCCTGAAACAGGAGTGCTTTTGGGTAATGACATCAAAGAGCAAACACATCGAGTATGTCAGAACCTGAAAGCAGTTTTAGAAGCTTCTGGGGCTTCACTTGAAAATGCAGTGAAAACTGTGTGCTATCTAAGTGATATGACAAACTTCTTAGAATTCAATGAGGTGTATGCGCAGTATTTCACACAAAAGCCTGCGCGTTCCTGTGTAGCTGTCAAAGAGCTACCAAAAGGGGCTTTAGTTGAAGTTGATGTTGTAGCAGAAAAGGAGTGATAAGATGCTTCTATCAGGCTCAGATATACTTGTTAAAACCTTAATAGAGCAAGGTTGCGACACAGTTTTCGGTTATCCCGGAGGACAAATACTCAATGTTTACGATAGCCTTTATACTTATCAAAATGAAATAAATCATATACTCACAGCACACGAACAGGGTGCTGCTCATGCGGCAGATGGTTATGCTAGAACAACAGGCAAAGTAGGTGTTGTGATTTCCACTTCAGGACCGGGAGCGACTAACCTTGTAACAGGTATTGCGACCGCTTACCTTGACTCAATCCCGATGGTTGCTATCTGCGGTAATGTGCCGACAACACAGATAGGCTCGGATAGCTTTCAGGAAATCGACATCACAGGTGTTACTCTACCGATAACAAAGCACAATTATTTTGTAAGCGCTGTAGAAGATTTAGCGGACACAATACGAGAGGCTTTCTCTCTTGCGAAATCAGGCAGACCAGGTCCTGTGCTTATTGATGTCCCAAAAGATGTGCAAATTGCAAAATGCGAATACGAACCTAAATCTCCTGCAGAAAAATCCGAGTCTTATCCTGCAAAAGACGAAAGGATCGAACAAGCAGCAGAGTATATTAACAACTCTAAAAAACCTTACATATATTTCGGCGGTGGTCTTATCACAGCCGACGCACAAGAAGAAATGCTCACTCTTGCACAGAAGCTCGATGCTCCTATCGGTTGCTCACTTATGGGTATCTCAGGTATTAAAACAAATCATCCGAGATTTTTGGGTATGCAGGGTATGCACGGACACTTTGCTTCATCTATGGCTATGCATAACGCAGACCTCATCATTTCACTCGGTGTACGATTTAACGATCGAGTAACAGGAAACAAGGAAAAATTTGCAACAAAAGCAAAGATTATTCACATCGACGTTGATGGTTCAGAGCTATCTAAAACTGTCAATGCCAGCTGTGGACTTCGAGGTGATGTGAAGCTCACTCTTCAAAAACTATTGCCTCTTATCAAAGAAAGCAAAAAACCACAGTGGAGCAGTAAGGTGGAAGCTCTCAAAAACGAAGAAGAACACTATCTTGATAACCGTGAAAGTTTAACACCAAGGACTGCAATCCTTACACTCAATAAATATTTAGGCGAAAACACAGCAGTGTGCACCGATGTTGGTCAGCACCAGATGTGGTCGGCTCAGAACCTTACTTTCAATACTCCACGACGCTTTGTTTCGAGCGGTGGTTTGGGTACTATGGGATTCGGCTTAGGTGCGGCAATCGGTGCGGCTTTTGGTACAAAAGAACGAAGTGTTCTTATCACAGGTGACGGTAGCTTTGGAATGAACTTAAACGAGCTCGCAACAGCAGTGAAATATAACATTCCGATTGTCATACTCATTATGAACAACGGAGTGCTCGGTATGGTAAGACAATGGCAGACACTGTTTTATAACAAGCACTATTCAAACAGCGTGTTAGAGAGAAAAACAGATTTTTGTTCTCTTGCTCGTGCTTTTGGTGCAGACGGTGAGATGGTGTCAACCCCTGAAGAATTAGATAAAGCACTCTCTCGTGCTTTTGAAACAGCTGGTCCATACGTTGTTGATTGCAGAATCGACAAGGACGAATTTGTACTACCGATGCTTCCACCGGGAGGCAGTATGGACGACATAATAACTAAGTTGGAGGTGGAATTATGAACAGATATAACGTGGCGGTTTTGGTAAAGAACCAGTTTGGTGTGCTGAACAGGCTTACAAGTATGTTTCGCAGACGACAGTTTAACATAAGCTCTCTTACCGCAAGTGAGACAGAATCAGCTCAGTTTTCACGAATCACATTCAGCTTTGACGGTGAAGAAGAAAACAAGCAACAGCTTATAAATCAGCTTTACAAACTCCCTGATGTCTGCTCAATAAAAGAGCTTTCAAGTGATAACTCCGTAAACTGCGAGCTGATGTTAATCAAAATGCAAAACGACCCATTAACACGTACCGACATTTATGCGGCAGCCAAGGCTTTTTCAGCCGAAACAATAGACTACTCACGAGAGTCGTTTGTACTAAGACTTATCGGAGATAGTGTGAAAATGGATGATTTCATTTCACTTATGCGTGACTACACAATTCTAGAGATTTGCCGTACAGGTACGGCATCTTTAGAAAAAGGTAGCTCGGTTTTACGTCAATCAATCAACTTATAATTCAGAAATCAGAAAGAGGTAATAATTATGTCAAACAGAATTTTTTATCAGCAGGATTGCGATTTACAAAAACTCAGTGGAAAAACAGTTGCGATTATCGGTTACGGCTCACAGGGACACGCTCACGCACTGAATCTTAAAGAAAGCGGAGTGGATGTTGTAGTAGGTCTTTATGAAGGCTCTAAGAGCTGGGCAAAAGCAGAAGCTCAGGGCTTAAAGGTAATGACATCAAGTGAAGCTGCAAAAGTCGCTGATATTATTATGATTCTTATCAACGACGAGAAACAGGCTAAGCTCTACAAAGAAAGTATCGAGCCGAATTTAAGTGAAGGCAAAACCCTCGCTTTTGCTCACGGATTTAATATTCACTACGGTTGCATTAAACCACCAAAGAACGTGAATGTAATTATGATTGCTCCAAAAGGTCCTGGTCACACAGTACGTTCAGAATATCTTTCAGGCAAAGGTGTTCCTTGTTTAATCGCTGTTGAACAGGATGCAACAGGTGATGCGTGGGATTTAGGTCTTGCTTACGCTTTAGGTATCTGCGGAGCAAGAGCAGGTGTACTTGAGACAACATTTCGTACAGAAACAGAAACCGACCTTTTCGGTGAGCAGGCAGTGCTTTGCGGTGGTGTTACTGCTTTGATGCAGGCAGGCTACGAAACATTAGTTGAAGCAGGCTACGACCCTAGAAACGCATACTTTGAGTGTATCCACGAAATGAAGCTTATCGTTGATCTTATCTATCAGAGTGGTTTTGCAGGAATGCGTTATTCTGTTTCAAATACTGCAGAATACGGTGACTACGTAACAGGTCCGAAGATTATCACCGAAGAAACTAAGAAAACTATGAAAAAGGTGTTAAAGGATATTCAGGACGGTACTTTTGCAAAAGAATTCTTGCTAGATATGAGTGAAGCGGGCTCTCAGGTGCACTTCAACGCTATGAGAAAGATAGCAAGTGAACATCCTGCTGAGCTTATCGGTGCTGATATCCGCAAGCTGTACAGTTGGAGCGATGAGGATAAACTCATCAACAATTAAGGAGTGATTTTATGTCAAAGGAAAATGTTGTGAAAGGTGTAAAAAACGCACCTCACCGCAGTTTGTTCCACGCTTTGGGACTAACCGAAGAAGAGCAGTCACGTCCGTTAATCGGCATCGTCAGCTCATATAACGAAATTGTTCCGGGGCATATGAATCTAGATAAAATCGTTGATGCCGTTAAACTAGGAGTTGCTATGGCAGGTGGTACACCTATTGTTTTCCCTGCGATTGCTGTTTGTGATGGTATCGCTATGGGACACAAGGGAATGAAGTACTCACTCGTAACAAGAGATTTGATAGCTGATTCTACCGAAGCTATGGCACTTGCTCACGGATTTGACGGTTTGGTTATGGTGCCAAACTGCGATAAAAATGTGCCGGGACTTCTTATGGCAGCGGCAAGAGTGAATATACCTACTGTGTTTGTCAGTGGTGGTCCGATGCTCGCAGGCAGAGTTGAAGGCAAAAAAACAAGTTTATCAAGTATGTTCGAAGCAGTGGGTGCCTATAATGCAGGAAAAATTGATGATGAAAAGCTCAAAGAATTTGAGTGTAAGACTTGTCCGACCTGCGGTTCTTGCAGTGGTATGTATACTGCAAACTCTATGAACTGTTTGACCGAGGCTCTTGGTATGGGACTTAAAGGAAACGGAACGATTCCTGCTGTGTATTCTGCTCGAATTGAGCTTGCAAAGAGAGCGGGTATGGCGGTTATGGAGTTGGTGAAAAACAATATCTGTCCTCGAGATATTATGACTAAAGAGGCCCTCTTGAATGCTCTTACTGTAGATATGGCACTCGGCTGTTCAACAAACTCTATGCTTCATCTTCCTGCCATTGCTCACGAGTGCGGTGTGGAGCTTAATCTCGATATAGCTAACGAAATCAGTGCAAAAACACCTAATCTGTGTCACCTTGCTCCTGCAGGCAGAACCTATATGGAAGATTTAAACGAAGCAGGTGGCGTGTATGCGGTAATGAACGAGCTTAACAAAAAAGGCTTGCTCAACACCGAATGCATCACAGTAACAGGAAAAACAGTTGCCGAAAATATCGAGGGTTGTGTTAATCTCAACCCTGAGGTTATCCGTCCGATTGATAACCCGTATAGCGAAACAGGTGGTATCGCTGTGCTCAAAGGCAATCTTGCAAAAGACGGCAGTGTTGTCAAGCGTTCGGCAGTTCTCCCTGAAATGCTCGTCCACGAAGGTCCTGCAAAAGTTTTTGATTGTGAAGAAGATGCACAGTCTGCTATCAATGCAGGAAAAATTGTTGCAGGCGATGTTGTAGTTATCCGTTACGAAGGACCAAAGGGCGGACCTGGTATGAGAGAAATGCTTAATCCTACTTCTGCGATTATGGGAATGGGACTTGGAAACAGCGTTGCTCTTATTACAGATGGCAGATTCTCCGGTGCAACAAGGGGAGCGTGCATCGGACACGTTACACCTGAAGCTGCATCAGGCGGTCTTATCGGTGTAGTAGAAGATGGCGACATTATAAGCATCAATATTCCTGATAATACAATTGAGCTGAAAGTTGATGAAGATGTTCTAAAAGAACGTATGAAAAACTTTGTTCCAAAAACGAAGGAATTGTCAGGCTACCTAAAACGCTACGCTTCCCTTGTTTCTGGCGGTGCATCTGGCGCTATTTTAAACTGAGTTTGCTACATACAATAAAACAGGAACTAAGGTGGCACCTTGGTTCCTGTTTTGCGTATAGTTAGTTTGTAAATTCTGCCTCTTTTACATAATCAATAAATGCTTTCATACTTCTAGATAACCATTTATTCTTATGATAAATAAGCTGTTTCCATATATCTATGTTCATATCACACACATCAAGATATGTGAGCTCCCCTGATTCTATCAGAGGTTTTGTGACAAAATCAGGCAGATATGAAATCATATTACTTTGAGCAATCATTGATGTGATAATATCTGTTCGACCAATTTCAAGTACTGGAGTTATCTCCAAAGATTTCTTTGCAAGCTCTCGGTCAAAAACTCGTCTGTAACCCTGACCGTATTCTGTGAGAATAAAAGGTTCATTGATTATATCTTTAATAGACAGATTCTTTTTACCTGCGAATTTCGAATTGCATCCTGCAACAAAATGCATCGGAAGTTGTTGCTCTTTTGCGATGATGTAATCTTTGTTATACAAACGGTGGTCAAGAGTAATAATTACATCTGCTTCATTATGGTCAAGCATATCAAGCATAATAGCAGAGTCGCCTGTTGTAAATCGAATAGAGATAGAAGGATATTTTGTATGGAAATCAATGTAGTGGGTATTAATCATTTCCTCACACACCGAGTCAGGTGTTACAATATGAATGTGACCGCTACATTCTTTATCTTCCTCGATACTCTCTTTGAAATCGTCAGTTAAAGTACGAATCTGATGAGCATAGGAAACAAGCTCGTGGCCTTTATCAGTGAGATTTATAGTGTGATTAATCCTTTCAAATAAAAGACAGCCTAGCTCATCTTCAAGTTGTTTTATTTGAAAAGAAACAGTGGATTGTGAATAACCAAGTTGTTCTGCCGCTTTTGTAAAACTTCCAAGTTCCACTACGTGTATAAATGTAATCAAATTTCTTAATTCCATTTTATCTACCTCATATATCGAAATCATAGATGATAAATATCAAAACTATTTGATTAATCAATGTTTACGATTATTATATAATAACCCCAAAGAAAATACAAGCTATGAAATGGAAGTCTTATTTTAGAATAGCTTTTACAGTTATTTGAAAAATCCAGCGTAAGCAAGATGACAAGTGATAAGGTTAAGCTTTCTAAATGATAGAAACACAGGGGATATTACTAACGGATAACCCATTATTCAATCGCTACAATCTAATGAATTATAAATCCTAAGATTGAATAAATGCATTTGAATTAAAATTCTGGTACTTACATAAACAATAAATCCGAACCCATCTCCAACAAGAATGAGTTCGGATTTATATTATAAAATGGGGTCCCCAAAATCGTAGATTTTTGGGAGAGGAGGAGCGACATTAAGGCGTGCGACTATTTAAAAAAATCGTCGCAGACCTTTACAGTCTGCGACGACGATGGTGCACCGAATGCACTGATATCCGAACTAAAGACGTTTGCTTCTTCAAGCTCTACAAAAGTCATCTCTTTTGAGCAGTCCTTGTAGTTACATCCAAAATAGATTCTACCATCATCCCAGAGAATAATTTTGTTTATAAAGGTATTTATTAATCTTCTGCGATGTTCTATCTTTTTGAAATTTAGCTTGCGTAGTCTGTTGAAGTAAGCTTCAATCTCTTCTACAGAGATAATAGGTTTTGTCATTTCTTCTTTTATGATTTGGATTGACAGTTCTGTTTTCTGCTTTTCTAAATCTTCCATACGCTGTTTGGTAGATGGTGTGAGAATACCTTGCTGAATTGCGTTGAGAAGATTATCTATGCTTTTAAGAGTATCATTGTACTGCTTTTTTAGTAGCGGTAGGGTGGTGTTTTCTTGATTTTGTACTCTTGTTGCTGTTTCGCAGAGCATAGATACCAAATCATCATCAAACACAATTGTGCGGATAAATGCAATAGTTAAATCTTCAATCCATTCTTTTCTGACGGTTTTCTTATCACAACCTTGATGTTTCTTAACACTAACGCATTTGTAATAGCGGTGCACCTTTTTCTTCATTTGGCTTGTGCCACTTTCACCAACCATAAGACATTGGCATTTTCCACAGAAAAGTTTAGTAGTAAGCAAGTATTCGTCTTCGGCTTTATGTTTAGCCGGAGCTTTTTTATTTAAAACCATGCGTTCCTGAACTTTGTCAAATAAGTCTTGTGGAACAATAGCAGGGATACCACCTGGTTTTACAATATCTCGATATTTATATTCACCTATATATTTGCGGTTATGTAACATACGAGTGACGCTGTTTATGCTAATTTTACCGCCACGTTTAGTACGAATACCTTTAATGTTTAGTTGGTCGGTAACCTCTTGCATACTCGCACCTTCTGCATAAGATATAAAGGATTGCAATACGGCAGGTGCAGTAAGAGGATCGACTTGGAAGAATTGCTCGGAATCTATGGTGTAACCGATAGGAAGTGTACCACCATTATATTTACACTTGAGAGCGTTCTCGGTAAGACCTCTTAAAACTTTCTCTGCAAGGTCAGCGGAGTAATACTCAGCCAAACCTTCAAGCAAAGATTCTAGCAAAACACCTTCTGCAGTATCGGAAATGATTTCGGTTGCCGATATTACTTTAACTCCATTTTTACGCAATAATGCTTTGTAGTGTGCAGAGTCATAACGGTTACGAGCAAAGCGGTCTAGTTTCCACACAATGATAGTATCAAACAGACCATTTGCACTATCCTTAATCATACGCTGAAAGTCAGGACGATTGTCAGTTTTCGCAGATAATGCACGGTCTATATATGTACCAACTATTTGAATGTCATTGCTTTGAGCAAATACTTTACATTCACGCAACTGACCTTCAATAGACTCTTCACGTTGATTGTCACTCGAATATCGAGCATAAATTACGCCAGTCATCATACCACTTCCTTTTGAGAAATTGTATTTGTTTGTCGTATGTTAACTTGTAATGTTACTTTTGTCAACGTGAATTATGTCGTTTTTGGTGTCAAAATTTGAGTCGCTTAAACAAAGATATATAACATTTTTAAAAGTTAATAGTATTTAAATATAAAAATAACCAGCGCTCGATAATGAACGCTGGTTTTGTTAGTTGTTATTTAGATATAATTTGTTTTTTATCAGTTTTGCAAAATTGATTAGATTTATGAGTAGAGTACAGCACGAAACAGTGAATATCGCTGTTAGCCATATCACTATATTCAAGGTGTTCTCATAGAGATTAAGTAGATATGTATCTCCTACAAGTGATATGCTATTCATATAATGTGAGTTATCTATAATGCAATTTATATAATGCTCTATATCGAATAAGTTGTCATAAGGAATATACCTTGAAACTATATAAATGCTGAAATCTGAATTAAAGAAGATAAACAGCAAAGCTGCAGGAATACCTAATCCAACAACTAATAGTAGGAAATATTTAATCGGTACAGCCAACAAGGAATTAAAGAGATAGTTTATACTAAGGTTTTCTTTAATGCTTTCTGAAAAGTGTCTGCACAGATAAAACCAAATGAGCATAGATATGACGCACAGAGCAAAAAATAACACGAAATTTGCCATATGTTTAAACGTATCAATCACTTTGTGTTTTTCACTCAGATTTGTAAAGTGATATTGGGGTAAGTTCATTTGCTCTATTATTGGTGCGGAGAAAGATGAGTTATCATAAACCAGAGTATGTATAGGCAAGTGTGTAGTGGTGTTAGCACACGTGTAGGGGATAAACACACGCTCTTTGCCATCTTTCGATAACTTATCAATCAGATTTTCACTATCATTATATACTGCGCACACAGTAAATATTTCATCATAAATTTCTATTTTTTTACCAATAACATCCGTTGTAAAGAAAAGTCGTAATGCAAGATTATCGCTGATTGCTATTTTCTTTTCTACACGAATAATATCATCTTCTGAAAAAAATTTGCCATCATATTTTATTTCATATAGTTCAAAAAGATTATGCGTGGTGTATACAGGCGTAATAGTTGTATCTTTAACGCTTATTTCTTGAGCTTCATAAGTGAAACTTACATAATCTAATGACATACGCTCAGACAGTTTTTCAAAGTTTCCAATAGTTATAGGATTATCATCTGATTGGAGATTGTAATTCACTTGAGTAATATTCGGAAATTTACTTGTAGCATTATTTGAAAAGTACAATAATAACGAGAAAGGTAAGATAGTTAACAATAATAAGGATATTAATGTGATGATTTGTTTTTTGGGATTCACATTATCCCTCCTCTACATACACTCTGTCACCATCAGAAATGCTTTTTGAAGTACTATATACAATTTGTAGCCCACCATATAAATTGTTTGATGTTACTTCGCAGTACATTTCGTCCTGATTTGTGATGTGTATGTTCTCACTACATACTTTGTAGTCACCGTTTTCGTTGTATGGTTGAACAACAAAAACACTGGTGTCTTCTCCAAATCCAGATACAGCAGATAGGGGAATAAGGTATTTGTTTTCGTTAGGGTTGTTGGATTTAGTAAGAGTTCCAGAGATTACTTCTGTAGTTTTCACTTTAGGTAAAAGCATAGTATCAATAGTATCTGAAAAATATGTAAGTAATGCCAGTACTATAAAGAAGATTATAGCAAAGCGTACAGAGTATTTTTTTAGCTTGTCTTTTTCATAATAACCTCCTCAACTCTTATCAGCGTTTACAAATGGTAAGTCTATATCTTTATGACCATACGTAAAAATCAGCAAAGGTGGTATCATAAACATTACACCACAAGCAAATATAATTCCAAAGTCTGTACTGCTGATGTCTGATAACGCTATAGAAAGAGGGTACATTCCTCTGTCATCAAAATAAATCAATGGTTGTTCAATAACATTCCAGTTATCAATAAAACATAGTAATGTAAGCGTTATTAATCCACTTTTAATTTGAGGTAATATAATCTTTGTGAATATTTTAAAATATCCTGCACCATCTATACGAGCTGCTTCAATCGATGCGTCTGAGATGTATATTATACTCTGTCTTAAAAGACAGATCCCAAAAGCAGAAAACGTACCAGGTAAAATAATAGCAAGAAAGCTGTTTAGCAGATTAAGACTATCAAGAACAATATAGTTGGGTACTAAGGTTACTTGTAATGGTAGAACAAGCAAAATAATATATACAAAAAACAGTTTATCTCTGCCAGGGAATTTAAGCTTTGCAAAAGCAAAGGCGGCAAGAGAAGATATGGTTACTTGTCCTATCACCGTAGGGACAGTCATTATAACCGAATTCCAAAACTTAAGCAGATATTCAGGTCTGCGAAAAAAGACTTGATAATACTGCTCAAAAGTAACTTTTTTCGGAATTAGGTTAATCTCTCTGTATTTGTCAGCGGTGAAATTTAGCATTTCGCTTACTTGATTTTGAGGCATAAAAGAACACGCGATCATATATACAACAGGGAATATAAAAACAGCTACAATAAGGAAAAGAAGTATGTATTTTATAACAGGTTTTATTATTTTCATAAAGTCACCTTAGTCCGTAACACTATGCTTTCGTTCAAAGATAAAGAAAGCAAGTAATAATAAGATGATAAATACCGACAGTATCACAGATGCTGACGAAAGCCTAGGATAATTCAGATTATAGTAATTGTTGTTAATGAAGTTTTGCAAGAAGTACACGTTCTTGTTTGGGTAGTCTCCAAACAGTGCGAACACTTCACGAAAGACTTTGAATGAATAGATAATCTCCATTAAGAATACAAAGAAAGTTGTCGGGGTTATCATTGGTATAGTTATTTGTGTAATGAGTTTGAATGAATTCGCACCATCAAGCTTTGCACTTTCATAAAGAGATTGTGGTACATTTGCAAGTCCTGCCGTAAAGAGCACTACACAAAAGCCACAATACTTCCAAACATAAATAAGAACTATCATAACCATAGAATACTCTGAATTGAAGAATTCGACTGCGTTAAGCCCTAAACTGTTGAGTAAACCATTAACAGCACCATAATCATCGAATAGTAATTGCCAAACACAGATAAGAGATGCCACAGGTACAACAACAGGAATCAACAATGAACTCCTGAAGAAAGAAGATATACTATTAAATGAGTTTAAAAACAGAGCAATCAAAAACGAAACCACCATCAAAAGTGGGATTGCAATAATGGTGAATACGGCAGTGTTTTTTAAAGCCAGTAAAAAGATATCGTTGTTTAAAAGGTCAATGTAATTATTAAACCCAACAAAGGTGTTACTGGCATAGAGACTTTTTATGAAGCTTATGATATATGGAACTATGTAAAAGAACATTATTCCTAAAAGCGAAGGTAGAATGAATAACAATGCCACTATATATTCTTTTCGTTTTCTTTTCATTATTATCAGTCCTGTTATTCCATCATATATATTTGCGTTGCTGTTTCAAGTTGTGTTATGAATTTGTTTTTTGTTATATCTCCATTTAAATATTTATCCAGTATGTTTTGTATTACATTTTTAGCATAATAGCTTTCTGTAAGTATGCGATAATTGTAAATCGAGCAATCCTCAAAACTTTTCAGCAGAGGGATAAACTCGTTTTCCAAAAATGTGACTTTCTTTTCGTTGATATTTATTTCTTCATCTGTAACAATGCCATCATCTTCTATATCGAGGATATCTGTTATTTCTAATTCGAGAGCGTCTTCCAAAACGCTGTTCTTTACAGGCAAAGCAACAATGCCGCCTGAATACATTCTTTCTTTTCTCAGTGCACCACAGTGATAAGCTTGTTGTTGATCACTAAGAGCAAACTCGACAAAATTCATTATCAGTTCTTTTTTATCAGAGTTTTCGTTCACAGCTATTGCGGCTTGTATATATGCTGATGTTTTACCATTACGATTATAAGTAGGAAACAGTATTAACTCTTTACCTGATGCTTGCTCTATGCAATAGGTTCGGGCTACCGATTCTACCGATCCTCCACTTAAAGCGTAGGGGGAGCGAGTGAGAACTTTTGGATTTTCAAAAAAGTAATCTTCAACTGGTTCCTCATTGTTTTGAAATAAGGTGGTCATAATATCTATAGCTAATGAGAATTCCTCTGTGTCAAAGTAAGTTTCTTTTTCTGTAAAATCAACATACTGGTTGATAACGTAAATAAATGAGTTGTATTTTTCGTAATCTTCTGCATAAATAAAGTCATATTCGCCTGATGATTTAAGTTTTGCTAATTCTTCGTATGTTATCGTTTTTGGATTAATATTGAGTGCATCTGTTCTGTCTTTTGTTGAATATAGCGTGTCTATGCTGTAAAAAAAGGGAATAATATATCGATGGTCGTTGAATACACCACTGTCCATCACCGTTTTGTTGTAATCATCAAAGTTAATACTGGAACCGTAGGCTTTTATCATTTCATCGATATCAGCTAGAGTGGCGTTTTCGATAAACTTTTCAAACGGCAAGGTTTGATCCAAACTGAAAAAATCAGGACCTTCGTCTGCCATTATTTCTGTAGAGATTGTGGAGATAAATTCCTCTTCTGAGTCAAAGTGTCGTATTTCAATCCTGTCGTTCTTATCTCCATAAAGTGAACAGCTTTTATTATATTTTTCAATGAGGTCAGTGATATCATCTGTCTCACCCAAGCAATAGTAAACAGCTGTCGTATTCTCGTTGGTTTCTGTATATGTGCAAGCCGATAGTTGTGAAGATATAAGCATAGCTAAAAGCAAAGATATAGACAGCAATCGTTTTTTCATAAGGCTCCTTAAAAATTGAGATTATCCATAGATAAAATAATATATCAGTTAACAATAATGTTTCAACGCCACTACAATGCTTCTATAATTTGAAAACTATTAATAGTTAACTAATTGGTAATCCAGCTAATTTTCTTTGTATCGTTGTTGCATCAAGTATTGTAACTGTGCTATTACCTGCAACTTTAGCGCTAGTTAGATTTATGTCACTTTCTGTAATCAATCCTGCTAAATAACGTTGAATGCATGTTGCGTCCACAATTGATAGAACACCATCACCATCGGCATCTCCAAGAATTACCGGTGTAGTAGGATTGTCAGGATCTATTTCCATTAAGTAGTTAGGTTCTGCTACCTTTACATAAGGACTTGCGTTCAAAACCTCTATAGCACGCCAAACGATATCTTCTGACTTTTCAACAAACTTTACGTGATAGACCTTTTGAGTTGAAGAACCAGGAGTTATTAACCTTGATTCTGCGATATTAAATCCTGGAAGTAAAGATTCAACAGAAGGTGAATTAAACTGCAAACTTACAAGAACTGCTCCTAACTCAAACTCAAATTGTTCACCATTATCAGTAGGTTCAACTGTTGTAGGTTCCTCAACAGGATCAATTTGCATATAGTAGTTTGGTTCTGCAGCTTTCACATAAGGGCTCGCATTCAAAACCTCTATAGCTTTCCTAACTATTTCCTCTGTTTTTTCAGAGAACACAACATGATAAACTTTTTGAGTTGAAAAACCGGGAGTTATTAACCTTGATTCTGCGATATTAAATCCTGGAAGTAAAGATTCAACAGAAGGTGAATTAGATTCCAAGCTGACTATAACAGCACCTAACTCAAATATAATCTCATCATTAGCAAATGTCCTTGTAACCGCGAAAACTCCTGTTATAGAACATATCAATAATCCTATAATAATGAAAATAACCGTTAATCTCCTAAAAAATCTGTTCATAAAAAGCACCTCCTTTTGAATTATTCTAATAGTTTCAAAGATATCTGTAGTGGCGTTGAAACCTAATTGGTAAAAGACTTTTTCTTATCAGTAAAATAAAGCTTATTGCGATAATAAGGTGTATAGTAGGAATTTTTATAAAATATATTTCTTAGAATTTATTCGTTAATATATATCTGGGTGGTACTGTAAAGACGGTCAACAAAAACATCTTTTGTTATTATGTCATCAAAGTAATCATTCATTAATTTGTAAACAACATTATAGTTGAAGTGGGTGCCGTTTATACGTTCAAAATTATAAATGGAGCACGATTCAATACTTTCAACCATAGGTTTGTAAACTTCTTCTAAAACTCGATTTTTTTCATTATTCATCCTTGTTTCCGTTTCGTCTATAGTTCCATCTTCATTTGTGTCAGCTTGGTATTCATAAGCGTTCTTTACTGCTCTTTCATATACGCTCGTTTTCACAGGCAATGATATGTAGTTTGCACCATTAAATTCAGTTTCAGCTAATCTTTCGCCACACCAATATCCCTGACATTTATCGCTTAGCGTATATTCAATGAACTTGAGTGCTTTATCTTTATGTTTACAATTTTCATTTATTGCAAATCCCATTTCAACATACGAAGACATCTCACCGCTTTTTGTAAAGTTATTTAAAACAACAATTTCATCGTTATTCGAATAATTATTGTTTTGAAATTTAGTGAAGTTTAACGGAGATGCTCCAAACCAAGTGTTAAGTGGTGATTTTAACATAGCTGTTTTATCTAATGTCTCAATATCATTCATATCATCGGTAGGTTCACAATCTTCCATCAAAACACGCACATAATCAAGAGCTTTGATAAACTCTTCGCTTTTGATATCATTTTTCTCGTGCTTTAAATCAACAAAACAATCTACAAAGTTATAAAAGAAGTTCCAGTTGTTAAGACTGAAGTATAGTTCGCCTTGGTGTTTGGGTAGAACTTCTGCAAGAGATTCGTAGGAGAAACTGTCAGCAGATAACCCGACTTTTTGAAGTTGTTTTTCAGTTGTGAAAAACACATCAGGGCAATAGAACAGAGGTAAGATATATCGTTTATCTTCATACATTCCGCAATCCATTACAACTTGGTTATAGTCCTCAAAATTAATTTCGGAACAATAGTCGGATACAATCGTGTTAATGTCAGAAAACACACCTGTTTTCATAAGCTTTTCAAAAGGAATCATATAATCAAGAGTTATGATGTCAGGACCTCTACCAGTCATCAACTCTGCCGATAATATATCAATAAGTTCTTTGTTGGTTTCAAACTCCTTAATTTTTATTACGTCTTTTTCGTCACCGTAAATCCAACAATGCTTGTTGTATTTTTCTATCAGTTCTGTGTATATACTCCCATCACCTACGGCATAGTACGTGAGATATGTTCCTTCATCAGTGTTTTCAGAGTTGTTGCTACCACATGCCGTAAGTGTAAGAGTAAATAATATTGAGAAAACAAGCAGTATTGCTATAGTTTTATTTTTCATATCAAAAATCCTTTGTTAATCTTTATTTGAATGTAAATGATGTTGTAAAAATATTGTTTTTGATTGATGACCTTAGCTTGAATTTGTGTAAGCAAAGGATTTTTTGAGTGACACTCAAACCAATACCATTCCCAGATTTTTGACCATTTTTTGGATGTCGGTAGTATGGCTTAAATAGTTTCTTTAAATCCTTTTGAGTTAAGTAAGTACATCTGTTGCTTATCGAAAAATAATTAGCTGTGAGTTGTATAGTTACACTTTCTCCTTCGCCATACCGAACAGCATTGTCTATAAGGTTTTCTACGACAGTTGTGATGAGTGTTTTGTCTGCGTTGACAAATACGTCTTCAGTTTTTTCAAAGATAATCTGTTTGTCATATTGTGAGTACTCGTCTGCAACTCTTGTTACAAGCTCACTGAGATTAAGTTTTTCGTATTTAAGTTTATAAGAATTGGTTTCAATCTTTGATAACTCAAACATTTTCTTAATCCGTTCGTCCATTATATTTATTTGATTTAACGATGTATCAATACAGGATTTTTGTTCGTTATTATCAGTGAGTTCAGCGAGAGTTTCAATATTACCGCTGATTATAAACAATGGAGTTTTTAAATTGTGAGCGAGAGAGTTTGTGATAGTGATTAGATTTCTTTCCTTTTCTAATTCTTTTTTGAAATAGAAAAAGACAGTAGTGGCAAGTATAAAACCCATTACAAGAAACAGAAGCATTATGCAAATAGATACAAGTTTTATGTCATCAACACAGTTGTCCATGATGTTAAATGTTTCTATGTATGTAACGGTATAAACGTTAAAATCACCGGAAAGAACTACTGAGTGTCCCGAAAAGATAACTGAATTTTCATCTACAGGTTCATACGAATGAGCGATATGTCTGTATGCGTATTCAAAATTACCTAAGTAATAAATCGATGGATTCTCCGTATCATTTTTACACTTATCAATTATATTGTTCATCTTTTCAACGCTATAATTACCAAAGAAAAAATCTCTATCTATAACATTTTTGCGTCCCGATGAACTCTTGATTTTTTCATTTTTAATATTCATATCTGGTTTCAGTTCAAATGTTTCTATTACTTCATCCTGAACATACCATACATTACCTTCTTTTGTCTCTACAACTTCAATAGTTAAAGGTATGATTTGTTCACCAATAAAACTGTAATATGTGCATACAAGCTCATAGTAGGTGTCTGTATTTGACTCAGGTTTACTATTAAGATAATCAGAAATTCTATTGTATTGCTCGTCTGATATAGATTTTCTGAATTGTTCAAAGAATATGTAACCGTTTTCTAAGTAATTTAATGAGTTA
>JAFUOM010000099.1 GCA_017481885.1 Ruminococcus sp.
TTCTCCGGTTTCTATTATTTTTTTAGGACTTGGTGTTTTTATACCTCATTCTATTCATTTTTCGACAAAGGGTAAAAGTGCCAAAAACCCTGTAAAATAAAGGATTTTTAAAAGTCTTGGTGAATACTTGACACGTGGAGACGACTTAGGTCGTGTTGTTATCCCAAAGGAAATCAGGCGCACACTGCGCATTCGCGAGGGCGACCCGCTGGAAATTTACACCGCTACTGATGGTGAGGTTATCTTTAAAAAGTATTCGCCTGTTGGCGAGCTTTCAACCTTTGCGGCTCAGTATGCCGACGTGCTAAGCCGCATCAGCTCAATGCCGACACTCGTTTGCGACCGTGACCACGTAATAGCGGCGGCTGGTGTTTCAAAGCGTGAGTACCTTGAACGACGAGTAACATCGGTACTTGAAAACTATATGGAAAACCGACGCTCATATACTTTGCACCAGTCATCGGTTGACGAAGTCCAGCCGGTTGAGGGGATGGACCACACTGCAGCTGTCATCTACCCTATCATAGCATCGGGCGATGTGACAGGTGCGGTTGTTATGCTCAAAGGTGACACAATAAAAGTCCCAACCGAAACAGAAATAAAGCTTGCGCAGTCAGCCGCTGCTTTTTTAGGCAAACAAATGGAAGAATAACAAAACAGGTCAAACATTCAACTTTTGTAACTTGGCAAAAGCTGTGGTTTGACCTGTATTTTATGTAAACTGAAAAAATATTCAAATAATGTCGCAAAACGGCTTAGTTTGTCACATTTTTGATTGACATTACATTGTTTGATGTGATACCATTATATCAATAATGTATAAGGGGAGAACACAATGGCTCAATATCGTCACGCTAAAGGTCCAAGTCCTTTACAGATTTTCATAGTTGTACTTGTCGTTTTACTTTCAATCGGCGTAATCGCAGGTGCGGCTTTTGCGGTTTATCACTTTGGATTTGACAAGGAAGAAGAGGTACCAACACAGGCTCCTGTAGTTCCGACAATCGCTACTTTTGATGAAGCACCTACAGAACCGGCTACAGAAGACCTTGATGCTAAATACGAACAGCTTGCTAAAACATACGTTTCAAATATGAGTGATGATGAAAAAATATATCAGTTGCTTATCACAACACCTGAATCACTCACTGGCGTAGACGCCGCTACTATGGCTGGCGACGCAACAAAGGCTGCAATTGAAGCAAAGCCTGTTGCAGGTATCGTTTACGACACAATTAATTTCGAAGACTCCGCTCAAACAACTGAGCTTATTAAAACAACACAGAGCTTTGCTAAAACTTCAATGTTCATCGCTGTAGCCGAAGAAGGTGGCGAGAACTCACCTGTTGCTTCAAAGCTCGGCACAACTGTTTTTGAAGCTACATCAACCTACGTTTCACAGGGCGAACAGAAATCTTTTGACAACGCTACTCAGATGGCAAAAGATTTGACAAAGTTCGGTTTCAACTTAAACCTTGCTCCAATCGCTAACCTTGAGGGCGACAACGCTTACTCAACAGATGCCGCTATGGCTTCTCCACTTGTAGCACAGGGCATTAAGGGCTTGCAGGAAAACGGTGTTATTTCTGCTTTAAAGACTTTCCCTGTAAAAACAGATACAGATAAGTCTGTTGACGATTTAAAAGCAAGCGAGCTTTTACCATTCACAGCTGGCATTGCAAACAACTGCGGTATCATCGTTGCGGGCGATGCTGTGCTAAGTTCAATCGACGCTGACAATCCTGCATTTATGTCAAAGAACGTTATCGCAGAAATCCTTGTTAAAGAGCTTAAGTACAACGGTGTTGTAATGACAAGCGACCTTTCAACAGACTACATCACAGGTAATTTTACAACAGACCAGATTGTTGAAAATGCACTTAACGCAGGCGTTAACCTCTTCTTCAAGCCATCAGACCTTGATGCTTACGTTGAAGCTATCAAAAACGCTGTGGCAAACGGTAAGGTTACACAGCAGCAAATTGACGACAGCGTTACTAAGATTATCGCTCTCAAATACAAATACGGTATCTTGAGCGAAACTGCAAATGCTTCTGCACCGACAGCAACCGAAGTTGCAACAGAAACTTCTACCGAAATCGCAACAGAAGCAGCAACACAGACTGCAACTCAATAATAAACCTTTAAGGAGCTGAGCAATCAGCTCCTTTTATTTTTTATTAGGCGATTTAAGGATTTTTTAATAAATTTTACTGTATAATTCTTGTTGTAGAAAAGCAATATAAAACCTGCCATTATACTTGCAATTTTCTATATGATTGCAAACAATTAATTATCAAAACTGATATATTTTGTCAATTAATTATGGTACAATGTATGGTGGAAAAACAGTGAAAGGAGCTTCACTTTGCTTCAGATTAAAAATATATCAAAAAAATATGAAGTCGGCGGTATTGTGACAAAAGCGCTTGATGAGGTATCATTGAACCTTAGAGACAATGAGTTTGTCGCAATCTTAGGTCCCAGTGGTTCAGGTAAGACGACTCTCTTAAACATCATCGGTGGTCTTGACCGATACGACAGCGGTGACCTTATCATCAACGGTATTTCCACAAAGAGATACACCGACAGGGATTGGGACTCCTACCGCAATCACACAATCGGTTTTGTGTTCCAGAGCTATAATCTCATTCCACACCAGACCGTACTCCAGAACGTCGAGCTTGCCCTGACTATCTCGGGCATCAGCCGAGCTGAGAGAAAAAAGCGCGCGATTGAAGCTTTGGAGCAGGTAGGACTTTCAAAACACATAAACAAAAAGCCAAACCAGATGTCAGGCGGTCAGATGCAACGAGTTGCGATTGCAAGAGCACTGGTAAACAATCCTGATATCCTGCTTGCTGACGAACCGACAGGTGCTTTAGATACAGAAACCTCGGTTCAGGTTATGGAGCTATTGAAAGAGGTTGCGAAAGACCGACTTGTTGTTATGGTAACTCATAACCCTGAGCTTGCAGAAGATTACGCAACACGTATTGTAAGAGTCAAGGACGGCGTAATCAACGGCGACTCTGACCCATTCGAGGTTAAAAGCGAAGAGTTAAGCACACCACAGCACAAAAATATGGGTAAGTCGTCGATGTCATTCAAAA
>JAFUOM010000100.1 GCA_017481885.1 Ruminococcus sp.
ATATCTACAGTAAGTTTACTTCCTACCTCTGGTTTACTGTCTGGTGTAAATATTACCTTTAGTGAGTCATCAACAACTGTAAATTCTACTAACACATACGCACGCTTTGTAGAATACACCTGAGAAATAACACCTTTGTAGCCGTTGATATAACCTGCGACATAGCCTATATGCTCAGGGAATGTGTATTCATCGAGAGCATCGAATTGGACTGCACATTCATAAGTCTTGCCTGCTTCGAATGTCATACCGTCAGGCATAATGTAATACTCGCCTGCAGTTTCATCATAATAAGACCAGTCAACATCTGTTGTTTCGTAGCCCTCACCTGCAGGGGTAACTGTTGCATTTGGTAATGCACCTGCAACCGGTTTTGTTACATTTGCCTTGAGAACAGATACTTCCTGAAGTTCTGCAACTGCAATTTTGAAAATATGGGTTTTACCTGTAACATATTCATCGCCTTTGTAAAGCTGAATGCTACACCACACCTCATAATTACCTAATCTGTCCACAAAGCTCTTTATATCAAATTCTTTACCTGTGTTTCGTGTTATGAGTGTGCCTTGGTTGTTATAGTTTACATATACTTTCTCTTTAACATTGTAGCCTTTATCAGAAAGTTCCTGAGAAATTTGTGAGGTAAATCCAAACTTAAGAGATTGTCCGAAGTATATAGTACCGAGGTCAGTATAGAGCTGTGAAAGTTCCGCTTCGCTTAAAGAAGGTGTTATTGTTTTGAATCCATAATCACTGTTGCTAAGTGGTTTTACTTTAACTTTAACTGTGTTTGTCGCAGATTTGCGAACCTCACCGTTATAATAAAGATTTATAGTGTTCTCAATAACATAATCATCTGCACTGAGGGTGTTCATCTCAACCCCAACGCCTTTTGCGTATTTACCTATTTCTGTCTGTGTGTATGAAACTTTACCTGTGCTGTTTTTAACAACTATCTTTTCTTCAATGGTAAAGTCCATATCAGCGAAAACCTTTGGAACGTCTTTAGCCTTGAATCCGTAGACATAGTCCTCAATTTCCTCATAGATTTCGCCTGCGTCAAACTCAGTTTTGCCGTAAGGCACAGAAGGATTCTGAGCTTCAAAGTAAGGACTGAAAATGGTGATTTCCTCATTTGTGTAAAGGAAGTTTGCAGCTGTTCTGGTCTTATGAGAATAACAGAGTGCCGTATCCGCAAGCTTATAGTTTGCATTCTCACCGATAGTTACACCTTTTTTGAAGTGACCATTTACAAGTATAAGATTGCCCGTATTGTCGTATTTGAAAGTGCTGACAGGCTCAGCAAATTCACCGTCAAAAATACAAGTCGAGCCCCAGTTTGTCAAAGTGTCTAAGAAATTACCTCCATAGACATATGTTACGGCAAACTTATCGGTGTGAACGTTTTCTTCAAATTCGCCACCGTAAATATAGAGCTTGCCCTGATCATGGTTAAAAAAGCGGTCCCCTTTGAAAACGCCATCATATATATACACTTTACTGTAATTATACATGGCAACAACGCCCATGCTTACTTCTTTGCTCTCGTAAATTACAGGACCGTTTGACTCAAAGGTTCCGTGAACAGTAAGAAGGCCTGAGTCACCCTCATACTTAATTTTACCACTACCTGTTATTGTCAGTTTGCCAGTATTGGCAATGTATATACCGGAACTATTTGTTTTTATGTTTAACTCTTTGCCGTTAATATCAATATTGATATTGGCTTCAACATGCAGACCACCTGAAAGTGTCATATCTGCACCGAGTCTGATATATATATTCTTATCGCTGTGAACGAAACCGAATAAATCGCTAGAAGTATTAGCGATATAAGGATCACTTTTTGTACCAGAACCATCATAGCTTGTTATTGCAACAGATGTAACTGCCGCTGTTGTTGTGATTGCAGTAACAGTAACAAGACTTATTACCATAACAATAGCCAATAGAAGACTTAACAATCTTTTTGCTTTCATAAATATTCCTCCAATATTTTTTGGGATTCGGTTTTAATAAATATAAATATTTATTAAACCTACAAAATCACACTTTAATTATACTTATAAAAATTTATAAGTCCCCACACTAACGAGCAATATGGTGTGGGTATTGAAAAAATTAGTGTGGGTTTTGGTGTGGGAAAGCATAAAAATTGAGATTTTTCTAAAAGCCCACACTTTTTCCCACACTTTTTTAGAATAAAACACAAATACCACACTAGTTTTTATACATAGTGTGAGGACAACTATAAAAATACAAGTATAATTATACTTGTAAAAGCACATAACTTTTAACAATTTATTTAAAGAGAGGTAAGAATCATGAAAAAACTATTTGCACTATTACTTGCTTTTGTAATGGTATTTTCACTTGTTGCTTGTACCGGTGATACAAACACTGACGGCGGCAATGACGCAACTGAAGCTCCTGTTGAAGAAAAAGTTCAGGAAGTTACAATCGGCGACTACTATGTTAAGTACGACCACGCTGTTCTCTACAAGCCTTATGACAGTGAAATGAATCCTGCAGTGTTAGTTGTTTATTTTGACTTCACAAACAATGCTGCTGAAGCATATGTTCCATACACAAGAGTTTTTACTCCTGCAACACAGGGCGGCGAAACTCTAAAGCCAACATCATTTGTTGACAAAGACAATCCACCTGAGGAAACAGATTACAACAAGACTATGTGTGAACCAGGTCAGACAATGAAGTGTGCTTGTATTTATAGCTTTACTGAGGGCGCAGGTGATGTTGAAGTAACATTTATGGACAACTTCCACACAATTGAGGATAAACTCGTTGTTACAATCAATCCTGATGACCTCGAACTTATCACAACATCTTTAGGCGTTGCTGAATAACATACACAGTTTTAAGCAGTCACTTTTGTGGCTGCTTATTTTTTGCACAAAAAAACTACCTTGCACATAACAAGGTAGCTTCTTTTATATTTAGTTTATGCCCAAGGGTCCTGTGATTTAGGAATACGGATTCCTACCATAAGGAACTGCTCCCATAAGAACCACCTACCGTCACCTTTCATTCTTAAAGTGAGGTTTCTCGGGTTATCTGCTCCACCGCTTTTTAAAATCAGCTTCATATAGCCTTCATTCGCTGCAGAAGTAGAATTGCTTTCTATCTGAAGAGTATACGGTGTACTTGGTGTGTAATCGTTTTCAGGTGTTGCACCGTTGAAATACGAAAAAGGTACATACCAATTTCCATCTCTGAATCTGTCATCTAAAAATGAAATTTCATGAGGACTTAAAGGTCTCGGACCTCTTAAGAAATTGAGCATTTCAATACCGATACTTTTGTCAGCACCATAAACACATAAAGCAAGCACTGTTAGTGCCGCTGTCTTAAATGGTGAATCAAGAGAAGATTCCGGTAAAGCCTGTAGCTCTTCTAAACTTTCAGGCAATTTTGAAAATGTGAAAACTTCCTTTTTTATACCAAATGATCTTTGTGCCGTGCTATTAGAAACTGAATTACCAGTGTTTCTAAGTTTATCAAAAATACTCATACAACTTCTCCCCTTTCTATTCAGTTACTGAACAGCTTTGATATTCTTTAGTGAGTTCAACGAAAAAACTATATAACTCATCTTTATACTTTGAGCTTGTATCAGCTGTTTTTACATCGCTGTCATTGTAATAAACTGATGTTTGGTTAACTGTTTCGTCCATAACCTGAAATGGTAATTTCTTTTTCTTGTAGCTTTCTACGTATTCAACTATAGAATACTTCTGCTCGATTTTATGAAGCTCTTTGATGTAAGAATTATCCACCTCACAGGATTCCAAAACAATCTCATACGGCTCATCATAAGAACGCAACTGAGCATCAAACATAGCTTTTCCGTCTTCTTCTCGAAGATAAAAGCTGTAACAATAAGTAAAGTCCATATGGTTTTGTGAGAGGCTGATTCCCACAAAGTCCGTATTTTCTTTATTTGCGGTATTAGAACAACCGGTAGCCAATGCTCCCACGACCACTAAAGTTGTAATTGCAAAAATAATGTATACCATTCTTTTCATCACATCCTACTGACGCTTTTGTAAAATTAAAACTCTGTGATCAACTCTGCGATGAACAGCTGGATTTTTGTTGCATCCATAATTGTGATATCGCCAGTTCCGTCAGTATCAGCTCTGCTAAGTTCATCAGGTGTTAGCAGGCTAACACTTGCAATATGTAACTGGATTAGAGTTACATCCATGATATTGATCTCACCATTACCGTCAACATCGCCAAGCTTAATATTAGGAACAGTAATCTCTGTAGATTTTTCTAATGTGTAGAGTGTATAAACAGTAGAAGTTTCGTCTTTTGATTTTAAAGAAGTATCAAAATAGGTAATACCATTCTCTGTGTACGCAAATCCCTCGTACATATCGTCGCCATAATCATAGTAATCAACAGGCGAATATGTAAGGGTTTCTTCAGTACCATCTTTATACTCAACATAGATTGTCATACCATCAGTATTGTAAGCGAAATTCTCAACTTTAGTAATACTTTCAACCTCTCTGGACTCTGTATACTCAATACCGTAATAATCAGTCATTACACCAAGACAAACTACAGTAGTATAATACTTCTCCGAATTGAGATCAAATTGTCTCAATATACTGAGTTCGTAATCTCCTACAGGTACGTGACAATAGAAACTACCGTTGAGTTCGTATGTCATATTTTCTTCTGTAAGCACAACTGTTTCATTGGTGCCATCCTTGAAGTTTACTTTGATTTCCATACCTGTGTAATCAGCGTGGTATCTATCCTCGTACTCGTGCTTATCAGGAGCTTTCAGAACTTCTATAGAATCAACAGGATTTTCAACAACCTTTACGCTGTATGTGATATCCATACCTTTGTACGAAAGTGTTACCTGAACATTACCTGCACCTGCAACAAGATATTCACCGATTTCGTACATATAGCCGTCGATTTGCATATTTCCCATATCAATGTTGTCTTCATCGATAACCTCAGTTGTGCCGTCGCTGTATCCAAGTTCAAAAGATAAACCTGTCAAATCGTCAGGGCAAAGAACATAGTCGCCATCGTAAACGTAACCTGTATTAAAATCTCCGTATATATACTCTCTGGTTGGTGCAGAAATGAGAGTAACGCTCTCATACGGACAAGGAAGAATAGATACGGTAGCAGTTGTAGTGCATCCCATATATTCGATAGTAAATTCGTGCTCACCCACACCCCAAGGTGTTGTGAACTGGTCATCATCGTTTGAGAAGTAAAAACCTTCTATAACCTGATTGTAATAGCTTTCAACCGAGCTTGTACCGTCTTTATAATTAATCTTCATCATAGTATCCTGAGGCATCAGATAGCTATAAATATAATTACCCTCTGAATACATACCTGACGAATATTCATAAATCTCAATCGGACTCATAGACTCAACGCTGATAGATTTAATTGGATTTTCAATCATATCAAGCA
Source organism: Ruminococcus sp. (assembly GCA_017481885.1). Lineage (GTDB taxonomy): Bacteria > Bacillota > Clostridia > Oscillospirales > Acutalibacteraceae > Ruminococcoides. The sequence goes on from JAFUOM010000100.1 coordinate 5,476, forward strand.
TAAGTCTGTCGTAACCTTCGCCACATACTATCTCAACAAAATAGTTACCATAACCATCACTATCAATAGTATTCTCAACATTAAACCCTGCAACGGTACCACCCTCATCGTAACTCCATAAAACTTCTTCACCATCTGAGAGAGTAAAAGTAACTTCCAGACCGCTTAAATCGATAGATTCATATTCAAAACCTATGATGCAAGTTGTATCATCAGGTTTTTTTGAGATGTATGCATCTTCTACGCCAACAGTTTCAGTAGCAAAGAGATTGAATTTTACGACCTGTGTTTCTTCAACATAAGCACCAACTTCGAGATAATAAGTATAACCTGAATAAAGCTTATAAGTTAAATTAAAGTTAGTATCATCATATGAATCATCTGCGAAATCAATCTCATCCCAATTGCTATTGTACAAGGTTGCATAAGTATTACAATCACCTTCAGTGTAAAACTTGTACCATCCATCTTCAGTTGGAGTGAATCTATATATTTCTACATCTTCACCCACCCAGACTTCATATTTTGTATCGAGTTCAAGTTCAATTTCATCGCCACCGGCAAAAGCAGTAAACGGCATTAAGCTTAACAGCATTACTGATATTAAAACAATAGATATTATCTTTTTCATAAAATCACCTACTAAACTTCATCAGGGGCACCTCAAGTACCCCTGATTGAAATATAATTTTCTTAGAAGCTTCCGCCTCCGCCTCCGTGAGTTCTGCCTGATGATGAGGTGTGTGTAGAAGAACCACCGTCATCATCGTCTTTAGGAATTTCCTCTGCATCCACCTTGCGGTAAAGGAAATATTCTCTAGACTCAGTAATATGCATACTACCAGGCTTTTCATAATCAGCAGCAGCACTTTGGAAACGCACAGATTTGAGCTGACCTTTCATAATCACTGTAACAATCAGCGCAATAACAAGACCTACAACAAGCGAAATAAGTAGGTTTTTAAACACATTGAAAGGTGCCTTCGGTGCTGTATCAACATCGAAAGGCTCACCGTTCTTTGCTTGAGTTACAAAGTCATCACAAAGCTGTGCGTATGTAACAAAAGCACTATAGTAATCACCATCAGCTAAGTCAGAAGTCATCTGCTCACCGATATATTTAATACCATAGTCAGTAAGAGCAGTAATGCCATAACCTGATGTCGAGATATGCCACTGACGTTCATCCCTTGCTACAAGCAAAAGAGCTCCGTCAAGATTATCTCCATAACCATATCCTAAATAATCGAAGAAATCGTCAGCCGCAGCTTCGATTGTAGCACCTTCTAATGTGTCAATAGTTAAAACAACTACATCGAACTGCTGACGCTCACTGATTTCGTCAAGCTTAGAGAGAAGTTCAACATCAAGAGAATCATCAACAATCTCAGCTTGATCTATATATCTGAATGTCTCTTCGTCTGCTGCAAAAGCAGGAACAATGGAAACTATGCAAAGAAGCACAGCAAATATTAAAGCAAAAATTCTCTTATTCATTTAACTGCACCTCCTTAAAATAACCAAGTAAGGTATGTAATCAGGAAAGTTACTGCTGTTGCAATGCCTGCAATACCAGCAAACCACTTACCGAACAATCCCTTATCCATTGGTAAATCGCCCACAAATTTTCCTGTCTGACCATTCATAGCGAAAAGGTAATTCTTACCCTGCCATGATGTGTTAAGTAACCATACAGGATATAAAGCATATTTAGCCTGACCGTTAGAAAGATTAACAAAAGTATTCTCAGGAACAACAGTGTCAAAGCCTTTTACTGTCTTAAGGAAAGACTCTTCAACACTTCGCTTGATACGAGTATTAGCACGGTCAATACTCTCATTTGCATCAACATCATATTTATCAGCAAGATAACCAGCAAGATAAGCTGTCTGGAAATCAGTAGCCTCGTTAAAGTTAAATGGCTCAATAGATTCCATTAAATCATCAGGCATTTTTGAAGAACCATCAACAGGTACACGCTCAAAACCTATATTGCCACCACGGACAACGGCAAAATAGCTTGTTTCAGTATATCTGTATGAACTGTCACTCCAGCGTCTTACTTTTGTTGCTTTATAGCGGATATGTGCGTTAGCATCAGCTTCAAAAAGCCAGAAAGGAACATATACACCCTTAATCTCGTCAATATGATTCTGGTCTTTAAAAGCTTTCGGTAAAAGAATCTTGCCTTTATAGTGCTTGAGCAGAGATTCTTTAGCGGCTTTCTTATCAAGTTTAAATGGAATGACATAATCAGGTTTCAAATCACCACTAAACTGACCCATAAATACAACCGGGTTGCCGCAATACGGACAAGATGTAGCAGCTGTTGTTTCGTCACCTACGATTTCACCACCGCAGGATTTACAGGAGTATGTACCAAGACCAGTTGTTTCTCCTTCTCCCCACTGTGAACCTGCTTGTGTGTCCCACTGCATATTATCTTCTTGTTGGTTATTAAGTTCATTGTCATAAGCCTTCAAAGCTTCCATCTCAAACTCTGAATCGCAATATGGACATTTCATTTTTTGAGTCGCACTGTCGAATGCTATTGCACCGCCACAGCACGGACATTTATATTCTTGCATTACTGCCAAGTTAATTCCCTCCTAAAATTTCTAAATTGATGTAGCTTTCCTGAAAAATCAGGAAAGCTACATCGTTAATATGATTAGATTATTTTACTTCAAATACAGTGCCTACACCTGTACCGTTAAAGTCTCTGAGGTCAATTTCTACAGGGCTGTCAGTTCTGAGCTCATAGCTATAAGCAAGTTTAATTGACTTACCAGGTTCAACTTCTACTGTGTAGTTATCATCTTCAGCAACTTTCTCTTTTGGATAGCTGATTGGAAGCTCGATACCATCCTGAAAAGCACCGTGTGTGATATTTGAGCTGAATGATTCTTCTTCAGCAGAATTGTTCTTGAAATCGTAGTAAACTCTGATGAGTTTTTCGCCTTCATAACCTTCTGTAAATTCACACTTTTCAATCTTGATGTCATACTTCACATCATAAGCTTCGTATACACCTTCAGCTTTGAGGTCTTTAACCCACTGTGGATCAGCAACTTTCTCGATTACAAATTCTTCCTTTGGAGCACCAGGAAGGTTCTTAGGGTCAAAATTAATTGTTACAGGCTCTTCTTCGCTGTAGTAATTATTGAAACCAACGACAATTGTACCGCCATCTTCTTTAAAGTTATACTCTTCACAAGTTCTGACTGTAACGCCTGGACGGAGTTCAAGTAAACCTGTGTCAGCGGCATCAACAGCAATCTCGTAATATGCACTTGTTTCTGTTAATTCATAGCCGTCCTGAGTAGCTGAAAACTCGTAGTTATAGTTTGTGTAACATGTTTCATCGCTTGTGTTAGTAACATCAAACCAAACTCTGATTGCAGGTTTTTCATCGTAGTCCTTGATTTGCTCGCAACCTAAAACGTTGATTGTGCAAGCATCAAGCTCAATTTTTGTTTCTTTGAAACCTTCGACTTTATCAGTCTTTGATGTGTCGGCACCTTTATTATCTGCAGGTTTTTCTTCATCTTCACCACAAGCGGCAAGTGATAACACCATTAAAAGTGCCATTAAAATAGCTAAAGTAGATTTAAATAATTTCATAGTAAACTTCCTTTCTAAAATAAATATAATTTATGATTGATTATCTCATATCATTAAAGTTGATTGGGTCGCCACACATTGGACAGAAAGAAGGTGGGTTTGCACCCTGTGGGTTAATCCATCCGCATTTGTCACATACAATATTTGCAGGTGCAGGCTGCTGTGGCTGTTGTGGCATACCATACTGAGGCTGACCATAACCTTGCTGTTGAGGTGTGCCATAAGGAGCTTGTTGTGGCTGGCCATACACTGGTGGTTGACCCATATTGTTAGCCGCCTGTTGCATTGCGTATGCCTGAGCATTAACCAGCTGCTGTGCCATCATTTCAGGTGTTGGTGGCTGTGTTGGCATACCATACTGTGGCTGTCCATACATCCCTTGCTGTGGTGCACCATAACCACCCTGCATACCGATACCCTGACCGGTGAGAATCATCTTGATTTCGTTAGCCTGTGCTTCATACTGACGATACATATCTGTGTATGGACTATCAGGACGATGTACATAATCAGTAAGGTCGAAAATAACCTCTGAAAAGTATGGTGAGTTTACACCGATGTGCATCTCAAATTCATATTCAATCTTGTATCTAGGTGGTGTGTAACTTCTATTATTGCCCTGTGCATCTTTTGTATAGAGTTCCTGTCTGTGTTCCTTGATATCAAGGTCGCATGACATTACCTGTGAAAACTCAATCAGGTCAGGATTCTTATCTCTCCAGTTGGAACCGCTTTCTACACAAAACTTTCTCTGTGCTAAATCAATGTAGATTTTTTTATCTGCACCAAAAGTTTTCATTGGGTTGAACTGTTTGAGCATAACTTCGTTCTGAGCCCTGTACTCAAGCTGTTCTTTAATCTCAGCAACAGTAGAACGTTTTCTCTCGTTAAATAATGGTGAGAGCTTTTTGTTACATTTTGAACAAATGTTACCATCTTCAACCTTTCTGTTACCAAGCAGACCGATTTTTTCACCGCAAATATCGCAGTATTTCTTATCAAATAAACCCATAATTTACCTCCGTTTATGTAATATGATTTATTATTTGTTTAATTAACGTCATTGTTATTAAAAGCATCGCCACACTCAGGACAGAATTTTGGCGGATTGTGAGGATCAGGCGGTATGTAACCACACTTATCACATTTACAAGTAGCTCTGATGTCGTTTCTTTTGGTGCCACACTCCTGACAAAACTTTCCTTTATTTATAGCACCACAAGTACATTTCCACTCTTCAGCTTCGGGTCTTTTTGTACCACATTCCCGACAAAATTTGCCGTTTGTTGTTGCGCCGCACTGACATTTCCAACTGTTATTGGTAGCAAGCGTAACAGCAACAATCCCTGTTGTATTAGCTGTAGCATTTTCTGATGCAATTTGGACAGCTTTAGAAGTAGCGTCTATCATTCTGCCTGCCATTACTGATGGGGCTAAACCGGTTGCTAAAGCATCCTCCAACTTGTTTACACTCACCATATCGTTGTACTCAAGGACAAGTGGTTTTAATGCAATTGATTCCAGCTTTATACCGCGATATTCTATCCACAGTTCTTTGAGAACCTCGTTAAGCGCATCTTTCAGTTCCTGCGTGTGTGCAGGAATCTGCGATGGTCGAAGTTCCAACTCTGAAAGTTTCGCAAATGCAGGTTGAAGTGCATCGGAAATTTCGTCTCTCATCTGCTGTACAACATCAAATGTACGATACTCGTGTAGTACATTGCCGCTGACGTTTTTATAGAAAACAAGAGGATTAACGATTTTAAAAGAATATACGCCTCTGCAACTAACCTGTACGGTTCTCTTGTAATTCATCTTTTTATTTACAACATCGAACAAAAAGGAATTTCTACAACCAAAGTTGTTGTTCATAATCTCTTTAGTGTTGACGTAATAAACCCTCTGGTCTTTTCCTGTATCCCCACCGAAAGCCATACGTTTGCCAATGGTTTTAAAACTTTCTTTTATGCTATCAGTGAGCTCTCCTGTGAATACACTCGGTTCAGTAGAATCGTTATATGTAAATACTCCGGGCTCTGCACAAACTTCTATAACCTTACCTTGATCAGTGAGAATCATACACTGACCATCGGCTACAGCTATTCCAGAACCATTCGAGATTACATTTGCGTGACCTTTTGTATTGGACGAGTTCGAGCTAACTTGTTTCTCTCCTCTTTTCACTAAAACCCTACTAGGCAGCGATTCACAATAGTATAGTTCTACCCATTGGTCGGCAAGCACTCCACCGACTGCGCCAAGCCCAGCTTTAATTAGTCCCATAATTCACATCCTTTTTTGTTACTCAAAAGCTTGTAATCAATACAACAAGTGTTCGCCACATTGCGGACAATATCTGCAATCGTTTGACAAAACTGTTTTACAGTGAGGACAAGAAAAATGTTTTTTAGCATACAATTCATAAAGTGAAAGCTGTGGCAACCCCTTTGAACAAACAGGACAAACATCGAGTTCGGTACTTGTGATAGTGTAGCAATGAGAACAAACTTTGTATTTTTTCATTTCATTCGGACCAAAACCGAACTCTTCCATACTTTCAATTCTTGTAGTTTCATATGTACTAAGCACTCAAGTCACTCCCCTGATACCTCAGATGTTGACCACAACTAAGACAAATATCTTCGTCGCCTGTAACAGCCTCACCACAGAATTTGCAAAAATTCGGTTTTGCTTCCCAAGGTGCACAATTGACACATTCGAGAACATCTGCGTTATACATAACATTTGTTACCCAGTTACCACATTTGTGACATTTGTTAAAGTGCTCTTTTCCTTCAAATTCCCAAGCGAGTAATAATTCTTTTTCAGGTGACTTTGCCTTGTATGGTTTTGTTATACAAACAAGAGCACCTGAAATATCACAGAAAAAGTAGTACCTGTTTCCTGAAACTTCGGGTACAATCTTGTACTTTGCAGTTGTTTTATTTTTCATACAAGACCTCCTTCTATATTGAATAAACAACACTTATTTAACGTTGCTGTATATCAATTGACTAACTTCAAAATATATGATATGATAGATGTAATTGTTAGTTGTTGGGCGGTTTCAATTTTCGTTGCAGCGAAACTGAGAACTTTCATTCAACACTTTATGATTATAATTATAATCATCTACATTACGTTGTCCCCACACAAACCTAATATTTTAGTGTGGGAAATCACACTTTTTCATAAAATTAGTGTGGGTTTTAGTGTGGGATTTACATAATTATCACTCTGAAGGAGTTTACATATGAAAAAAGCATATCTTACAGCACCGTTTCTTGCTTTGCTGTTAACTACACTTGGTGGCTGTGATACTATTGGAGCGAAAAGCTCAAGTGTCGCTATAGTGTATGGTGTTACCACTGTACTTTCTTTATTACTACTGATTGGGTACTGCACACTTTTAAAGAAAAAAGAAATGTGGTATGCAACTCTTTTTGCATCTGTATTTATAGTTAATGCGGGATATTTTTCGCTTTCTATTTCTACGACAATCGAAGAAGCGTTACTTGCTAACAGAATCGCTTATCTCGGCTCAGCTGTTTTGCCGCTGGCTATGTTAATGATAATTAAAAATCACTGTAATGTCAGATTCAATAAGTTTTTGACATCAGGATTTATTCTAACTAGCATTGTAGTGTTCCTCATAGCGGCGAGTCCCGGATATCTTGATATTTACTACAAATCAGTTTCACTTGATACAATAAACGGTGCAACTGTTCTTATCAAAGAATACGGTAGCTGGCATTGTGTATACCTGTTCTATCTGCTGACATACTTCTCGACAATGATAGGTACAATAACTTACTCTATCATAAAACGTAAGATAAACACCGCAATTCGAGCAATAATCCTTGTATCAGCTGTATTTATGAACATCGGAGTATGGATGCTGGAGCAAATTGTCAGAATTGATTTTGAAATTCTTTCAGTGTCTTATATCATCACTGAGTTGTTTTTACTTTCTCTGCATCTTATGATACAGGAAAACGAATGGCTGATTTCAAAAGCAAAAATTGAAGTAAAAGAAGCTACTCCAATAGTTGTTGCTGAAAACGTTCCCGTAGAAATTGAGGAAGATTCAACAGATGTTATTTGTGAAGATACAGAAACTGTTGTCGAGAATGAAGCGATATCTACTGAACTTATTGAAAAATGCGAATATTTTGAAAAGCAACTGGAAACACTTACTGCTACTGAAATCAGCATATATAAAATGTATGTTGATAAAAAAACAACAAAAGAAATTATGAGCACACTCAACATAAAAGAAAATACACTCAAATACCACAACAAGAATTTGTATTCAAAACTCGGTGTATCTTCAAGAAAAGAGTTAAGAGAAATTGCTCAAATAATTTCACAAAAAGCCAATGTATAACAAAAAGAGCCTGTCAAACGACGGGCTCTTTCCTGTTCCCACACCAAATCCCACACTTTTTTACTGTTTCCCCCACTAAAAAAATTGATTCGTGTGGGGACAAATATATATTTTACATATATAATGTATGCGTAAAAATGTAAATGGAGGTTATTTTATGAAGAAGTTTACAAAGAAAATTTTGAGTTTAGTGTTAGTCACTATGATACTTTGCTCAATCATTCCATTCTCAGCATCTGCTGCTATTGACATTCTTGTTGTTGATGTTTATGATGTCAGCACACCTGTTGAGGGTCAGTCACCTGACTATGGTATTTATCTGCCTGAAAGCTATCACGATATAGCACAGTGGTTCGGTGATGGTTACTACAACGGTATCCGTTGGATAGATGAGTTTGGCAACGTACTTGACCCAGACAATGATGTTTTTGTCTATGGTGTTTCATATACTGTAGAGATTAACCTTTTCGCAGGCGAGAACAACTCTTACATCAGAGTAAATGATGTTGCTATTGACGATGAAGAAGTCGAGTATACTGTGAGCGATGATTACAGAATAATCACACTTTACAAGACTTTTGAGACTGTTGACGATGAAGACCTGTGTTCTATTATCTGTGACTATGGCTTTGATGACAACTATGATTTCATCTTAAATAAAGTTGGTGAAATCCCAAGCACACCAGAATACATACAGCGAGATGGCTACACATTATTTGGTTGGTACACTGAGCCTGAGTTTATCAATGAGTATGACTTTATGGATGCTGAATCATCAAACCTAAGATTATACGCAAGATATGTTCCGTTAGAAGATATTGTAACTATCTATATGTACACTGATGACCCTGAGTTTCCGTACGCAATAGAAGACGCGGTTATCGGCGATTATGTAAATGTAGATGACCCTGACTATTATGATACATTCAAGTTCTTCACAGGCTGGTATGCTGACCCTGAATTAACAACAGAGTATGATTTTTCACAGCCTATCGAGGGTGATGTACACCTTTATGCTCGCCTTATCTCTTATGATGATGTAGCAATTATCACAACATACAAGCCTGAGGAATATTTCTATACAGATTACTACGAGGTAGAAAAAGGTGAATATTTCTATATTCCCCCACTCGAAGTTGAAGATATGTACTTTGACGGCTGGTTCTATGATGTAGAACTCACACAGCCTTATAACCCTGAATTACCTGTTAATGACGATTTTGCTGTTTACGCTAAGCTTATCCCATACAGCGAAATGCACACTGTTTCTATCTGGCTCTTCCCTGATGCTGAGTTTCCAATCGGTTCAGGTTATGTAAAAGATGGTGACACTTACGAAATCGAAGAGCCATATCAAGAAGGTATGATTTTTGACGGCTGGTACGCAGAACCTGAATTTATCAACAAGATTGAAGTACCATTTACAGTTACTTCTGATGTTGACCTTTATGCTAAATTCGTGAAAGAGCACCTTGTATCTCTTTATGTATTCACAGATTCAGAACCACTCATCATAATCGGAGTAGCAGATGGCGAAACTTACACACCTGCTGAACCTGGCATAGAGGGTATGGTATTTGAAGGTTGGTACACAGAACCTGAGAGAATCAACAAATTTGATACAAACGCTCCAATCACACAAGATATGAATCTTTACGCTAAGTTTGTACCTGAATATATTCCAGGTGATGTAAACAACGATGGCACAGTTAACATTATGGATGTCACAACAATTCAGTTGCATCTCGCAAGTTATCCTTTAGATGTATTTGTTGAACAAGCTGCCGATGTTGATGACAATGGTAGTATTCAAATTATGGATGCTACAACTATTCAGCTGTTTGTAGCAGGATATGATGTTGAGCTTAATTGATTCAGTTACAAGAAAGGACTCTAACACTATGAACGATGAAGAACTTCGAAAAATAAGATACAGTGGTACTTGCTCTTTATGTGGTAACAAAGTAAAATTGCTTGACAGAAACTACACACACATCCTGTCTGACGGCACTCTGTGTCAAAAATGTCATATGGCAATTTTGCAGTTCATATCTGCAAAAAACGCATGGGTTGAAAAAGACGAGTATCTTTCTGTTATGGAGAAAAACTATAGCTATAGTGATGAGCACAGTATGCCTCTTGAAAAAGCTCAGGCTTTGCTGAAACTCAGAGATACAGTTTGTGACAGATTCTTAAAAACCATTGAGCTTGATAACGGAGATGTTTTTGTGGCACAGAAAGTCTTCCAGATGCCGAAGAATCCTCCGATTTTTATTCTTCGTGCAATAAAGGTAAAAAACAAAGCTGTTCTACAGGGATTTGCACTTAAATGTAAATTCAAAAAAGGCGATTCTATCAAGCTGAAAATTGGTGACAATATCCAGACTGTTAAAGCTCTTGATGTAGTGCCATGTGGTACCGATCCGCTTATTAAAAGTACATTTTTCAGCAATCTCGAATCAAACGTTCATAACCACACTATTGACGAAGGTCGAGATGGATGGATAATCATTGATACAGAGGAATTTGATAAAATTAAAGAAGGAGATTTTATCGCTAAAGGTAATTAATCTATAACTAAACAGCCTATCGTGTTATGAACATGGTAGGCTGTAACTTTATGATTTATCATATGTTTTGTACTACTCTCTATTGATGTTGTATCGTTTTCTCGATGTAGATACTTTTCTTTCGAACATAATAAAATTTGAGGTTACATACTTCCTATTGTATGAGTGTAATATATACAGGGATGTTAACGATGAATGTTAACACAAAATCACTTGTGTCAATCACAGAAGCAAATCAGAATTTTTCTAAGGTAGCAAGACTGGTTGATGAAACGGCTCTGCTGTAATTCTAAAAAAACAACGGGGCTGTCTCACTAATCAAGTGGGACAGCCCCTTTAAAATCGGGTTAATTACATTTGAACAGGTTAATCTGTGAATCTTTATTAAACTAAAAACACTCTATCACTTATTAGAGTTATTGTTTTGTACTGGTGGTTGTGGCGGTTGATAAGGGTTCACAACAGGTGGTTGCGGATTCTGATAAACAGGCACAGAGTTATTCTGCATCTGAGCGTTAATACGCTTTTTCTTTCTCTTTTTAGAAGATATTTTTACAATCAGAACAATAACAGTAACAATCACCGCAATGAACAATAAGAATGGCAGAGCACTTACTACAACAACGAAAAGCTCTACAAGGAAATTCCACAGACTTCTGCAATTGTCAACAATATTTGTGCCGATTCTCTCCCATGTTGACTGTTCGTGAACTACAACAGGGTGCTCAACTTCATCAACATCAACAGTGATGGTGGTGTAATCAATTTTATTGTCAAATGTACGAAGCTGTGATTCATACGACTCAATCTCATAGATTACATCTGTCAGCATATCCCTGATTTCAATAATCTCGGTTGTTGATGTTGCTTTGCTCAGCAGGTCTTCGAGGGAAGCTTTTTCTGTTTTCAAAGCCTTGATACGGCTTTCAATGTCAACATACTCAAGTGTGACATCTTCGGTGTTAACAGTACGGTTAGTGACAGTTGCATTTTCACTTACAGTTTTGGTAAACTCGTCAACTTTGTCGCTAGGAATACGGAATGTGTATGTTGCATAGCGAGAAGAAATGTCATCGTAGGAGTTACCGCTTACATCGGATTGTTCGATATATCCGCCAACTGACAAAGCCTTATTTTCAAGTGAAGCAACAAACTCGTCAAAGCTTTTTGTCTGAACAGAATAGTAGATAGTTTCGATAATTTTTCTTGTGTCTTTAATTGACTCAGCCTGAGCATCGCCTGCTGAACTACCGCTTGATGAACCCGGTGCAAGTGAATCCTCGGTTATGTAGTTTTCTTCATAGGCAATATCAGAATAGCTAGACTTATCCTCACTGCCACAAGCACAAAGAAAACTTGAAACAAGCACCGTTAATAAAACAAAAGCTAAAATTCTGAGTGTCAACTTATTTTTCATTAAAAAAACCTCCTTATGGTTTTAATTTCTTTTCTATAAATAATACTACCGAAAAAACCAATTTGGTTACACAAAGTATTAGTTTATTTTAGATTATCACACTTTGGGTCAAATGTACAGAATAAATGATACATTCCTTAACCTTGTAATCGGTACACTCTTCCATTGCGTCTTTGTAAATCAACAACTGGTGTTTGTACATATCCTGAAGCTTACCTATTTCCTTTACCCTGTCGGTTTTGTAGTCAACAATAACAAGCTCTCCGTCTTCAACAAAAGCAAGATCAACAGCACCCTGTAAGATTATTTTTTCGTCTGCAAGATGTGGTGCAATCTCGTTATCAAGCACACAAGCACTAACCTTTGTTGTAAAGCGGAATTCTTTGTAAACTTCATCACTGTTAAGACAGCGTGTGATAAGCTCGCTGTTAACAAATGCGGACGCTTTTGCTTTATCTATTGAGTCAGCCTGCTGTTTTGAAATGTAGCCACTATCGAGGAGCTTTTCTATTTCTGCACCAATATCAGTTCTTGCTTTTTCAAAATCACAGAACTGCATAAATGCGTGCAAGGCAGTGCCCTTTTGAGCCGAGGTTAAAGTGCTGTCGCTCATAAACGCAGGTGTATCAAGCATTCTGTCGAAGATATCGCTTGATAGCTTGTGCGATAAATCTGACGCGGCAATTTTTGACGGTAGCTTTTCAAGCCCTGACTTTTTATAAGGAAAAGCGATTCGTTTTTTCAGTGTATCTATAACTGCATCATCCGTTTGAGTAAAATCAAGCTCAATTGCTGTGTCCTCTGAATCCACTGTTTCATCATCAAAGAAGTTGTCAACAACCTTTATTTCCATATTAAATTTTGCAGTAAAATCAGGCTCAACATCACATCCGCCGATTTCTCGAAGCTGCTTTCCATCAGGATGCAGCATAGCACACATTGTCAGCCAGTCACAAATACAGTTACAGTTACGCACGACAAACGGCATAACGGATTTATTTTCAACCAGATTAGAACCGATTTTTTGCAGGTACTTGTCGAGTTTTTTCTGTGAACTTAACATCACAAGTTTCTGCTTTGCACGCGTCATTGCAACGTACAAAACTCTGAGCTCTTCGCTCATTTCGTCACGTTTCAAAGACAGTGCGAGAGCTTCTCGTGGCATAGTGTTAAACGTTGCGTTTAATTCTTCATCTTTACGTTTTACAGCGATTCCAAGTTCAGAGTGAAGCAGTACGTTCTGCGAAACATCAGACACAAATTTTCTAGCTGTGTTTGCAACAATACAAATCGGGTATTCCAAACCTTTACTTGCGTGAATACTCATAACCTGCACAACATTTGTGTTTGAACCTGACATATCAACAGCACCCGACATATCGCAACCATACTGTTTAAGGCGAGCTATATATGACACAAAACGTGACAGACCTTTGCTTGTACCTGATTCAAAATTCTTTGCGTATTCCTTTAGTAATCGCAGATTAGATAGCGCTATTTCTCCGTCTCCCAGTGATGACACAATCGACTCATAACTTGTGCGGTCATAAATAGTGTTTATCAAATCAGCCACCGGCATTGTGACACTTATATCACGGTAAAACTTTAGCTGACTAACAAAGTTTTTGCACAGCTCGTCACCAGCCTGTGCACTTTGTACCACCGCTTTGTACAGTGTGCTGTAGCGTGAGTTTGCTCTGATTCTCGCCATATCATCAGGTGTAAAACCGAAAATCGGGCTCATCATAACTGACAAAAGCTCAATATCAAGAGCAGGATTGTCAATCACGCTGAGAAAATTTGTCATAATCATAATTTCCTTTGCATCAAGGAAACTTCGACTACTGTTACAGTATGCAGGAACACCAAGTGATATAAGCGTATCAACATACGCAGGTGCGTGGGCATTGGCATTACGCATAAGTACAGCAAAATCTGAGAAAGTTGCTCTGCGGTAACTATCCCCGTCTTTGACCATATAGCCTTTTTTTATCATATCAAGAATAAGCGACGCGATATACTTGGCTTCAACGACGTTTAGATCATCATCGTCACTATTAGTCAAATCAATCATATGATATGAAACACAAGGGTCTTTTTCATCTTCATATTTAGCACCGCATTTGAGGCTTTCGGTTTCATCGTACACAATGTCGCCGACAGATTCGCTCATTAATTTTCTAAAAAAGAAATTAACTGCTCGTGTCACGTCTTCGATACTTCTGAAATTCTTATCTAAGTATATTTTTGCAGGAAACTGTGGTATCTCCTCACTATATAACGTAGAGTTGTTCTTTCTGTTCAAAAACAGCTGCGGCATCGCCTGTCTGAAACCGTAGATACTCTGCTTTACATCTCCAACAAAAAACAGGTTTTCACCGTTATTACTAAGCGAGTTAAAAATCAAATCCTGAGCTTCGTTAGCATCCTGATACTCGTCGACCATTATTTCATCAAAACGAGAGCTGAGCTTTTTTGCTACATCGGTAAGCTTGTAACCGTTCTTGTCAACGAGTAAACTGATTGTCCAGTGCTCAAGGTCAGGATAGTCCGCAACCTTTTTTAAAGCTTTGAGTTTCTGATAATTATCAGAAAACTGTTTTACACAGTTGAAAAGTTGCTGTGAAATCACAAACAAATCTGCAATCTGCACTTTTGCTTCTTCTTCACTGGTGTTGAGCAGTTCTTTGAGCTTGCCAACTGTATCTGTAAACAAACTGCGGTTTTGCTGAATTTTGAGTTTATAATAATTATCTGTATAACCCTTGATAGTAGGAAAACGTCCTGCTGAATATGAGCCTACTATGTGTTTAACATCGTGTTTTTCAGGATTATCAAGAGCAGTAGAGAGCTTTTCGACAAACTCCATATCAGAAAGCAACATCGGTGAAAGCTTGTCAAAAAGTGCTTCTTCAAAATCAAGCATTGCATTTGAAGATTTCACAAGGGAACGCAAAAACTCTGTGGCTTCTTTTGCGTATTCAATGATAATCCTGCTCCAAACGCTGTCGCTGACATTTTCAAAGTCTTTAAACAGTTCAAGCTTTTTCTCAATCCACAAATCAGGGTAAGGATGTGAGCGTAAAAACTCGTGTATTTTCAATATATTATTCTGCAGTGTCAGGTCGTCTTTAGTACCCGAAAAAGCCTCGACAAGATGGAAAAAGTCAGGCTCTTTTAACGCATACATATTGTCGAGTGTTAACTTTAACGCATCGTTTTTGATGAGCCTTAATTCACTGTCGTCGGCAATTCTGAAATTACGTTCAATATTCAAAACGTAGAAGAATTCTTTTACAACAGAGGAGCAAAAGCTGTCGATGGTTGAAATGTTCGCTTTTGACAATAGTGTCTGCTGTCTGAGGAGCGCTTTGTTGAACGGGTCAGCTTTTACAAGCTCATTTAGCTTTTTGTACAAACGCTCTTTTAACTCCTGAGCAGCCATTCTTGTGTATGTAACAACCAAAATTCTGTCAGCATCAACAGGGTTACTTGGGTCTGTCAGACGTGAAATAACACGCTCGACCAGTACTGCTGTTTTTCCTGAACCTGCGGCGGCAGAAACGATAACCGAACCGCCTTTGCAGTCAATCGCCTGTTTCTGGCTTTTTGTCCACTCTCTAGCCATCAAGCTCCTCCTTTCCCATTAATTCGTAAAAAACTTCATCTTTCTTTTTCTTTTCTATTTCTCGGCATGTGTCGCCCTCAGAGTAACCGCAAACTGAGAGGTATGGACACCACGCACACGCATCGTAAATACCCTTTGCAGGAACAGCAGAAATATCGCCATCGCAAAGACAGGTTGCCATCTCACTTATAGACTTATCAACCTGCGAGAATAATGCTCCGAACTCTTCGAGTGTGACAAGGCTACCACTTTTGTCAACAATAGTGTCGCCTTTAATAGACACCGGAATGTACACACCGTTAGCATCTCTTTCCATGCCTTTGATAACATCGGTATTGTCCAAAATGATGCCGTGCATTTTCTTGTCTTTGTTAGATTCAGCAATAGCAGTGTTAAGTCCCTTTGAACCGACATTAACAGTCGGAGAAACCGCAGGAGTGTACAGCACACCTGCAGGTGAAATCTGCGAGTTAAAGTACTTTTCGCCACCGCTATTGATTGCTGACATATATATGAGCATCTGCAAATTAATGCCGTAAAGCACATCACTAAGGCTGTATTTTTTCGTACCTGTTTTGTAGTCAACTACACGGATGTACTTTTTGCCGTTTTGCTCCATCACGTCAACTCGGTCAACGCTACCTCTGATTGTAACGCTGATTTCGTCGCTGACTTTTAGTTTATATGATGGGATATCGTCACCGATGTTAAGCTCAAAGTCAGAAGGCTTGAAAGCAGACTGAGCGAATTCTTCAACCAGACGGCAAATAATTGCAACCGCAGTGCGTTTGACACGATAGTAAAGGTACAAGAATCGCTGTGTTTTGCCATCTTTACCGCCCAAATGCTTATCGATATACGCATCGAGCATTTCACTTACTTCTTTTTCTATAGTCTTTTTTTCGATAAAAGAAAAATCATCATCCTTGTGCTTTTTAAGAAATTCTTCCAAAAGATAGTGCATCAGCGTACCGTATTCAAGCGAGTCGATTTTTGCCTGTCGGCGTTCACGAACTCTCAGACCATACTTGCAAAAATACTCAAACTTGCACAAATGGAAGCTCTCGACCTGGGAAGCAGACAAGGTCATCTGCGGATTAAAAAGAGTTTTTGCTAATTTGCTGTCAGTAATTTTCAGCGGTTCTTTGTTGTGTGATCTTTCAATTGCATAAAGCGTGTGCTCGTACTTTGGATGACTTGAAAAATAGTCGTACAGCTTTTTTATATCGCCGTCTTTTGAATTACATCTTTTCACATAATAATCAAAAGCCGACCCTTCACTCCACAAAGAGTCAAATACAGTACAGTCAACACTGCTGTGGCACCTTACTTCTGATAAAATCTCAGGCAACTGGGTAATAATTTCGGATGCAGAACGCTTTTCACCATTAAGCGAATATGTATAGTAAGACACAAAAAGCTTTTCGCTTGCACTGCACACAGCCTTGTAAGCTAAATACTTTTCGGTTGGTACAAGTTGTTCAACCGAATCAGACATAGTAAGACCAAAAGCTGAAAGCAAACTTCTTTCATCATCCGAGAACACACCAGCCTCAACAGGAGTGTTAGGGAATTCGCCGTCTATTGCACCAATGATGAACACCGCTTTTTTATTATCAACAACCGAACGGTCAGCACAAGCAATATCAACCTGGTCAAGTCCACGAGGGATAAACGAAATATCAGTGTTCACAAAATTGATGTGCAACAGCTCAGAGAATCGTTTTACAGGTACTTGGTATTCGCCGATAACACTGACCATTTTGTCTAAAATTGAAACAAATGTATTGTAAATTCTGATTTGCTCAGAACATAATTCCAGCTCGTTTTCTTTTTCAAGGATGTCACAGTATTTGAGCAAGTTCTCCTTGCAATGCAGACGATATAAAAGCTTCATCAATGCTTTTGAAATCTGCAAAGCGGTTGCGTCTTTTGTATCATAATAAAACGCTCTTAACGGCTCAACCACAATTTTTCGTGTGTTTTCAATAGAGCTTAACAGTTCTTTATCGCTGTCGCTGAGTTCATCGGCAAAGCCCTTTGGTGACAATGTAAACTCATCAAAAAACTGTTTTCCTGTGATATCCCAGATAAAAAGGTAATTCTCAAAATCCGCTACCTGCTCAACAGTAACATCAGTAAGCCCTGTTTTTAAAACCGAGAGAACATCGTCTTTATCAAAACCGCCTGTTACCGCATCAAAGCACGACATAACAAGCTTAATCATCGGTTTTGTGTCGATATCCTGAGGCTTGTCCATAAAATAGTTTATGCCGTATTTGTCAAAAACAGTGTCCAAAACGCCGTTGTATTTTTCGCTTTGGCGTGTGATAACAGCAATGTCTGAGAATTCGTAGTCATTTTCAACTATCAGCTTTTTGATGTTTCGTGCGACAAAATCAGCCTCATCGTAAATATTACCTGCTTCATAAACAAAAAGTCCATCGTCAGCAAAACTGCTTTTTTCTTTCTGCAATCTGAACAGGTTCTGCTCAACATTAGCGATATCCTGACTTTTAAATCTTGTGTTTTCAGTAAGTGTTATGTGCGGAGCAATTGTGATATCATTTGTGTTTGCAATCTTTGTCAGACGCTTTTTTGTTCTGTCAGACACAAAGAATAAATCGCCGTTAGCTCCATTCAAGCCATCGGTTGTAAGTGCAAAGTACATATCCTTGCTTTGCCTTAAAAGACAGGTAAGCACGTCGTACTCCTGCGATGTAAAGCCGTAGAAAGAATCGACTGCTATTGTGTAGTTTTTAAAAAGCTCATTATGCGACAGAACATCGCACACTTTAGTAACACTGTCAAGCGGGTCGATGTAGCTCTTTGACAAAATCGCATCGTATGTATCGTAGAGGAGTGCGGTTTCATATAGCTTTTTTGACAGCGTAGTATCCCCTACTTTATCCGCTACATCATACAGCATCGAAGATGTAATCGAACATTTTTTATATTCTTTTATAGAATTAAGCATCAGCGTTGTCAAATCTGTCGCTGTAGCACGTTTGGAAAACAAATCAAGCTGGTCACATACCTGTTCAATCGCAACGTTCATAACAACATTGCGTACGCCCTCGTCTGCAAAATTCATAAAGCGATTACCCGTTTGCTCAAAAACGTAGTCGCAAAGTCGTGAAAAACCGAAAACCTTGATATTACGTGACAACATCGGTCCGAGCAGTTCAAGAAAAGCTTTCTCTGTATTAAACGAATACTGGTCCGGCACAATGAACATCAGCTTTGTGTCGCCGTCATTAGCCAGTTTGCAAAAATAATCGTAGAGGTATTCTGTTTTTGAGACACCAGTTGTGCCCAGTACAAAATGTAACATAACATCCTCCAAAAAATTCACTAGGATAAATATATCATAAACGATGTCCGATAAATCGTACACTACTTAAAAAACGATTTTATCGACTCATAATACTCAACAATTTTAAATTTATACTCAATGTCCTGTGATGTGATAACCTTGTATTCATCATCACTCAAATCTTCTTCCATACTGATTTTGGATGACGCTCCAACGCACAGTGTCGGATACATCACACACCACCAGTTTTTGCCTTGTGCTTCTCCGATGGTAATCTGCAAGGTATCGTACATACCTGCAGGCATAGTGAAATCATCGTAATATCGGGTGCCGAAAAACTCATTTGTGACTATTGCATTCACATTGTAATCAGCATTGTGGGAATCAACAACCGTTTGAGCCACTTGTTCAATTAAGCCCAAATTGGCTTTAGTTACATCAATCGCCTGTTCTTTGTTCTCGACCTTTTCATAAAGTGGAGCAATTTTTGCGATCACCTTGTCCCTGACTTCAAGCTTTAGTTGTTGGTCAGTTGCACTGTCAGAATTTGCAAGTATATGTAGTCGCAGTACATCGCTTTGGAGCTTAACACATGTGCTCTCAAACGGTATCATACTAAACATCACCGATATCACAAACAGCGATACAATTACTTTCATAAATATTTTCATATAAAAAAACCTGCCTTTCAAGTCACCTTGAGTATAGGCAAGTTTTCAAAAATTATACAATTTCACATCCGCCTTTAATAGGCTCACAGATATAGAGCTTGTCATACTGAGGGCTCATAGCTTCCATACACTTTTCAGCTTTTTTCTCATCAAGAAAAATACCAAACACTGCAGAACCTGAACCACTCATACACGCACCAAGAGCCTTGTTTTTAAGCATCTGCTTTTTGATGTTTGTGATTTCATCAATCTGCATAACAGCCTCAAACTCATTGTAAAGACACTGGCATACTCCACGCAGGTTGCGTTTGCATACCATTTTGACAACCTCGTCAGTAACAAGGAAGCCCTTTGACGGCTTGCTGTCGGATTTAGCGTAAGCCTCTGCAGTTGAAACACTGACGTCAGGCTTGCAAATTAGTATGTAACACTTTGTCAGTGATGGCAATTTTGACATAGTAGTACCTATATCTTTAGCGTGTACAGTGCCACCCATAATACAAAACGGAACATCGGCACCAACTCTGGCACCGATTTCGCACATCTGCTCAATTGTCAGCATTGTGTCACAAATGCGGTTTAATGCAAGAATTACAGCAGCGGCATCTGTGCTGCCGCCTGCAAGTCCTGCTTCGTGAGGAATCTTCTTTTCGATATCAATGGAAATTTTCTTTTCATCCATATCGCAGTATTTATAAAACGCCTTTGCGGCTTTGCAGACAATGTTTCGCTCATCAGTCGGGATACCCGCTACATTGCAGGTAACAGTAAACGTCGGTGCGTTTTCATCCACCTCGTCTGACACTGTAACTGTATCATAAAGCGACACAGCCTGCATCACCATTGCGACATCGTGGTATCCGTCAGGACGTTTGCGCACGATGTCGAGCGATAAATTTATTTTTGCCGGGGCAAGAACTTTCAGCTTCATTTTAAAGCTCCTTTAAAAATTCCTCAATAAGTGTTAACGCTTTTTTCAGATGCTTAAGAGAATAAGAGTATGACAAACGGACAAAGCCTTCGCCACATTCGCCAAACGCTGAGCCTGGTACCAGTGCAACGTGCTTTGAGTGAAGAAGCTTTGTACAGAACTCCTCAGAAGTAAGTCCTGTTGACTTGATACAAGGGAAGCAGTAAAAAGCACCCTTTGGCTCAAAGCAGGTAAGTCCCATTTTGTTAAGACTGCCAACAACCAATCGTCTACGCATATCATACTGGTCACGCATATAAACGATATCATCGTCGCCGTTTTTAAGTGCTTCAATAGCGGCATACTGAGCTGTAGTCGGAGCTGACATAATGCCGAACTGGTGAAGCTTTGTCATCATAGCGACAATCTCCTTAGGGCCACAAGCAAAACCGAGTCGCCAACCTGTCATAGCAAAGCTCTTTGAAAAGCCATTTATAACAATAGTACGCTCTTTCATACCCTCGATGGTTGCTACAGAAACGTGAGTTTTTCCACCGTAAGTCAGCTCTGAGTAAATCTCGTCGGAAAGCACCATCAAATCGTGCTCGATAACAAGCTTAGAAATAGCCTCTAAGTCCTCTTTTTCCATAATCGCACCTGTAGGGTTATTAGGGAAAGGCAGGATTAAAAGCCTTGTTTTGTCAGTAATTTTATCTTTAATATCGTCAACTGTCAGTCTGAAATTATTCTCGATTTTTGTTTCAATAATAACAGGAGTTGCACCTGACATAATTGTCAGCGGTTCATAGCAAACAAAGGACGGCTGAGGAATAAGCACCTCGTCACCTTTGCCTACCAAACAACGGATTGCTACGTCAATCGCTTCGCTTCCGCCTACAGTTACCAAAACCTCACTTTTAGGGTCGTATGTAAGGTCACATTTTCTGAGCATATAGTTGCTGATTTCTTTACACAACTCAGCAAAACCGCGGTTTGGTGTGTACCAGGTTCTGCCCATCTCAAGCGAGTCAATACCTGCTTTTCTGATGTGCCACGGTGTTTTGAAGTCAGGCTCACCAATAGAAAGCGATATTACATTATCCATTTCATTGACAATATCAAAGAACTTTCTAATACCTGACGGCTTGACGCTCTTGATAGAGTCATTTATCTTTGAGTTGTAATCTATCACAGTATCATTTCCCTTCTGTCTGTCGGCTCTTCAACATCAACCAAAGCAACAGAGCCTTCTTTGTATCTCTTGAGCATAAAGTGTGTCGCTGTTGACACAATACCCTCAAGGGCAGACAGCTTTTTAGCTACGAACGCTGAAACATCCTGAATGGTCTCGCCTTTAACAATAAGTGCAAGGTCGTAACCGCCAGCCATAAGATAAACAGACGAAACCTCGTCAAACATCATAACTTTCTCAGCTACTTCGTCAAAACCCTTTTCTTTCTGAGGAGTAACCTTAAGCTCAATAATTGCCATTACGCCTGCATCTGGAACATTATCCCAGTTGACCATAGCCTGATAGCCTCTGATAATGCCTGAGTCCTCGTATTCTTTAATCTGAGCTTTGATATAGTCCTCAGGCTCGTTGAGCATAAGGGCGAGCTGAGCAGTTGTATAGTTAGAATTTTCTGATAAAAGCTTTAATAGTTTATCCATAGTTTACCTCCGCTACGTTGCCTGCAAAGCCATAACATCGGTTGTGCAAACACAATCAAGGCATACCGCTGTAGCAATGCTGACAATTTCTGATTTTTCATCGTTAAGGTTGATTTCGAGCGCATCGTGAGAAGTCGAAAACCTTCTGCACACACACGCAATAACTGAGTTGTCAATGTCTAGAATATCGTAGGATTTGTTTAGCACATCTCCCCTGATATGAAGGGTAACCCCGTGATACGACACAGCAAACTTTCGTTTTGACAAAGTTACGGTCAAGTAAAAATTACCGCTTTGTGAAGTTACATAACACGAACGAATCATAGCAAGATTTGTGTCCCTGATTTTTGCAACACATTGCTCACCCTTCATAACATACATATGGTGGGATGAACGGGTGTGTCTGCCTGTTATTTTGTAAAGGCAGTCACCCTTTTCAGTTGACACAATATACCTTGAATTATCGTCCGATTTGTCACGTTTGAGATAAATTTTCACACATATCACCAAAGTTATTATTACAAAAAACAGTCTTATAATTCGTTGATACGCTCAAGCCACAGACGAACCTGTAAGTCAGACGGCATCTTAAAGTCACCTCTAGGAGACAGACACACCGAACCAACCTTTGGACCATCAGGCAGGCAGGAACGCTTGAACTGCTGAGTAAAGAATCGAATAAAGAACTTCTGCATCCACTTTTTAATTGTGTAACGGTCGTACTCTTCTTTGAATGTTTTCACAGCCATATAGAAGATTTTTTCAGGAGAAAAACCGTAACGCACAAAATAGTAAAGGAAGAAATCGTGCAGTTCATATGGTCCGACAACATCCTCAGTAACCTGAGAAATATTGCCGTTTTTATCCGGTGGCAAAAGTTCAGGTGACACAGGAGTCGCTAAAATATCATTAATAATACTACCGATTTCGTTTGGAACAAGCTGAGTTTCATATTTAACCAAGTGTCTGACCATTGTCTTTGGTACCGACGCATTGACTGCATACATAGACATATGGTCACCGTTGTATGTTGCCCAACCAAGAGCGAGCTCAGACAAATCACCTGTACCTACAACCAACGCTCCGACTTTGTTTGCAATATCCATCAGTACAAGTGTGCGCTGACGAGCCTGAGCATTTTCGTAAGTGGTGTCGAGTTTATTTTCATCGTGACCGATATCAATAAAATGTTGTTTTACAGCCTTTGTGATATCAACAACAGAGAAATCAGCACCATAAGCAATTGAGAGTTTTTCAGCGTTTGACTTTGTGCGTGCAGTTGTGCCAAAACACGGCATTGAAACAGCGTGCAGGTTCTTTCTGCTAAGTCCTAAAATATCAAGTGCTTTAACACTGACGATAAGAGCAAGCGTACTGTCAAGACCACCTGATACACCGAGCACCAGCTCTTTGATTGACGCACTCTGCATTCTTGTAGCAAGACCGACAGCCTGCATTGTGAGGATGTCTTCACATCGTTTGTTAAGCTCGGTTTTCTCGCTAGGAATGAACGGATGCTTTCTGAATCTTCTGCTGAGTTTTGTCTGTCTTACAACCATATCAAAATTGACAAAGTGAATCTTCTTATCACAATCAGTTGAAGTAAAAGTATTGTTCTTTCTGCGTTCTGTGTCAAGTCGCTGTACATCGATGTCAGCGTAAGTGATACCCTCTGTGTACTTGATTGATTCGCCCAGAATGTTAGCATTTTCAGCAATGATATTATGAGCAGAATAAACAGCATCTGTCGAGCTCTCTCCCGGACCAGCAGAAGCAAAAAGATAAGCACAGCACAACTTGCCACTGTTAATGCGAATGAGGTCTCTGCGATAGTCAGACTTACCTGCGTATTCACTGCTTGCGGCTAAGTTGGCAATAACCGTAGCCTTGCCATTTAAAACAAGATTCTGCGATGGTGACATCGGTGCAAGCAAATCTTCGCATATCTCTACGCCGATTCTCAGCTCCTTTAGCTGATTGCAACACAACACAACATTTGCACACAAGCGAACATCCTGACCTGCGAAATGTATAATTTCATCAATATCTTTTCCTGATGTAAAATATCTGAGTTCATAATACTCGTTATAGTTAGGAAGATTACACTTTGGAACAAGGGCAAGCAACTCACCCTTATACATAACCGCAGCACAATTATACAAAGCGTCGTTAACCGCTACAGGAACACCGATTATCGCCATAATTCCCATAGCCTTAGTTCTATTTAGAATCCGCTCAACCGCAGACTCAGCGTGTTCAAGCAAAAAATTGTGCATAAACATATCCGCACAAGTGTAGCCTGTAACGCAAAGCTCAGGGAAAACTACGAGCGACGCACCGTGTTGTGCAGCAAAAGAGATCTGAGAGATAATCTGCTCGCTGTTGTATACACAGTCAGCAACCTTGATAGTTGGTGTTGCACACGCAGTCTTTACAAATCCGTAGTTCAT
This sequence comes from Ruminococcus sp., assembly GCA_017481885.1. Lineage (GTDB taxonomy): Bacteria > Bacillota > Clostridia > Oscillospirales > Acutalibacteraceae > Ruminococcoides. Next base: position 30,120 of record JAFUOM010000100.1, read on the forward strand.
AAAAATCCTCCCATAAAAAATATCCATAACATATGATAGTTATGGATATTATAACCGATATTTGTGATTTTTACAAGCGTTTGACGATATTTAACGACGTTAAAGCATAGTTTTTCTGAGCTTTCGCTTAAAGAGATAAATCCCCTCCTGATAATCAGGCTCATACGCACACAAAAAGCACGAAACATATCCCATAATAAGCCAGAAAAACAGCACCGTAAACGACACATCATACAGCAACGCTTTCTCGAAAAACGCATACACAAGATATGCACACAAGAAAGAATACATACACGGCAGAATACTTTCCTTGAGATTCTTAGCCTTGAAAACATGGATTGAAATGTGCTTTGCAAAACGGAGTCCGAAAAGCGAGAACAACACAAATCCGACTATACCCGAACACACAAGGATTGTAGCATAACCATTGTGAAAATCTGTCGCAAATTTCGACAATGCCTCTCCGTATATATCCGAAAAAGCAATGCCGTTATCAAACTTAGTCTCGCCGTAATCGTAGACATTACCTTTTCCTATGCCGAAAAGCGGAAAATCAGAGAAAAGTGATGCCGCCTGTCGCCACAGCCTAAAACGACCACTGTCGAGATTTTTATTCAGATGGCCAAAAGTAATACGCTCTGTTGCATAGAACATATCCTCTTCCATACCTTCAGTTTTTTCAATCTGCAATCCTGCTTCTGCTTTTTCCAGAATTTCCGTAAAACCTGCCTGTGTGAAAAATCTTACGAAGAACACACTGCTTGTAACGAATACACCTGCAATCATAAGTGCAACAAGCTTTACAACAATCTGCTTTTTTGAAAACTCACGTTCTGAACCAAACATTTTGTACAACACGAATGTGATAACATAGAACACAATCAGCACAATAGCACCGTTTGAGTCACACAAAAACAGTGACATTCCGTTGATTGCAACAGCACTGAGTAACCAGATTCGTGACACTCTTTCCTGTCCTGATATTTCGATAAAATTTGTTTTTGTCAGCATATGAACACAGAAAAGCGCAACTACAGACACAAAGCCCAAGGTGTTAGGATTTGAATAAATGCCTGTAAATCGATTTTCGTAAATAATAAACTTAATCGACATAACCTCAAAGCTGATGCCTGCCATCATACAAGCAAGTCCCATTACGCCAACGATAGTGGTTGTGTAAACCATAAAGCGACACACCGAATACAGCTCACGTCTGAAATTAAGGTGTTTTTCAGTGTGCAGACCATAGAAAATAAAAAAGCATATGCACACGTGAAACTGAATAACCATATTGTACAAAAAGTTATCAGCGATATGTATAACAGCGGTGATTGTAGAAAAGAAAACGAACGCTAAAAGCCATAAACCGAAACGTGTTTTTGTGAACACTCTACGCTTACGCTCGTTGTAAAACAGCAGGAAAACACCCCACAAAAACAAAAAGACCAGTGACACATAAGCAGGAACCTGTATAAAAGAAACATTACAGAAAAACAAGCAAACAATATAGCTGATTCTAAAAAGCGAATTATTAGTAATAACAGCTCTCAATTTTTCCATACATTTCACTCCTATCGCTTAGTAATCTCGGTCTTTTGAGGATAAAATCAAAGCAAAACCTGTTTAACGGTCTTGTACATCAGATATATATCCCACTTGAAATCAAAACGTTCAATGTATTTTAAATTATATCTCATTTTCTTTGGCAAAATTTCGTTCATATAAATTTCGTCTACCCTCTCAGGGTCAGAAATCTCGCCTAAAATTCTGTCCTCATCCTTGAATTTAATGCTAGCAAGTGATGTAACACCGGCAGCCATCAGAAGTGTCGCATACATTTTCGGTGTGTACTTGTCAACGTACTTTGTAACCTCAGGACGTGTTCCAACAATGCTCATTTTACCCGATAAAACGTGAAAAATCTGCGGCAACTCGTCAAGCCTTAACTTTCTTAACACCTTGCCGATTCCTGTAATTCTGTCGTCATTTTCAGTAGTAAGGAGTCCTGCTTTGTCAGCACCGACCTTCATTGTTCTAAATTTCAGAATCTTGAATTTTTTGCCGTAAGTTGTAACACGCTCTTGCTTATACAGCACTGGTCCCTTTGAACTGAATTTGATTATTAGTGCAATAATCAGCATTGGAAGAGCCAATAATACTATCATAATCAAGCTGAGAACTATGTCAGCAACTCGCTTGACAAGAAGACTTTTACGCTTTTTGTCAAGTATATCGTAGTAATGCTTTACTTCGTCATTTTTAAACTCATCAGGGAGATTTTCAAATGGTTTTAGCAACATAAGAAGCCTCCATATATTGTTGTTTAATTCAATGATTATACACCAAATATGTTAATTTTTCAATACCATCGAGAAAACTTGGTTATTATGCCGAACGGAAAGTATTTAATTACATTTTTGTCAAAATATTATCTGCGTTTATTCTTGACTAAATGTAAGATACAGAGTAGAATTATCATATACTAATAAGGAGCTTGGTACTATGGATAAAGATTTTGCACCTGATCTCATTACTCTTATCGACGACGAAAACGTTGAACACAACTTTGAGATTATCGACACCATCGAAAACGAAAAGGGTATTTTCTATGCACTGTATCCTATTTTTGACGACGCTGACGAAGCTGTCGCTGATGATGGTGAGTATTATATTATGGAAGTTATCGAAGAAGACGGCGAGGAACAACTTGCCGAGGTAGACGACGACGCTTTGCTTGACGAGCTCGCTGAAATCTTTGAAAAAAGATTCGAGGAGCTTTTCTCAGAAGAGTGATTGACTCCTGCCTGATTCGCGAATCGGTGAAAATAACCCTACAACCTTTAAATCGGGAGTTTAACTCCGTCAGCGGTGTGCAGACCTCCCCTTATGGGACGAAGGGAGCCTAAAGCTGATGGGTGGACACCCACCTGTCACTATAGTAGGCAGGTTATGTTTAGCCGATACGGTCAGGCGGGGTATTTTTTTGTATTTTTTAGGAGATTATTATGAATATTTCTGTTTTAGGTTGCGGTCGTTGGGGTAGCTGTATTGCTTGGTATCTTGATAAAATCGGCCACAATGTTATTTCGTGCGGACTTGAAACTGCACCTGAGCTTATCGCTCTGCGTGACACTCACAAAAACGATTACCTCACATACCCAGAGTCCATAGAAGTTACATCAGACTTAGAAAAAGCTGTTTCACACGCTGAAACTATTATAATATCAATTTCATCTCAGCACCTTCGTTCATATATGGGCGACATCGCAAAATATCCGCTTGAGGGTAAAAACATTGTGCTTTGTATGAAGGGCGTTGAGGTTGACACCGGATGCAGGCTTTCTGAAGTTGTGTCGAGCTTTGTTGATAAAGACAAAACTCCGATTGCTGTGTGGGTTGGTCCCGGACATCCACAAGATTACGTAAAGGGTATTCCAAACTGTATGGTAATCGACTCTGATAACGAAGAAGTCAAAGAGACGCTGGTCAACGAGTTTTCATCTGAGCTTATTAGATTTTACATAGGAACTGACCTCATCGGTAGTGAAATCGGTGCTGCTGCAAAAAACGTAATCGGCATTGCTGCAGGTATGCTCGACGGCATTGGTTACACTTCTCTTAAAGGCGCTTTGATGGCACGTGCTCCAAGAGAGATTTATAGACTTGTTGAAGCAATGGGAGGTAACGGTATTTCAGCCTACGGTCTTTGTCACCTTGGCGACTACGAGGCAACACTTTTCTCACCGTGGAGTCACAACAGACGCTACGGCGAAAGCCACGCAAAAGGCGAAAAATTCGAAAAGCTCGCTGAGGGTGTTATGACTTCAAAGGCTCTGTACAAATTGAGCAAAAAATATGATGTTGAAATGCCAATCACAACAGCAATATATAATATTCTTTTTGAGAACAAAGAATTCAAAACAGAACTTTCCTCGCTTTTCGAACGCTCTGTTAAACAGGAATTCTGATACATTAAACCTACACCACTACACACCTGAACACTATTTTCAGGTGTGTTTTCGTTTAACAACAAAGAAGAGCTACGGCAAAAACCGTAGCTCTTTTCTTTTAGTTTGCTCAAGGTAAATTACACCAATTGTTCAAACATAATGTCGTAGTTAACTGCGCCAACCCACAAATCCTGACCTACGCGGGAATTGCTGTTAAAAATCTGTGCACAGAACTGCTGGATGTATGTAGCATCAATAATTGAAATCATACCATCACCATCAGTATCAGCCTGGCAACTCTTGAAATAATCAAATGTATGTAATTTAGCAAGATGCTGCTGAATATAAGTTGCATCGACAACGGTCGCCATTTTGTCATCGTCAACATCGCCGTAACATCCCCAGTAATCGCACATAGCAACAACTATGTAAAACGTTACAGCCTCACTTTTTGAGATGATTGAACCGTTTTCATTATAAGCATTAACCGTAAGCACAAAAGGCATATCAGGAGTAATATAATAATCAGGCGCCCAATCGTAAGAATTGCCGACTACATTTTCTTTGATGTCATAGTAATCGGTTGATGTGTCAATACTCACCTCGTAGTATGAAGCATCTTGCACCTCTTCCCAGCTTATACTGACCTTTGTAAGTCCACCGACAACCTGTGCTTCAAAAGTATCAACTGTGGTATCTGCGTAAACAGACACAATACAAGCTGTCATTATCATAATAAACACAATAACTAATGATAATACTTTTTTCACAAAAATCACCTCTGCATAATCATTATGGCAATATTATACCATAATCTGCAAAGCATAACAATAGCAACAACACCATATTCTCGACTTCACTCATGTACATAATGTCAATAAATACTTACACTTGATTGTAACAAACAGCGAAAAACGGAGTTTTCAACACTATAACCAGCGAGCAACATTTATATTATAATTACATTTCATTTGATTTGATTATATTTTATTATATTTAATTATATTAGTCCGGCAAAAATCCGCCGTAATTTGTAGGTGATTACACCGCAGTTTTCAACATTGGACTTTGACACACTCATCACAAATGGCATTAACATCACGTTTTTGAGCAACAATAAAACAAAAAATTTTCAACATACATTGCTGTTAACAAAAAAAGCATATCAATACTTTTTCAGTTTTTACAAAAAAACACGATTATTTAGCAAGATTGACACAAAATTAAAACTCGGGTATACTAAATGTGTACAGAAAATTTTACAAAGAGGTGTTCTTTTATGGCAAAAACTGTCAAAGATATCATTAAGCTTATCAAAGAAAATGATATCAAAATGGTTGACTTTAAAATGGTCGACATCAACGGTCAATACAGACACGTTTCAATCTTAGCAGAAAACTTTACTGAAGATACTATGAAAAGCGGTATCGGTTTTGACGCTTCAAACTACGGCTATGCTGTTGTTGAAAAAAGTGATATGGTGTTCATTCCTGACCCTGACACAGCGTACATTGACCCATTCTGTGAGATTCCTACACTCTCAATGACTGGTAATGCGATGATTATCGACAATCCTGAAAATCGACCACTTGCTCAGTATCCAAGAAACATTGTTAAAGCCGCTACTGAATATATGAAGCAAAGCGGTGTTGCAGACACAATGTACATTCTTCCTGAATTTGAGTTCTATCTTTTTGATCAGGTCGGCTGGACTGTTCAGCCAAACGAAGTAACTGCTTTTGTTGATACAGACCAGTCATACTGGAACAGTGCTACTCAGGGCAAGGGTTGTGTTGTACCTCACCAGAAGGCTTACCACGTTGCAAAGCCATTTGACACATCATACGACATCCGCAGTGAGATGTGCCTTATGATGAAAGAAATGGGAATTGAAATCAACTATCAGCACCCTGAGGTTGCAGCTTCAGGTCAGTTTGAAATCGAGCCACAGCTCGGTGAAATGACACACATGGCTGACGCTTCAATGATGATTAAGTACATCATCCACAACGTTGCTATGAAGTACGGCAAGACCGCTACATTTATGCCTAAGCCAATCTACGGTGAGGCAGGTTCCGGTATGCACGTTCATATGCTTTTAATGAAAGACGGACAACCTGTATTTTCTGACGACAACGGCTACTCAAATCTAAGTAAAGAAGCTCACTACTTTATGGGCGGTCTCTTAAAGCATATCAGCTCACTTTGTGCTATCACAAATCCTAGCACAAACTCATTCAAGCGTTTGGTGCCAGGCTTTGAGGCTCCTGTGACAGTTGGTTATGCAACATCAAACCGCAGTGCTGTTATACGTATTCCTGCTTACGCAAAGAGCCCTGAAAAGCGTAGATTTGAACTTAGAAACCCTGATGCAACCTGTAACCCATATTTCTGCTATGCCGCAATTCTTATGGCAGGTTTAGACGGTATCAAAAATAAGATTGACCCACACGAAAACGGCTGGGGTCCATACGATATGAACCTCTTCCACTTAAGCGATGAATAAAAAGCAAAGCTCAAAGGTCTTCCAACATCTTTGGAGCAGGCTCTCGATGCATTGGAAGCTGACCACGACTACTTAACAGAGGGTGGCGTATTCCCAAAAGAGCTTATCGCAAACTTCATCAAAACAAAACGTGCAGAGTGTGCTGAACTTTCAAAAATCCCACATCCTGCTGAGTTTGAAAAATACTACACCCTTTAATAATATCAGCATACAAAAAAGGCACTTCGTTTTGAAGTGCCTTCCTTTTTGCAATAATTATACTACATAGAATGAATCCAAGATGCTCTTAACAGTAGCTTCGTCGATTGAAGTAATTGTGATGTTAGCAACGTAACCGCTACACTTCTTAGCAAAAGCTGTCTGGTAAAGCTTTGTGCCATTGATTTCAGCAACAACATCCAAAGAATCAAACTCTTCGCCGTCGATTGTCACCTTACCGATTGTGTAGTCAAAGTTTGTAGCACCCATGTTTGTGTAAGCAGTTTCGATTGAATCAACAGAATGCTCATAGTAGTCTTTCATATCAAGTGCCAAAAGAGTAACGCTGTCAACCTTTTCGAGATTCACGTTAATACTGTCAACATTATTATTGTTCACAGCATACATATCGTAAACCAACTGAGCATCCTGCATCAATTTTTCATATTCTTCACCGGCAGCATCAGTTGTAACGTTGTTAAGTTCTCTAATTTGCTCGTCTGTGTAAAAAGACCAATTTTCAGGCAAGTTGCAACCAATACCGATGAAAGTGCTTTCGTACTTAAGGCCATCAACAGAACCTGCTGAATAAGCCTCTTCTGAAGTTTTCTGTTCACCGCGGATTTCATCTTCACTAGTAGTTGAACCGCAAGCTGTTACAGAAAAAATCATCATAACAGAAAGCAATAAAGCTAATAATTTTTTCATTTTAATACCCTCATTCATTTAAATTCTCATAACGAGTGTATGTATTCTAACACAGCACGTAATTAAAGTCAAATTCACAAGCCACAAAATCAGTATTATTCCCCTATATTTACACAAAAGCACGGATGCTCAAACACCCGTGCTTTTTACTAATGCTCATCAGCTAGTTTTTGGTTTGCTTTGTACTGAATGTTTGTGAAAACAAACATAAGAATTACAATCAATATGCAGACTTGAATTATCAAGTCGCCTCTGCCCCATACTGTTGTAACCGCTACTTTACCCAAGAAGTCGCAATATCTGTTAAACAATTCTGGCCTCAACAAGTACACACACCATTCAATTGAAGCTTTAAGTCTTAAAAGCGGTGTAATTAATACAATAACAAATCTGAAACACGCCAACATAAAACGATAACCGTCTTTATTGTTCGGTAACTTATACCAGGTCCAGATGTACTTGTCAGGTCTATCGAACAGCATCATTGACATATACTCTTTTTTGCTGTTACAAGCGACTATTTTCGGCTCGTACCCGATAAAAACATAGTATGCCATAAACACATCAAGTGCGTACAAAATCACATTCATAGCAAGCAATCCTGCCCACGAAAAACCGAGTGTGTGCACAAGCGGATTTGATTCTTTTGACAAATCCGGAGAACCTATGTATGTAAGCAAATTATCAATTACTGATATCACAAACATAAACGAAATTATCGCAAAAAATGCTATTTTGTTTTTTCTTTTACTTTTACACATAATTCTCTCCTGTAACACATTAAATTACTGTGTTAAATTCTACCAAATCAAAACACCTCAAATGTGAACAGAATAAAAACACAAAATGATTGTTTACCGAAACAGTGTTTAGCCCATAACCCGTATCCCCTTGCTAACGCGACATCATCTAACGCATCTTCTTTTGAAACCAAACATCATAATTCAGCATCGTTAGCAAAGCTCTTGGTCTGCTTATCCCTTCTCTTTACAAATGCAACAATACACATAACTACTAAGCTGATTGCAAGATTAATGCCTGTATAGACTAGATAATCAGGTTCACCGTATATCAAACAAATAGAAAGCATAAACAAACCGCTAGTTATAAATGGTAACAAAAACAACTTTTCTATGCTGAGTCCGCTGACGATTCCGCTAATTAACGAAAGCAACGGATAGGCAAACTGAACAAATACTAATAAAACAAAAAGCAGTCTACCATCATCCATTAATTTAAAGCACATTACAGGACAAACCGCCAATATAATTGCTGAAATAACACTCCAGATAATAAGTTTCTTCATTATGTACCTCAAAATTAACCTAAATCAGAACACACAATCTTCTCTAAGATTATTCCAACGATAAGTTGCGGTGGAATACGGTATATGAAGCTGACATTCACCATACCAACAGCCCTTATAAAGCAACCAACACCGCCACATCTGCTCAAAATGTGTTCTGTATTGATATATAAATTCAAGCTGAAACTTTCCACTGTTAATAGCACTCATCAACTTTTCTAAATCCCAGTATTCAACAACAGTTTTACGGTATTTTCTATTTCTGAACACTTCCATATAAACAGGAAAATGTTTGTCAGGTACTACTTTAAAATCAACCTGTGCAGCATCAGTACGCACAATATCGTTTAGCTCACTCGACTCATGCGTTGGATCAATCCAAAATCCGTCAGACATATTAAAAAACAAAACATTATTAAAAAACGAAATCTTGTCTGCAATACAATCGTGCAAAGTTAATTTACTACCATGATAATCATCAGGGTCATTGTGTAAGAATTTTTCATTCATCATCACGTACACCTCCTTAGCTTATTATATCACTATGTCTACTGACTTTCAACAAACCATAACAAAGCAACGGCAAGGAAAAGCACTTATCCTTACCGTTGCTCTATATAACTACATTTTAATAACTTAATTCCAGCAGATAATCAGTTTCTCTTGTCAAGGATAACCTTCAATTTACCTGTTCGTGGATTATACTCAAGGTCATTTGCTTTGCACCATACAACATTTGGCACATCATTTGTTCCGTCGTTTATAGCATCAAGCAGAAGTGGTCGCTCTTTGTACAAATCCTCAAGAAATCTTTCAGTATCCGCAGATTGTATATCGCTGACAGCGATTCTGAAAGTAAATCTATCCTTTGTTGTACGGTCAACCACAATCTGGTATGCATCGTAATCAATATCACAATGCTTGAGCACGTTACCTATATCCTGAGGGTATATGGTAACATAGCCAGCTCTTGCGGCAACATCGCTTCTGCCAAGTAATCTGAATTTTCGGTCAGGTACACAAGCAGGTTCGGTATATTCGCCCATATCTCCAGCCGGATAACGCACCAGCGGTATGAGAGTTTTAAACAGCGATGTGATATAAATCTTACCGGGTCTGCCCATCTCGGTTACAACTTCGTTTGTATCAGGGTCGATAAGCTCGATGTAGGTTAAATCTGACAAAGTGCGATGCTCGTTGTAGCCGCAATCCTTTGTAAAATATCCGATTGGACCGCCATCGTTTGAAGCATAGAACACAGAGCGGAAATCAATTTCTCTTTTAAAAGCTTTGCAAATTCTTTCTCTTTGGTCAGGATACAAAGTTTCGCCTGCAAAGTAGATTGTGTCTACATTAAAGCCTGTGAGCTTGTTTTCATTAATATAAGAGATAATTTTTGTGATTATCGACGGCAGACCTGCAATGCAGTTAATTTTGTGGTCCAGGATTGTTGTGACCATTTCTTCGATAGAGCCATTGCCTGAGATATTATAAACAATTGTTTTAGCTGATGCGTGGTAAAGCATACTGTATGTATACAGAAAGCTTGCATACATTCCGCCTGCATAAAAAAGGTTAGCTATTTTGTCACCGTTTTTAAGACCGCCTTTGTGAAGCACGGCACCGCTACACTCGCACATAGCCTGCCATTCCTCAGCTGAATATAAAGAATATTTCGGGTCACCTGTAGTACCTCCGCTTTTGAAAATCTGACCGTCGGTCTGTTTTCTGGTTGCAACAGTGCCACCAAACTTATCGCAATATTTCCAAAAATCTCCTTGGTCTACAAGTGGCAAGTCCTGTAAAGTAACATCTTTTGGAAGGTCTTTGTAAAGGTTTTTATAATACTGTGAGTTTTCTCTTGCGTAAGAAATAATCTCGTCTACGGTGTAGGTTTTAAAGCCCATTATTTCTCCCTCTTTTCTGTAAGTGCTTTGATATCCTGAGTAAGCTCTTCGAATTCACCAACAGTAACCAGTTGGTCGTAGCTACGCACACTTTTTATAAGCAACTGCATTACAATGTAATCATCGTTTTCTGCACCCGGCAGAATTCCGGACAAAGTGAATTTACATTTCTTTGCAGTAATAAATGCTTCTTCACAGGACGAATGACGTAAAGAAATGAAAAGCTCCAGCATCTCGTGCTTTTTACGTATCGAATCTGCTACTGCATCCTTTAAAATCTTTTCAACATCTTCGCCCGCTTGAGTCAAAATGATTCTTTTCATTTTAAGCATAACGTTGTCTTCGATTTTAACACAAGTATTCAAAGCTAACTCTTTGTCATCTTTAGCCTCTGCTTTAAGTGTTGCTTTTTCACAAATCTTTGCTACAAAACTCTTGATTTCAGCAGGTGGATAAATGACAGTAGTTGCGTTTTCGTCCATCATTTTTATGCAGGCAAAAAGATCAAGGCGTTCTTTTTGCTTGTTGTACTCGCTTTCAACTTCCGAACCGATGTAAGAAAGTAAAATCGATGTTGCCGTATAGTTGCTTTTAAGGAAAGCTTTCTGAGATATTGGATGATATGCAACAGGCTGTCCCATCATTGCACGAAAACCTTTTTCTTTTGCAATTTTTTCAGCGTGATCCATAAACTTTGCAAAAAGTCCCAGACCTCTGAATTCTTTTCTGGTAACAACCGTGGAAATCTCCGGCATATTATCGAACAAGTCTGAAAACGCCAAAGCAAAATGACCTGCAGTTTGTCCGTGCTCATTGACAGCCAAAAAGGACATCAGCTCTCCTTCTCTGATCATTCGCATTAAATTGTCGACATAGTACAGTTTTTCGTATGCGTAAGAGTAACCGTATTCGCTGTAAATACAACGTATAGCTTCAATGGCATCTTCTTCAGTTTCTACTGCCTTAATAGTAATATTTGTGTCAAGAGGCTTTGTTAATTCGTAAGGTTTTGGAGTTTCAAAACTTATAGGGTTACGGATTTTCTGTCGTACATACAACCTTTGACCATCTTTACCGAGCTTTTCAAGGCCCACACAGTCGATACACTTATCAAGAACGAACTTCTGAAAATTCTCTGTGTCACTCGAAATAAGCTGCTCATCGTATGAAAAATCAATCCATTGCGGAACACCTTTATCACGCACAGAAATTTCAAGATAATCATCAACGATTGAAAGTTCAACAAAAAGCTCTCCGACTGTATTCGGGTACGCATTAGTAATGCGATTCAAAAGCATTTTTGTAACTACAAAGCGAAGTTGATTGCAACGATCAATATCGTAGTTTTTGTGTTGAGTTATGATCATATCAATAAAGCTAAGCACCGCAGGAATGAAAAGTCTGTGATTGCTTATTTGAAGGGTTGCCAGTTTTTTGTTTTCCATTTAATCACCCTCTAAACATAACCTGTTAAATCCAAGTGCCGGACTGTAGCTCGAAGACTCGTTAAGGTTATAACCTTCAATGTTAATTTTGCCGTTAGAGCAGTTATCTCTTACAATCACCTTATTATCTTTATTGTTTACTTCCACTTCAATGTAACTGCTATTTTTATTAGTAAGGTTCTTTTCTATTTCACACAGATGTAAAAGCGTTGCTTTCAAAGAGTGGTCACTTATACTTTCAGAATTTTTAAGTTTTGAAACAACATACTCTTTAAAATCAGCAAAAGAGTCTTTTTTTACATTGCAGGTGTAAGTTTCAACTGCAGTGCAAATCTCCTTGTCTAAAAGCAGAATATTGACGTTTTCAAGTCTGCGCTGTTTAGCTTTAATCAGTATAACACCAATTACCAAAGACAGAGTTTCAGATACAATATAGGCTGACCAGATACCGTTCATTTTGAACAGATAACCTAAAGTAAAGGTTGCAATAAGGAAAACCACAAAACTCCTCAGGCTGATTAATATAGCTGAAAGCAGACTTTGCTCAATAGATTGCAAATAGTAACCTATCACCACATTCACAGTGGTAACTATCATACTTGTAGAGTAGATACGCACTGCCTGTGCAGACTGTCTGACAAGCCCAGGGTCATCAACTCCGAACACGACAGGAACTACCTGTGGAAACAGTTCCATCAATACTGTTACTGTACCGCATATCAGAAGAATAGTGATAAAAGCAAGATAAAGGGTTTCCTTGATATTTTTGAAGCTATTTTCTCCATAATAAGTTGATACCATAGGCTGGATAGTTTGGCTGATGCCTTCAAACACAGATAAGCTGACAGTTGTAAGATTAAAGACCACAGTGTAAATAACAATACCGCTTGTACCTGCAAGACTTGCAAGCAGATGATTCATAATAAGTATTGTTATAAACTGATACACAAAGTTAAGTGCCGATGAGCCACCGTTTTTGATAATTCTTATTGCAGTAGAGTCAAATGCAAATCTAAACTTCAAAGTATTCTTGCGTGAGATAAAATGAGTCATCAATATCAGGATGCTTACAAGATTTCCAATAACCGTGGAATATGCGGCACCTGATACACCCATTCCCATAACACCCACAAACACAAAATTCAAAATGATGTCCGAGATTATGGAAGAGAACATTCCTATCATAGACAAAGTTGGTCTGCCGTCGTTTCTGACGAAAAACGCAAGACCTATATTGAAAATAAAAACAGGTCCACCTATAAGTATTATACGCACATAGGTTTCAACAAGGTCAAAAACATCTTTTTCTGCGCCAAGCAGACCTGTAATGGTATGGCTGAAAAAAACACCTGCAAGTACAAACATCACGCTTGCAATCGCCATAAGTTCCAAAGAAATACTGAAATCCCTATTTGCGTCGTTTTTCATTCCTTTTCCTGAGTCTATACTCATAGCTATGCATCCGCCAACTGAAAACAGTGCAGCCAGGATATTTATTGCCATAAAAACAGGCAAAGCAAAGGTAACAACAGACAATGACAAGTCATCAAGATACTGACCGATAATCACAGTATCAGCCATTGAACCTATCGCTGTTGTCAGGTTCATCAGAATCGTCGGAGCAAGCATTGTAAGAAAAACCTTTTTTACAATAGGATTGTGCTTATAAAAAAACGTTTCTTTCATTTATATAAGCTTACCTCCCTTATGCTTTTGTTCTCAAGTCGATTACGCTTCTGACTTTTCCACCGCCGGTACTAAAGACAAATTCATCTTTATTCTGCTTTACTATTTTCACAACGCCAGTTTCATCAGTAAGACATTCTTCGATTTCGGCATAGTTTTGCTTTAATATCATCAAAGCATCATCTTCAGATACTGAAAGGTCGTTTTCAACAGCGATAGTCATAGTGCTCATACCATCATAACTGAGTGTTACCTGAACAAAACCTGTGTAACCCATTTTTTCTGCAAATATATGCTTGATATTTTTATAATTTACGTAGTTTGTAGCAAATTTGAATATATCTCCGAATCTGCCAAGAAGCTCAAATCTTTTGGCTAGTCTGCCACATTCACACGGCTCTTTCACCCATCTTCCAAGGTCACCGATTTCATATCGTTTAATGTCGATATTCTCCTGATCAATCGGAGTCCACACAAGTCTGCCGATCTCGTCACCCTCTACAGGTTCATCGCAATCCAGTTTGAGTATTTCAAGATATTTGGTTGCTACTACGTGATGCACACTACCCTGACAATGCTCGCAAGCGTAACCCATAGAACCAATCTCGTTGCATCCGTAAGCTAATGAACCTACTCGTTTTATGTTAAAGTTTTCTTTAAGATACTCAATCTGTGCAGGGTCAAAATGCTCACCACCATAAAGCACTGTTTCAATCCCACCATACTCTTTCAACGCATCAGCTTGCTCTTTAAACAGTCTTAATAAATATGTAGGCATACCCATAATCACGTTGACTTTGTTAAGAACAATTTCATTAACAACGTGCTTCATATCCATTTCAGCGGTCATAGGAAGCTGAATGATATCAGCAGATTTGAGCGCCTCATAAATACTGATAAAGCCACCGTACAAGCCGCCGCTGTAAAACAGATTCATACATACGTCCTTTTTAGGGTCGACTCCTGCAGCGATGATAAATCTGCTTGCTTCATCGTATGTCATCTGTGCATCTTCATAAGTGTGCGGAGCATACTTTGCGTTACCGCTACTGCCACCACTCTTTAAAAGCAGGTAGCCTTTATCTTTAATTTCTCTTTTTGCTGGGAAATCGTCTTTTCTGAGAAGTGGTGTACCCTCTTCAAAAGGCGGTTTTATATCTGTTTGCATCTCACTGAGAGACATACTGCCTTTTGGAAGACTATCGTTTATAAGACTAATTCTCTTCAGATAGCGTGTCATTGCGTAAACACCGTCGTGTGGTTCACCAGTGTAACCACTCATCATAAGACCAGGCTGTGTTATTCTATTGACACCACCTGCAAGTAATAATCTGCTTAGAGGTACAATTTCCTCTTTGCCACAACTAAGACCAACGCTCTGTAAATAGGAACGGAAAGGTCTTAACATTTCAATAATATCGGCTCTGTTTATCGCTTTAACAATAACTGTTCGATACAACGGCGATGCACAAAGTTCACTGTCGAATTTAACAAATATACGACAACCATCACCATCAAGCAGTTTTGCATCGCTCATCACTTCTTCAAGGTAGCACATTCTTGTTTGTGCTGTTAGCTCAGCCTGCTCAGCCTGTGACATTGGATGAAGCGGATAGGTATATGACACAGACTGCAATTCATCCATCAGTGTCTTTGCAAACTCAACAAGTTCATCCTTGCTATCAGTTTCATAATAAACGAGCTGAGGTGCACTGCACGCCTGCTGGTCGTTTACGCAAACATCTTCGGCAAGGCCTCTTAACTTTTCTTTTGTTGTACCAGCTTTTGTAAAATAAGCAAAGCTGATGCGGTTGCCCCACTCAACAATATTAACGCCTGATGGTGCAAGACTACGAACACCTTTTACTGCGTTGTCAGAACCCCATACTGCAACTGTATTGCAAAGGCTGAACATTACGGTGAGCAAGCCCTTATCCTTAGACGAAAGAGGGAAAACATAGAAATACGGACAAAGACTGCTGTCGATTTCGCAAAGTTTCTCCACGAGTTTCATAGCAACCTTATGTGCACCACTCGCTGTTTTTATGATATTTATGTTTCCTGTGAGAATACCTTCAACGGAGCTAAAAAACGGAAGCATAGCATCATTTGAGCTTGTTACGTGACCTAAAACACCAACCGGCATCCATCCCTCAAATTCATCCTCACGGGTGCTTAACCTGTTAATCTCAAATGGAAAACCTTTGAGCTCACGTTTAATCTTTTTGAACAGTTCTTCTGCAGACAAAACATAGATTGATTCCTGCTTTATTTGAAGTGCTTCTTCCTTAGAAAAGCCGAGTTCCATCAACTCTTCAAGCAAAAACGATTCTTCGCTGACAATATATTTTCCGAGTTTATCAAGACTGCTTATAACTCTTCTTATATCAGGAGTGCCTAATGTAAGGTCAGCACAAATAAGTTCATTAATATTATCAAAACAGTTTTCTTTTTCAAGTACTGTTCTTTTACCTCTGATGATAAATTCCATAATAACCCTCCTATCAACGTTTAAGAAGTTCGCTTGCAGTGATAGCACAACTCTTTGCTGCACTAGTTCCGGCTCTGCCTAAAATTTCCATATACGGAGTCTTTATACCACAGCCACACTCTTCTCCAGGATGCAACACTGCCATATCACCCATCAAAACAGAAACTGCAGGCACACTCATCAGATGAGGTGTAATGAAATTAGCAAAACCAGCCTCACCATACGGCAACGGCTCAAGGGTTCTAACATCACGGATTATCATTCTGCTGTACACAGGAATATGGAAATGGTGATTCGGGCATTCAAAGTAAGGCACAGAATGTTCTGTTGAACCATAGCCGTCTCTGCAATTTTCAGATGGAATACCCAACATTTCTTCAACTAAGGCATATAGCTCTGTTTTCTGAATCTGCTTATCGGCATAGCCTTTCCAACCGCCACCAAGCATAGTCATAGACTTTTTGTTCAGTTTCAAAGGACGGTGTCCTGTATCCTTCATCTGTTTTACAGTAAAGTAAAGGAATGACGGAAAACCGAATATTCTGACAGGAAGTCCTTGTCTTTCGTACTCTTCAAGTGCACTGATTGTTCCGTACACATCAAAGTCGTGACCCTGACCGTTGTATCTCAGAGCAAAGAAAGTTTCATTTACAGGCGCATAACTAAGCAAACCAAGGTCGGTTTTTGCAGTACCGAGGTTTTTGCTGATTTCAGCCGGCTCGTAAGTAAACAGGATATAATTTGTAGGCTCATCAGACAAGAACCCAAAATAACGAAACTCGTTTTCAATCATAGCGTTACCGAAATCGTATGTATCCTGGTCGAAAAACATCTGGCTCTTCTGTCCACTGGTTCCTGAACTTGTAGCGTGAAAAACAACATCTTCTTCAGGAATACTCATCACAACATACTTTTTGAAAAAGTTAGCGTGTATCAGTGGAATTTTCTCAAGGTCTGATTCACACTTTATATCTTCGACCTTTATACCCGAAGACTCCATCAGATTCCTGAAAAACTCATTATTCTCAGTGTGTTGTGTAAGACACTCCCTCATAGCGTCCATAAAAACTTTAGATGAACCTTCGTGGTAATAAACATCTTTTAATTCAAGTAACTCTTTTCTGGCTGACATACAAATCACCTCTCTGATTTTATAGATATTATTATACTATAAAACAACCGAAAATCAATTGTATTGTATTAAAAATGCACAAAAAAGTACTGTATTTGAACATATAAATATCAAAAACTCTGTGTAAAACTAAGACAATCAAAAACTGTTGCGTATTAAAGCCACATCGGAATCCTAAAAACAAAAAGCATATAATGAAAAAAGATGCCTTACTACTTAAGCAAGGCATCCTGAAATTAATATGAATTTAGAATAATATTAAGAGTCAATTTCGGCTATTTCACTCTGTACCGCAGTTGCGTCCATAATTGTAACAAACCCGTCCCTATCTTTATCTTCCGGTCTTGTCACGCAAACGACATCTTTATACTCGTCAATACCGGCAAGCAGGCTCTGTATAGCGGTAGCATCCATAATAGTAATACTAAAATCATAGTCCGCATCACCAATAGCGTAAACATAAGGTAACTCCATGGCCAATAAATCCATATGCAGAACTTTTAAATCATAAGCTTCTCTCAGAGTACGCAACACGCCTCTTTCTGTAGTAACAAAAAGTCCTGTCGGGTTATCTTCACTGTGAGTGTAAGGTGAGCCGATAATCAAAAAATCATCAATTATTAATTCACTTTTTTCGTCTGATTCTATTTGTCCTCCTCTAAACAATGCGTATAATTCATCAATACCGTAGAAATCAATGTCAACAAGTTCATCAGTTGTGTTTTTAAGATACTCTTCATTATATATCTCTCTAGAAAACTTTTCAGGTTGAGCATGGAAAGGCGCATCAGGTCCTGGTGTAGATATAGATACTCCCAAAACTTCATCATAAGCTTCAAGTCTTTTAATATCTGGTGCTGTCAAATAAGCACCAAAAGCGCCTAAATATCCGCTATAGCCTAAAAACGAATCCTCAGGGGCTCCGAATTTATTATAGAAAAAATACTTCATTATTTCTAATTTCTGATTTTCAATCTCTGTACGATAATCCATAAACTCGTACATAACATCATATCTATACTGTTGATCATTCTCATAACGAACCAGATCATGACCGTTACGCCACATATATTCCCACCTTTCCATGGTTTTTACGCCAGTGTAAATCTCAACAGTAACACTGAATTGCCTAGTATCGTTATAACCCGCGAGATAATCGTGCGTTCTTTGAGGATATTTTCTGCCACCTGTTAAAGCTGAAGTTGGAACCAGCGCAACAGAACAAACAAAAGCTATAATAAGCATAAAAGAAATAATCCTTTTCATAATATCGCCTCCACTAAGTTAACTATACTAAATATATCACATAATAGTATAAATTCAATACGACTTATAATAATGGTCAAATTCTTAAAGAAGCAAGATAAAAACATGATGCAAAAAACAAATAATCTTACAAAAAATAATAGTATTAACAAATAAAAAAGACCATATCCTAAGATATGGCCATTATTACGAGTAAGTTTACCAGAGCAAAACAGGTCAAAATACCAAAGTAGAATACAATCGTATTACAAGAATATTGTAATAGGTTTAGTTTTCACGATTGATATAGTGCTGTATATTATCGGAAATATTCATCAAGATTTCTCTA
>JAFUOM010000011.1 GCA_017481885.1 Ruminococcus sp.
CTGTTAAATATTACAATATCATAGAAGATATATGCCCTGATGTTCTTGGTAAGGATGACAGCGTATATGGATTGCCAGAAGAGTTGGCGCTTGCTATACAAGAACAGGAAGTGTTGACTGACGGTTTGAAGTGTCAGCTAAGACGATATCAGGAATGGGGTGTTAAGTATACACTGAAACAAAAACGTGTATTACTTGGTGACGAAATGGGCTTAGGTAAAACTATTCAGGCTATTGCAGCAATGGTATCTTTGAGAAACAGTGGGTCAACACATTTTATTGTTGTGTGTCCAGCAAGTGTTGTATCTAACTGGTGTCGTGAAATAACAAAAATGAGCGATTTGGTTGCTGTTAAAGTTCACGGTTCAACCAAAAACGAAGCCTACAATAAATGGATTAATGACGGCGGAGTAGCGGTAACAACATTTGAAACAACAAGTCTGTTTCAGTTTCATGACAGTTTTAAGTTTGATATGCTAGTGGTCGATGAAGCTCATTATATTAAAAACCCAAAAGCACAACGAACTAATAATGTTAAGAGCTTTTGTGATAATGCTGACAGAATTCTGTTTATGACCGGTACTGCACTGGAAAATAGAGTTGATGAAATGGTTTCACTTATCGAAATTTTGAATCCTGAGATTGCATCGATAGTTGACAAAATGGAGTTTTTATCATCTGCACCTGAGTTTAAAGAAAAAGTTGCACCTGTATACTATAGAAGAAAAAGGGAAGATGTACTCACAGAGTTACCTGATTTGATTGAAACTAAAGAATGGTGCACACTTAACAGTGCAGAAGAGAAAGTTTACGAGGATACAGTGCTAAATGGTAGCTTTGCAGATGTAAGAAGAGTATCGTGGAATGTTGATGATATTAATAAGTCATCAAAAGCAATGCGCTTGATCGAGCTTGTTGAAGAAGCAGAAAACGACGGAAGAAAAGTTATTGT
This sequence comes from Ruminococcus sp., assembly GCA_017481885.1. GTDB lineage: Bacteria > Bacillota > Clostridia > Oscillospirales > Acutalibacteraceae > Ruminococcoides. The sequence continues at coordinate 953 of JAFUOM010000011.1, forward strand.
TTTCTCGTATTTTCTTGATACTATCAGTAAGGTTATGAATCTGCTTGATAATAAGTGTATTGGTCCGATTAATGGTTCAGTACCAGTACAAAAAAGGCAGGAAATCGTTGACAAATTTACAGTGGCGCCTGCAGGAACAGTCTTAGCTGCCCAGATTCAGGCAGGCGGAACAGGTCTTAATATTCAGTCAGCAAGTGTTGTTATCCTTTGCGAGCCACAGTTTAAACCATCAATTGAAAATCAGGCTATTTCAAGAGCTTATCGTATGGGCCAGACAAGAAATGTATTGGTTTATCGTTTGCTTTGCGATGATACGGTAGATGAAAAAATAACTGAGTTACTAGAGTCAAAACAAGCGATTTTTGATGCGTTTGCAGATGAATCAGCTGTTGCAGATGAGAGCTTTGAGTTGGACGAAAAAACATTTGGAAATATTATTTCAGAAGAAGCTCAGCGTATAAACTCTAAGAATAAAACATAAGGATGAATCGTATGAGAAAAACAAAACGAAGTGGTAGTTTCTTATTCTGCCTTGTTATTAATATGATGCTTAATCTCGATGGCTTGATACCTGCGGCTATATTAATTGCACTGCATTTTATCTTTGATATATCAATATGGTGGGGCGTAGGTGCTATTGGACTCTGGATATTGTATCTTATGGTTTGGATGCTTATTTTCGGATGGGCTTCAAAAGCAAGTAACGAGCCTGCCAAACCTAGAGAAAATAAGAATCCGTATTCCAGTGGACCTTATGTTAGTATAAAAAATAATAATAATAAAGATGGAAATATTTAATTTTGGATTTAGGAATTAAAATAGTGCTTTAATGTGCTACTATTGTGATACAAACGATGAGTGTTCACGTTGTTTATATGAAAGGAGTTTTATATTATGGGACTTATTAAAGCAGGTATGGGAGCTGTCGGTGGCGTTTTAGCTGACCAGTGGAAGGAATTTTTCTATTGCGATGCTTTACCAAAAGACGTTCTTATGAAACGTGGCCAGAAACAGGTGAGCGGTCGTTCATCAAACACAAAAGGTCATGATAACGTAATTACAAACGGCTCAGGTATTGCTGTTGCTGATGGTCAGTGTATGATCATTGTTGAGCAGGGTAAGGTTGTTGAAATCTGTGCCGAGCCTGGTGAATTTACATACGATAATACAATTGCACCAAGTATCTTTACTGGTAACCTTGGTAGCAGTATTGCAGAAACATTCAAAGCAATGGGTAAGCGTTTTACAATGGGCGGCGACACAGGTGTTGACCAGCGTGTTTATTATTTCAATACCAAGGAAATAATGGACAACAAATTCGGCACAGCTAACCCATTTATGTTTGACGTTGTAAACAAGCACATCGGTATGAGAAGAACTGTTCAGGTTCGTTGCAACGGTATTTACTCATATAAAATTGTTGACCCTATTCTTTTCTACACAGAAGTTTGCGGTAATGTAACACAGGAATTTACTCGCGACGAGATTGATAATCAGCTCAAAACTGAGTTTATCGATGCTTTACAGCCTGCATTTGCAGTACTCTCAGAAAAAGAGTTAAGACCTGCTCAGATTCCTGCACATTCACTTGAGCTCAAGGATGCTGTAAACGAAGCCCTTAAGAGCCGTTGGAGTGAAGGCAGAGGTATTAAGGTGCAGTCAATTGCGCTTAACCCAATTTCTCTCACACCGGAAGATATGAAGAAGATCAACCAGATGGAAGATGCCGCAACAATGGGCTCAAATCCATTTATGATGGCTGGTCGTATGACAGATGCTCAGGCAAACGCTATGGAAGCTGCAGCTGCTAATGAAGCAGGTGCTATGACTGGTTTCATGGGCATGGGAATGGCTATGAACGCTGGTGGTGGCGGATTCAACGCTGCTCAGCAGTTCTATAATCAGGGCATGCAGATGCAGCAGCAACAGCAGGCTCAGCAACAGGCTCAACAGCAACAGGCAAACGGTTGGAAGTGCGCTTGCGGTGCGACTGTAACAGGAAACTTCTGCCCACAGTGTGGCTCTAAAAAGCCTGAACCTGTAGCACAGAATGGTTGGAAGTGTGCTTGTGGCGCAAATGTAACAGGTAACTTCTGTCCTGAATGTGGAGCTAAAAAGCCAGAGGCTAACGGCTGGACTTGTTCTTGCGGTGCTGTAAATCAGGGTAAGTTCTGTCAGCAGTGCGGTGCTAAGAAGCCTGAGGGTGCACCACTTTATAAGTGTGATAAATGTGGTTGGACTCCTGAGGACCCACACAACCCACCAAAATTCTGCCCTGAGTGTGGCGATATTTTTGATGATAACGATAAAAGCTAATTCTATATACTTTTATCAATAGTAGGGGTGATTTAATTGGCAGTAATGCAAGAATATAAATGTCCGTGCTGTGGTGGTGCTATTGAGTTTAATACTACAGTACAAAAAATGAAATGTCCTTACTGTGATTCTGAGTTTGAAATGGACGCCCTTAAAGCATATGACGAGGAGTTACAGAACCAACAAACTGAAAATATGCAGTGGGATACACAGGCTGGTTCTCAGTGGGCAGAAGGAGAAACAAACGGCTTAGGTACATATGTATGTAAGTCTTGTGGTGGCGAAATCGTCGGTGATGAAACAACAGCTGCTACCTCTTGTCCATATTGTGGCAACCCTGTTGTACTTATGGGCCAGTTTACTGGTGCTTTGAAGCCTGACTTTGTTATTCCGTTTAAGGTAGATAAAAAAGCCGCTAAAGAGGCCTTACAGAAGCACTACAAAGGCAAGGTGCTCTTACCAAAGGTATTTAAAGATGAAAACCACATAGATGAAATCAAGGGTGTATATGTACCTTTCTGGTTGTTTGATGCTGACGCTAAAGCAAACATCAGATATAAAGCTACAAAGGTAAGACGCTGGAGTGACAGCAATTACAATTATACACAGACAAGCTACTTCTCAGTAATCCGTGGTGGTGATATCGGTTTCGAAAGAGTTCCTGTCGATGGTTCCTCTAAAATGCCAGACGACCTTATGGAGTCAGTTGAGCCGTACAATTTCAACGAGGCTGTCGATTTCCAGACTGCATATCTTGCAGGTTATCTCGCTGATAAATACGATGTTACTGCTGAGCAGAGCATTGAAAGAGCTAACCAGCGTATCAAACAAAGCGTTGAAGATTCATTTAGAAGTACAGTTAAAGGATATTCCACTGTTGCTACTGAAACATCTTTTATTAATCTTGCTAATGGTAAAGCCAAGTATGCACTTTATCCTGTTTGGATTCTTAACACAACCTGGAAAGATAAAAAATATCTTTTTGCAATGAATGGTCAGACAGGAAAATTTGTCGGTGATTTACCAATGGATAAAAGCTTACTCGGTAAATGGTTCTTGAAAATCGGTGGTATAACTGCTGGTGTAGTTTTCCTCGTGCAATTACTTGCATGGTTGCTGGTTTAAGGAGGTGCAGTGTAATGAATAAAAGATTGATTGCTTTATTGTTCGCTGTACTTATATGTGTAGCATCGATTACACCTGCTTTCGCACAGCCATCTGTTCCAAGAATGGTTGACGATGCTGCTTTGTTAACAGAAGAAGAAGTCAGCGAATTAAACACTAAACTTGACGAAATCAGTGAGCGTCAGCAGCTCGATGTTGCTATTGTAACTGTTAACTCATTAGATGGTGCAACACCTCAGAGTTATGCCGATGACTATTTTGATTACAACGGCTTTGGTTACGGCGATTCACGCGACGGTGTTCTTTTCCTTCTTTCAATGGAAGAGCGTGACTGGAGTGTCTCAACAAGCGGTTATGGTATTACAGCTTTCACAGATGCAGGTATTCTATACATCACTGAACAGATGCTTCCATATTTAAGTGATGCGCTGTATTATGATGCTTTTGTGATGTTTGCAGATTATTGTGATGATTTTATAACACAGGCTAATGAGGGCGAACCTTATGACGTGGGCAATGAACCAAAAGAACCGTTTGCGTTTTTAGCAGCTTTATTTATCGGCATTGTTATTGGTGCTATAGTATCAGGTATTGTTTGCTTAATTTTTGCTTTACAGCTTAAATCAGTACATACTCAGAGTGCAGCTTCTGATTACGTAAAAAAGGGCAGTATGCACGTTACTGATTCAAGGGAGTTCTTCTTGTACAGCAAGACTGACAGAGAGAAAAAACCTGAACCTAGCTCAAGTAGCGGTGGTGGCGGTTCCACCACTCACACTTCATCGTCTGGTCGTACCCACGGCGGTGCTAGCGGCAAGTTCTAATCGCTATATTATTTAATATGAAAGGTATCTGTTGAATTTCAGCAGATACCTTTTTGTTTTGTTATCGTGTATTATTGCGAGTGCTGAATAATATTTTTACCACCTTGTTTTAGAGGGGAATTCGACTGTGTTTGACAACAAGTATGTAACTGTATTTCATTGTTAATGTTGCTTAAAATTATCTCCTATGTTTTGTAAATAATATGCGAAAAGACGACAAATTTCATTTTATCAAAAATCAGGATAAAAAACGACTATGCACAGTGCATAAAACAGATGTCACAAAATAGTGCACACTGCACATAGCGATTTTGATTAGTGCAAAACTGTTGTTTATAATTGTCAAAAAACGGGCGTTATGTTTAGTTATTATGCACAAGTAAAATGTTGAAAGTTTAGCGTTAATATCCGTTGTTTTTTTGGTATCGAATATAGTAAAATATCATTGTATAATTACTGTATTAATAATCAGAAATTATTTTAGGAGAGATTATGATGAAAAGATTATTAAGCATTGCTTTGGCACTTTGCATTATGCTTTCATGCTTTATTACAGCTGATTTTGCTAGTGTAAACGCTGCTAATGTTGACACAACAGAAATTTCTGCAAGCACAGGTCCGCAGAGTAAAATTCAGGGTAGTGTAATTCTTCACTGCTTCAACTGGTCTTACAACTCTATTAAGAACAACTTACAGGCTATCAAGGATGCTGGTTACACAGCAGTTCAGACTTCACCTGTACAGAGTCCAAAAGACTATAATGGTAGCTGGAGAGATCAGCAGGGTCAGTGGTGGAAGCTTTATCAGCCACTTGATTTCACAATCTCTAACTACACATGGCTTGGTAACAAAGCAGAACTCAAGGCACTTTGTGATGCTGCTGAATCAATGGGCATCAAAGTAGTTGTTGACGTAGTAGCTAACCACGTTGCTAATAAGCAAGACGGTGGCGGTTATGGTAACATCAACGATGGTGTTGCATCTAACCTCAGACGTGGTGATTTTTATCATGATTATGGTGATTATGCTAATGATAGCAGCCGTTATGCTATGACAATGGGTCATATCGGTATGCCTGACTTAAACACAGGTCATCCTGAAGTACAGAACATCGTTAAGGGTTTCCTTGTTGATTGTATCAATCAGGGTGTTGACGGTTTCCGTTTCGACGCTGCTAAGCACATCGAGCTTCCAACTGATGATGGCAACAGAAGTGATTTCTGGCCAACTGTAATCAACGGCTCACAGGCTACAACACAGAATCAGATTTTCTACTATGGTGAGATTCTTAATGGTTGTGGTACTGATATAAATAACTTCACAAAGTATATGAGCATTACTGATAACAACACTGGTGACAGCATTCTCATGGCTGCTAACAACAGAAATGCATCAGGTTTAGCTAACGGTAATTACAACAAGGGCGGTGCTCCTGATAAGAGCGTATTATGGGTTGAGTCTCACGATACACATATGGGCGAGTCAGGTTCTGCCGGTATGGGCAATACAAAAAATGTTTCTGACGACACAGTTATCAGAGCATGGGCTATGGTAGGTTCCCGTGCTGATTCTACAGCACTCTTCTTTGCTCGTCCAGCAGCAAATATGGGTGATGCAAGTACAAATACAACATACAAATCAAAGGCTGTTACAGAAGTTAACAAGTTCAAGAACTTCTTTGCAGGTCAGTCAGAATATCTTTCTTCAGAAGGTTCAATCGCTTACAACGAGCGTGGTACAACTGGTGTAGTTCTCGTAAACGCTAACGGCGGTTCATGTTCAGTTAATGTAACTGCTAAGAAGATGACTAACGGTACATATACAGACGCTGTATCAGGCGGTACATTTACAGTTTCTAACGGCAAAATCTCTGGTAATATCGGCAATACTGGTGTAGCTGTTGTATACAACCCTTCAAGCAATCCTGTAGAGCCAACAAAGGCTACAGATAAACCAACTGAGCCAACAAAACCTACACAGCCAGCTAAGAAGTAC
>JAFUOM010000101.1 GCA_017481885.1 Ruminococcus sp.
AAGCAGCGGGTAGTCAACCATTTTGAGTGCATCCCTGTCAAGCACCAAAAGCGACACTAAAATCAGTGCAAGACCAATTAGAACAGGCACAACCCTGAACACAACGAGTAGCGATAACGCAAACAAAACAAGGTACACAACTGTTCGTTTTACGCTTAATTTTTCAGGGAACTTTTCTTTGATAGTAAGCTTTTTGTTTTTGACCAGCATACAGCATAAAAACAGCAAGGCTATCGCCAGCAAAAACGGCATCAGCATAATTTTGCAGAATTCAAGCGTGTCTATATTGAAAAACGAATACAGGTATAAGTTCTGAGGATTGCCAAACGGAGTGAGCATACCGCCTAAGTTTGCCGAGATATTCTGCAAAATAAAAAGGTACGCCATATACTTTTCTTTTCTTGTTACGGAAAGCGCAAAGTAACCCAGTGGCAAAAACGTAATCAACGCCATATCGTTTGCTATCAGCATCGAGCCTATGAACGTTATGCTTATCAGCATCATAAAAAGCGTTCGAAGGTTTCCTGTTAGCAGTACAAGCCGTCTTGCCAAAATCGTGAAGAACTTTATATTACGCAGTGCACACACAACCGCAAGTGTGATGAACAAACACGCTAAAGTTCGTGTGTCAAAATATGAAAGATATTCTCTGTCAAACGGTACAAAAATACAGGTTATTGCAGCCGCAATAAGTGCTACAAACATCACAACGTTTTTCTTTACAAACCACTTTGTTTTTCGCAGCACCTTTTTAAACGTCAGCCTCTTTATTCTTTCCACAAATGTCATATGTGCACCCCTTTTAATACTTTCCGCTAGGTATGATACACCCAAATCCGCCGTTTTGCAAGATTTTTCGTGCGTATTGACCATTGATTTTTCACATCGTATCGATTATAATTCTCACTGTTTAAACTTTTTGCAAAGGAGAAAAACCATGCAGAAAAAAGGTTCAAAAGCTAAAAAGATAATTATTTCAGTAATATGCGTTTTGCTTGTCTTGGTCATCGGTGGTATGTGGGGCTTGAGCGTTATGATTTACAACGATAATTTTGACAAACGTTTCGAGTCATATGAGCCATATATGTACTACGTTGAAGACTTCGAAGGCTTACAGCGTACACAGTATAAATTTGAATCTGACAAAGGCCAGATGCTTACAGGCTACATGTACAGCAGTGGCGAAAACCAGAAAGGTGTAGTTGTAATTGCTCACGGCTTTGGAGGTGGCGGTCACAACTCGTATATGGATGTCGCAAACTATTTTGCCAGTAACGGCTACTACGTTTTTGCTTACGATGCAACAGGAAATGACGAAAGCGAAGGCGACGGTGTTGGCGGTATGCCACAGGGAGTTATCGACCTTGAGCACGCAATCTCATTCGTAAAACAGAGCGAGGATTTTTCAGACCTCCCTATCGTGCTGTTTGGTCACAGTTGGGGCGGTTACAGCGTGTGCAGTGTACTTAGCTACCACCCTGATGTAAAAGCTGTAATTGAGTGTTCAGGCTTTGAAAGTCCATCCGGTATGTTTGAGTCTGAGGGCAAAAAGATTGCAGGCAACGGCATATACCTTATGATGCCTTTTGTAAAACTCCACGAGTTCATAAAGTACGGTAAGTATGCTTCAAACACAGCAATCGACGGTTTTGAAAACTCAGACGCACCTGTTATTGTAGTGCATTGCGAGGGCGACCCTGTTGTGCCAGTTGAATACGGTTACGACATTTTCTATGCCAAGTATAAGGACAATGAAAGGTTCACGTTCATCAAGCCACAAAACAACGAACACGACTACGTTTACCGTGACAAAACATACGCTAACGAGTTTGATGCTGAGTTTGACGAATGGCTGAAAACCCTCGACTACGACTACAACCTTGAAGAAAACAAGGAACGTTTTAGTAAAGACAAAGAAAACTATTTACACGAAAATCTCGACCGTGAAAAGTGGTCAGATATGCTCAACAAAGAAATGTTTGAGCAGTTCCTCGAATTTTACAACACAAATATAAAGTAACACAAAAAAGGCAGTGTAGTTTACACTGCCTTTTGTTTTAAGCAAGGTTGTTGTCGATAAACTCCTTGTATGGTTTGCGATTGTATACGCTGTCTTTGTGGTCCTTATACCACTCGTATTCTGATTTTAGTCCGTCAAGAAGTGGTGTTGTATCAGGCATCAGCTTACTCTGCTTTGTGACATCTAGCACATACTCGTAGTCATAAAACGGGAAGAAATCACGCTGACATACAGTGCTGTCAACGCTTTTAAACTCAACCTCTTTGCCTACTGCTTTGTAGCAAAGCCTTGCCCACTCTTTTACAGTCACAGCATCTTTGTTGCCGACATTAAAGATTCGGTCATCAGGATGCTTAGCAATCAGAATCCCAATGAATCTGCACAAATCACTTACATTGAAAAACTGCATTTTCATCTCGCCGTTGTTCGGTATGTAAAATGGTCTGTTTTCCTCTGCACAGTCAAACACAAACGCTTCACGATGCAAATTTTCATACACCCCATAAAAATACGGCGGTCGCAGTATGTAGGCGTTTTCCACACGCTTTTGAAGTAGCCTTTCAGCTTTGAGCTTGTTTACCCCATAGTCACCCCAGATTGAGTTTACTCCGCACTCCTGCTCTTCTGTAAACGGCTGAGTGTTAGTTTCAGGATAAACGGCACTAGAGCTAATAAAAATGTAGTCATCAAAGTCGCTAAGTGCATCTAACAATGAACGCATTTGCTCCTCTGTATATGTAGCCACATCGAGCACAACGTCGAATTTCTCACCTTTTAGTTTGTCCCCTAGCTCCATTCTGTCGCAGTTAATAAGGTGCACACCATCAACCTGTGGTCTTGAGTTTCGGTTGATAACATATACGTCATTGCCTTTTTGAACAAAATACTCTGCAACATATTTGCTGACAAAGGTCGTTCCACCTGTTACAAGAATCTTCATATTTACCTCCGATGTTGTTATTATATATTGGTACTTTGACTGGCGCGATTTATAATCACACATTCAATTTGACAGCTACGTTTTTCGGGAGGGCACAGAGGCCCTCCCCTACAATTTTATATGTTAAAAAACGGCACCCCATTTGGAGTGCCGTTAGTGTTTTATCCCTTAACAGCGCCGGCAGCAACACCCTTGATGATGTGCTTCTGGCATGTAAGATAGAATACAATAACAGGGATGATAGAGAAGATAATAAGTGCCATAATAGCACCAAGGTCAACTGCACCGTAGCTTCCCTGTAAGTACTGAATGTGAATTGGGATTGTCATATACTTGTTTCTGTCGAGTACGAGGTATGGAAGCAGGTAGTCGTTCCAAATCCACATAATCTCTAAGATACCAACAGAAATCATAGTTGGCTTGAGCATTGGGAATACAACGCTGAAGTATGTTCTAAGCGGACCGCAACCGTCGATTGCAGCAGCTTCTTCGATTTCAAGCGGAATACTCTTGATGAAACCGGTGAACATAAACACCGCCAGTCCCGCACCAAATCCCAGATATACAATCGGGATTGTAAACGGAGTGTTGAGTCTTAATCTGTCAGCTGTTTTTGAGAGTGTGAACATAACCATCTGGAAAGGAACTACCATTGAGAAAACACAGAGATAGTAGATAACCTTGCAAGCTGTGTTGTTAACTCGTGCTAAAAACCAAGCTGCCATTGAGCAACAAATAAGAATCAGCGCACTTGAAAGCAGAGTGATAACTGTTGTCCACAATACTGACTTGAAGAACGGATAGTTACCAAAGGTCATACCCTTGATATAGTTAGCCCAGCCTACAAAGCTCTCCTCAGTAGGGAACTTGAAGGTTTCGGTTTTAACAAAACTGTTTTCTTTGAATGAGTTGAGAAGTACAACGAAGATTGGCAGAACGTAAACAACTGCAATGATTGAAAAAACAACTGTTAACGATGTTTTGCCTGCTTTTGAAGTCTTCTTGAGCTTTTTTGTCTTTGTAGCTGCTGCCATTACTGTTGCACCTCCTTGCTCTTTGATGAACGAAGTTGCAAGATAGAAATAACTGCAACCAGAATGAAGAATATAACAGCCTTCGCCTGACCGGTGCCTCGTGCAAACGAACCCTCACCGTAGAAGGTGTTGTAGATGTTAAGAGCCAGCATTTCGGTTGTTTTAACTGTACGTAAAAGACCGTCAGGAGTAACCTCTGTCACAAATGGTCTGCCGTCTGTAAGAGCAAGGTTCTGGTCGAAAAGCTTGAATGAGTTTGTGAGTGTTAAGAACATACAGATTGTGATGGATGGCATAACGTTTGGAATAGTAACTTTCCACAGTGTCTGCCACTTGTTGGCACCATCGATGTCTGCTGCTTCCATCATATCGCCAGGAATAGCCTGCAGGCCTGCGATGTAAATAATCATCATATAGCCAACCTGCTGCCAACACATCAATATGATAAGTCCCCAGAAACCGTATTTTGTTTCAAGAAGGATAGATGTATTGAACTTTGACAGGATACCGTCAAAAATCATACTCCAGATGTAACCGAGAACGATACCGCCGATGAGGTTCGGCATAAAGAACACTGTACGGAAAATGTTAGTGCCTTTGATGTTCTGGGTAAGTACATAAGCGGCTGTAAACGCAAGCACGTTAATCAGCACAAGTGATACAACAGCGTAGAGTGCTGTGTACCAAAACGCATGCAGAAAACCAGGGTCTTTGAATGCTTTAAGATAGTTTGAAAAGCCGATGAACTTTGCATCGCTTGTTGTTTTGAATTCGCAGAAAGAAAGGTATATTCCCTGACAGAACGGCCATACGAAACCAATCGCAAAGGCACAAACCATCGGTAAAATGAATATCGGGAATGCTCGCTTTAACGGTTTTCTCATAAGCTTTGAGTTTACCGTAGCGCTGTAATCCTGCTTTTTCTTCTTTTTCTTTTTCGTGACATCTGCCATAAGAATGCCCCCGTTTCTTTGATAGTAATACCGAAAACCGGTTGCCACGGTGCAGACCTTTTCGGTCCTAACCGTGATGTGTGTAGTTTCTAAAACAATAAGGGGGTAGGGCAGCAGCCCTACCCCCCATAAGTAGCACAAATTAGTCTGTTATGTCTAATCGCCTAAAAATTAGCCATTAACAGCAGCGTACTGTGTAGCCCAGCCGTTTACGAAAGCTGTCTCAACGTCAGCCCAATCGCCGCCGTTGCAGTACTTTGTCATAGCGTCAACTAAACCAGCTCTCCACTCGTCAACGTTTGGAGTGTAGTTGAATGCCCAGTCTACAGAATAGTTACCTGCGTCGAGGTAAGCCTTTGCGTTCTGGAAGAATACGTTCTCGTTTGCAGCAGCACCCTTGTATGGGATTTCGCCGAACTGCTCAGCCATGCACTTTGTACCAGCTTCAGATGTTACCATCCACTTCATGAATGCGATTGTAGCATCCTGATCTTCCTTAGAAGCCTTTGCGTTAACTGCCCAGCAGTTTTCTGTACCAGAGCACAGACCAGCCTTGTCTTCGCCTTCAACACCACAGTAGATAGGAATCATGTGGAGGTCTTCAGCCTTCATAGCGTACTTATCAGCAGCTGTGAGGTTAGCAAATTCCCAAGAACCGTTCTGATAGAAAACAGCCTCGCCATTACCAAACTCAGCCTCAGCGTCTTTACCAGCTGTAGCGAGCTCTGATGGCTTTGTAGCAGAGTTGTTGATATAGAGATCCCAGATGTTCTTGAAGTTAGCAAGGTATGTACCCTCGATTGTAGCAGGTGTCTCTGTCCAGTTGCCGTCTTTTGCCTCGTAGTAGAGTGGCATGTTAGCAAGGTGACCAGAGAATCTCCATGAAGAAGAATCGTCAAGACCTGATGATGTGAAAGCATCGAAACCGAGCTCAGCAGCTCTAGCGTGGATGTCCTCAGCGATAGTCTTTAATGAATCGAAATCCTTGATATCTGTGATTTCGTAACCAGCTGTCTTTAAGAGAGCCTTGTTAACGATGATACCAAATGACTCGTAGCAGTAACCGATTGAGCAAACTTTGCCAGCCTCGTCCTTGAGGTTGAAAGCGTCAGTTGAAAGCTCGTTGAAGATGTCTGTGCCGTTGAGGTCTAAGCAGTAGTCGCCCCACTGCTTAACGCCAGCCTGGTTACCTACAACGAAGAGTGTAGGAGCGTCTGTCTTATCCATCTCAGATGTGAGAGTCTGTGAGTATGTACCTGAAGCAGCTGTAACGATTTTAACGTCTACGCCTGTCTCAGCCTTGTAAGTTTTTGCGATTTCCTGTAATGCTACGTCAGCCTCTGGCTTGAAGTTGAGCCAGTATACTGAACCTGTAGCGTTAGAAGCAGAATCGCCTGTTGCAGCATCGTCACTACCGCCGCAAGCTGCTAAAGAAGCAACCATAAGGATAGCAAGAATTAATGCTAAAATCTTTTTCATGTGTAATTCATCCTTTCTTAATAAATGAAAAATAGTGTTGCGTAACCGAACGCAATTAGCGATTTTAGGCAAATCGCCTTTATCACGTTATCAATTATATCCTATCAACACTCGTTTTGTCAACAGAAATTGTGCACCTTACACATACATTTTGTCAACAGCTGACAAATATTCAAAAAAGCGTGTAATTATCAAGGTTTTCAAACATTATAAAGCACTAAAAAACTGCTGTTTTTGCCTATTTGATACCTTTTTTTCGACATTTGTTACAACATTGTAAGCACGAGATACAAAAACAGCGATACTTTACACATAATCGCTAAGTAAATATTCGTTATTTTGCACAATAGCAACATATATTAATTGTTAATTTAAACAAAGATACTTTTTAACCTAACACCCTACAACAGGCTGTGATTAAAATTGACAGGCTCTTTCTTATCACCGCCAAACATCCAACCATAAAGCAATATTGAATTCAATAACAAGCAGAATAACGCAAGGTAACTGCCACAATCACAAACGAAGATGCTCAATATCAGCTTCTCGCTGAGAAAGTCAACACATGGAAGCTTAAAGATTTCGATACAACAGACGAGCTCATAAACAACCTCAAAGCATCATTTGCAGAGTTCTCTGTAAAATAACGCACATTCAAAAAGTTTTACTCAAAATCATCAAAACATCAACTAATCTTAAGGGGATATCTCGCTAAACCGAGATATCCCCTTTGTGCTTAATTATAGTTTAGTTGATAAACGCAAGAAATAAAAAGCAAATTGCAGTGTAGGGTTTCCCATCCCGACACATTTCTGGAAACCAACGTTATATCTGTACTAATTACGGCAAAACGTGACCCGCAGCACGGTACAACCTGTACCACTCACTACGCTCAAGCTCAATATCAGCCGCATTTGAGATTTCCCTGATTCGTGCAAGATTTGTTGTTCCAACAACAGGTTGCATTTTTTCTGGCAATCTCAGCAACCACGCAATCGCAACACCTGTTTTGGTTATGCCATATTTATCAGCAAGCTCACCCAAAACCTGATTCAACTCAGGAAACTTCTCGTTATCTATAAAAGTTCCTTCGAAAAAACCATACTGAAGCGGTGACCACGGTTGAATCGTAATATCATTTAGCCTGCAATAATCACGAACATATCCATCACGCACAACACCACCGTCAAACGCTGTATTCACACAGGCACCACTACTTATCATAGACGCATTTGTGACACTCAATTGCAGCTGGTTTATGCACAATCTCTGCTTAACACTCTTTTTCAACAGCTCAATCTGCATCGGATTGTGGTTGGAAACGCCAAACTCCTTAACCTTACCACTGCTGTAAAGCTCATCAAATGCACGCGCAACCTCTGTTGGTTCCATCAACAAATCAGGGCGATGCAAAAGCAGAACATCAATGTGGTCGGTACACAACCTCTTTAGAGATGCATCCACACTCGAAACTATGTGCTCATAGGAAAAGTCGTACTCTCCCTGCTTTATCGAACACTTGGTCTGGATGAAAATCTTATCCCTCAGTCCCTTATTACGAGAAAGCACACCTCCGAAAATCTCCTCACATCTGCCACCACCATAAATGTCAGCGTGGTCAAAAAAGTTGTAGCCACATTCCAGCGCTGTGCCCACATACTCATCTGCCTGCTTGTCAGTCAACGACTCGATGCGCATACATCCCAAAGCTACTCTTGATACGTTTTCGAGAGTAGAACCAATACTCATACACTTCATAATCTCACCTCATATACAGTTAATAAAGCTTATCGCAAAACCCATACAACGTTTTTATTGATTTATATAGTATATAGCGGTCAACAAACCGATATATACTTAGTGTATCACAAGCGTCGAGAGAATGAAACACATAAATCTAAAAGCATCGCTACTTGCAAGTTTTTCAGTTGACTTCAAATTACCAACTTACCTATACATCCATTCGCAAACCCCCATAATTGTTCATCTCAATATACCTTCAAATTCACTTAACAATCAACCTTTCGTTTCACCTGCCAATCAGCATTTAATTTAGCCTGCCAATTAGACTTTCATTTTGTCTGACACTTAGCCTTTCAAATCTAACTTTTGTAAAATATCGATATTCACTCTTGACATTGCCGTTTTAAAGTGATACAATAGCTTCTGTTGGGAGCAAAATCACGTCCTGACACGTATTCAGTATTTATAGGGGTATAGCTCAGTTGGTAGAGCAGCGGTCTCCAAAACCGCGTGCCGAGGGTTCGAGTCCTTCTGCCCCTGCCATTAAGAAACCCGCTTAAACACTAGGTTTAAGCGGGTTTTTTCTTTTGTTTCAGCCTTGGCATGTGGTCTGTAAATTTACGTTTTCCAGCTCAAAATGGGCATCAATTTGTTATCCGTTTCGTTCTGTTTACAACGTTTCCGTCTGTTACAGCATCAAAATAGCATCAGTATGTTTAGTAATATAGTGTGTACCTGTACCTTTATGGTCTATACATCAAATAAATGAAATGGTTTGACAACAAAATAACTCATTGATATAATTAAGTTGAAGTACAGATATGATACTGACACAAGTGATAATAGGAACCGAGGTATAACATATGAAGTGTCCAAGTTGTGGAGCAGAATCACAAGGAAAGTTCTGCGAATATTGTGGTAGTGAAATGCCTAAAGAAAGTCCAGTTGTGAACATTACTAATAATTATTATGGTCAAAACGCATCTGAAACCACAACAACAAATTCTTCTGTTGGTAGATGTCCAAAATGTGGTAACAATAGAATCACATTCAAAAGAGAGCGTATATCTACAGCGACACAATCCACTTCCCATAAAAATTTTACTGGTACAGGAAGAAAGGGACAGTCGGTAAGTCAGTCCGCGTATCGAACTGTTGGAGTATGTCAAAACTGTGGATACACATGGAACCCTAACGCTAGCAGTAGCACGAAAAAGAACACTTGGCTATGGGTACTCGGCTGGATATTCATTTTCCCTATCCCTCTTACTATTCTTTTATTACGAAAAAAAGATATGAAACCAGCAATCAAGTATAGTATTATTGCTGTTGCTTGGATTCTATTTCTTATCATCGGTATATCCGGAAACAGCGATGGCTCTACACCGAATGACAATTCATTACAGACTGGAACAACACAAGTTAATCAAATGACAAATAATGTAGATGAAACCACAGAGACAATCGAAGACTCTGGTCCATATGCAAAGCAGGAAAAAACTATTAAAAGATTTGTTAGCGAATTTAATACAATATCTGATACACCAATAACAGATATTGATTTCAGAAATAATCATACCATAGCTTATCTTGTTGTTGATGGATTTTCTGATTTAAGCATCAAGGTAAATGATAACAGTGAGCTAGGTTTCATTTTCACATTCGAGTTCAAAGACGGGAAAGCTTCGTTAGAAAAGTATGAAGGCTTTATGAGCGATGTTGTGAGTGTATTTGATGCAAATATCGATGTGGAAGAAAAATTCCAAGAAGCAAACACAAATCAAAATACCACCGTCTATTTAAGCGATAGTATTTTTATAGAATACAATTACATAGAGGAGGCTGTTGGTTTCCAAGCTGCTGATACTTACATCATAACTTTAACGTCCACAGATTATAACAAATAAGATCAAATCAAACACAGGACATCACTGCTGATGTCCTGTGTTTTTCTTTACTCAGATTTCGAAGTTATCCGTTATCCCTCTCAGCTTTGAGTTATCTCTTTTCACATAATACATCTCGGTTATCTGCGAAGTACTGTGACCGAGAAGGTCACCCACCTGCCTTGGAGTGAGGCTTTTGATTGTTCCGTCAGGTTGTTTTATGCCATTTACAAGATTGGTTGCGAAGGTGTGTCTGAGTGAATGCAGACCTTTGTGTTCTATGCCAGCTCCGTCAAGAATTCGGTAGAATCGCTTTCTGAAGTTGCTTGGTTTTGTGTGTCTGCCATTGCTATCACATACGAGTGGACTATCCTCACCGAAGTAAAACTCTTGTCTAAGCTCTTTTATGGCTTCAACAGCGGTGTTGTTAAGTGGGACATCACGTTTGCTTGTTGCACTCTTAGGTTTACCAACTTCAATCTCTCTTCCTGAGAGCTGTTCAACACCATCACGCTTTTGCACTTCTTTTACTGCTTGGGTAATATGTATAACTCTGTTTTCTAAATCAATGTCGCTGTTCTTAAGTCCTAGCATCTCGCCAGTTCTAAGTCCAGTGTTCAGCATAAAGATATATGCGGCTGACTGTTGGTATAGCCTTTTACCTGTACCCCATGTCTTTACACACTCAGCTTTAAACTTTTGTATTTCTTTTTCTGTGAACACGGTTATCGTGTCACAGGCTGGCAGCACTTCTTTTCCTTGAGCAGTCAAAAAGTTCTGCCGTTTAATCATAGGCACGCTTTTCATAGGGTTTTTATCTACGTACTCTTGTTCAATCAGGAATTTAAAGTATTCAGCTATTATTCCGTGGATTTTTTTGACGGTTGTATAAGCATAACCATCGTTCATTTTATCATTGATGAGCTTTTTAATATCTACAGCTTTTATAGTACTTACTACCTTTTCACCAAGCTCTGGGTATACATGGTTTTTAGCTGTGCTTTCTAATCTATCGTAGGTAGTTCTCTCTATTGATGGGAACTTGAACACCTCTAACCAAGTTTGCATACTATCTTTTAGTTTTTTCCTTGACTCATCGCTTTCTTCGATGCTCTTATTAAACTGTGCTATGAAGTTGGTGATTTTTTGCTGTACTTCTGCTTTGGTTTTTGACGAGAATGTCTTTCGTTTATCTTTACCGTCATCATCTACATACCAAACTACGCCAAAGTAATCGCCGGTATCTTTTCGCTGATGTATATTTCCGTTTGTTTTGATTCTCCTTACTGACATTTAAATCACTGTCCTTTCTCAGCACAACAACATACCACAACATTTTTACAATATCCAGACAAATTTGCACCACAGTAAGAAAGCTT